>JAHDIS010000011.1 GCA_020630695.1 Paracoccaceae bacterium | reverse complement strand
TGATCGAAATCACGTTGGTTGGAATAAACGCCGAAACGTCACCACCCTGAGTTTCGATGATCGGCAGAGCCGTCAGCGAGCCTGCGCCGTTGTCTTCGTTCAGCTTGGCCGAACGTTCCAGCAGACGCGAGTGGAGGTAGAAAACGTCACCTGGGTAAGCTTCACGGCCGGGTGGGCGGCGGAGCAGCAGGGACATCTGACGGTAGGAAACGGCCTGCTTGGACAGGTCATCATAGATGATCAGCGCGTGCTTGCCATTGTCGCGGAAGTACTCGGCCATCGACGTCGCGGCGTAGGGTGCCAGGAACTGCATAGGCGCCGGGTCGGACGCAGTCGCGGCCACAACGATCGAGTATTCGATCGCACCGGTTTCTTCGAGCTTCTTCACCAGCTGTGCAACTGTCGAACGCTTCTGACCAACGGCCACGTAAACGCAGTACAGTTTTTTGCTGTCATCGTCGCCAGCGGCGTCGTTGTATGTTTTCTGGTTCAGGATCGCGTCCAGAGCAACGGCTGTTTTGCCGGTCTGACGGTCACCAATGATCAGCTCTCGCTGGCCACGGCCAATCGGGATCATCGCATCAACGGCCTTGAGGCCAGTCGCCATCGGTTCGTGAACCGATTTACGCGGGATGATGCCCGGAGCTTTTACGTCCGCAATCGAACGGCCAGACGCTTTGATCGGGCCCTTGCCATCAAGCGGGTTGCCCAGACCGTCCACAACGCGACCCAGAAGTTCGGGGCCAACAGGAACGTCCACAATTGCGTTTGTACGCTTGACTGTGTCGCCTTCTTTGATGTCCCGGTCAGAACCAAAGATAACGATACCGACGTTGTCTGTTTCCAGGTTCAGAGCCATGCCCTGAATGCCACCCGGGAATTCGACCATTTCGCCGGCCTGAATATTGTCGAGACCGTGCACACGGGCGATCCCGTCACCTACGGAAAGCACACGGCCTACCTCGGCGACTTCGGCCTCCTGGCCAAAGTTCTTGATCTGCTCCTTAAGGATCGCAGAAATTTCGGCTGCTTGGATACCCATTTATCCGACCTCTTTCATTGCATTCTGGAGGGAGTCGAGCTTGGAGCGGATCGAGGTATCGATCATCTTCGAGCCCATCTTTACGACAAGACCGCCAATGAGGCTTTCATCGACGGTCGCATTGATCTTAACGTCTGAGCCAACCTTGGCCTTGAGCGTTTCGGCAAGTTTCTTGGACTGTGTTGCGGTCAGCGCTTTGGCCGATACGACATCTGCAGTCACTTCGCCTTTTTCTTCGGCAATCATCTCGCGCAGGCGTGTCACCATATGTGGCACTACGAACAGACGGCGCTTTTGAGCCATCAGGCCCAGCACGTTCTGCATTGACGGGATGAGTTTCATTTTCTTGGCGACGGCTGTGATTGCCGCCTCTTGTGCTTCGCGCGAATAGACCGGGGAGGTCAGCAGGTCGCGCAGGTCTGCGCTGTCTGCGAGGGCCGCCGTCAGGTCATCAAGATTGGATTCGAGCTTGGCAAGGTTTTTGGCCTCTTTCACGATCCCAAAGACCGCGGTGGCATAGCGTTCGGCGATGCCGGAGGAAATCGAAGCTGATTCAGACACGTCCACCCTTCCGATATACTGCCCCCGTAGCGCATCCGGTTGCCCGGGCGCCCGAGGGCTGTCCCTGCCCCGGAACGTCCAAGGCATATAAATCGTGGCGGATGTAGCAGAGCCTACCCAACGTCGCAACATACTAACCAAAGTTTAGCTTTTCAATGAAACCCTATGTTTTCAATCACTTGCGCAAAGTGCGACCATCTGCACACCGAAATAGGTGAATAATTCAGCCAATTTTTGGGGCTTTCGCACGAGTCGCGCGCCCCACATTTGGAAATACATGCCCGAAAATCGGCTGAAGTCGCAAAAAATCAGGGTATCAGCTCCGATGAGCCCATAGCAGTGCATCTGACGCTTCGCCCAGCCGCATTGGTGACCAAATTTCGGCAGCAACTATGCTTTACATTTCACTTTGTCCCCGATTTGCAAATGGCGCGTCAATCTCTGATCAATTTTCGCTAGAGTTGATCGTCACGTAACGTGTTGACGTTAACTTGGATGAAATAGGGGTTTTGCATTTTGGGGATGATGTTGGCTGGTCTTCCCTGTGCCATCACAGGCAGCGAACACGATTCGACAATGACCGATAAGGTTCAGGCCATTTGCTCAACAGATACTGGCCCACTGATGCGCAGCCCATTCGCGACGGCGTCATACCGGCTTGGCTTTGCCGGCAGGCTGGGGCCTGAGAACCTCCAACGGGTTCAAGACGCGCGCCGTTTCTCCTATCCGCCGGCGGGATGGCGGGTGTTTTTTTGACGCCAGCACCATCATTACCCCGCCTGCCATGACCGCCGGAATCGACCGGCCCGTTTTTTCCCAGAAGGGCGCCGTCTTCATCCAGAACCGTCTGTTGGACGGCGGTTGATACAGCACGGACACGTGATCCTGCGGGACAAAATCATGCCGCTTAAGCTGTGTTTCGAGCTGGCTGACCGAATAGGGACGCCCGTAACCAAAGGGCGTCGCGTCCGACCGGACCCATAGCCCAGAGCGATTTGGCAGGATGAACAGGGCCTGACCACCCGGACCCAGAACGCGATAGCATTCATCCAGCAACTCGGATGGGCTTTCGGATGTTTCGAGCCCATGCATCAGCACCAGACGGTCGATATGCCCGGTTTCGATGGGCCACCGGGTTTCTTCGCATAGCACCGACACGTTCGGCATACCTGCCGGCCACGGCATAACCCCCTGTGGCGCGGGCATCAGGCCGATTACCCGGCGTGCGCTGCCGATGTATGGGCGCAAAAGCGGCACTGCAAAGCCGTAGCCTGCAACAGTTCTGCCTGCTTCATCCGGCCAAAAAGCCTGCACCTGATCCCGGATCACCTTTTGGGCCGCGCGCCCCAAAGCGCTGCGGTAATAGAAATCTCTAAGGGTTTGCACGTCCAGATGCATTGCAGAGGCGGCCTCGATGCGGTTGACTGCAAACAGTCTGACAAAGCCCGCAAGGAAAAGCCATGCCTCTCGACATCGTCACCGTTCCCTGTCTTTCCGACAACTACGCTTACCTCGTCAACGGGCCAGACGGCGTTGCGGTAATCGACGCGCCCGAAGCCGCGCCCATCATCGCAGCGCTGGACGAAAGGGGTTGGACACCAGGGGTGATCATGCTGACCCATCACCATCACGATCATGTAGGCGGCGTGGCCGAGCTGCGTGAGAAATATAGCTGCATGGTAATGGGGCCCAAAGCCGAGGAAGCAAAACTGCCACCTTTGGACATGGCTCTTCCGGATGGCATGTCAGGCGGCACCGGAGATGGCGAAATGCAAGTGATCGCCGTACCGGGCCACACGTTGGGTCATGTGGCCTATTACTATCCCAAAGGCGGGGCGGTTTTCACGGCCGACAGCCTGATGGCATTGGGTTGCGGTCGTGTCTTCGAAGGAACCATGGACATGATGTGGGAAACGCTCAGCAAGCTTGCCGCGCTTCCGCCGGAAACAATGGTCTATTCGGGACATGAATATACGACGGGCAATGCGAAATTCGCATTGACCATTGAACCGGGAAACGCGGCGCTTAAATCAAGAGTTGAAGCGGTCGAACAGGCCCGGGCTGATGGGCAGCCTACGGCGCAAGTATCCCTTTCCCTTGAGTTGGAAACCAATCCTTTTCTCCGGGCCTCACGACCCGAGGTCAAAGAGGCGTTGGGAATGGCAGGTGCCCCGGATGCCGAGGTCTTTGCTGAAATCCGCAAGCGCAAGGACAACTTCTGAGGAAATTCACGTCATGTTGCGGGTTTGGTCGCAATTGTGACGAGACATCAGGCAGAAAAAACTTGAAGCCGGGCCATATTCGACCAAACTTTAATAGTAAGAGGCAATGCTGGTCCTCATGAACCAGCGCAGACAAGAGGAGCACAACCGTGCCTTCATTCTCGAACACCCTTGAGCAGGCCATTCATTCCGCGCTCGCGCTTGCCAATTCGCGCAGCCACGAATTCGCAACGCTTGAGCATTTGTTGCTGGCCCTCATTGATGAGCCCGACGCAGCACGCGTGATGAAAGCCTGTTCGGTCGACACCGAAGAGCTTCGGACAACGCTGGTCGAGTTCATCGACGAGGATCTGGCGAACCTCGTGACCGACATCGAAGGCTCGGAAGCCGTCCCCACTGCCGCGTTCCAACGCGTCATCCAGAGGGCAGCGATCCATGTGCAGTCTTCTGGCCGCACAGAAGTGACCGGCGCAAATGTGTTGGTGGCCATCTTTGCCGAACGCGAAAGCAACGCCGCATATTTCCTGCAGGAACAGGACATGACGCGGTACGATGCTGTTAACTTTATCGCCCACGGTGTTGCCAAGGATCCTGCCTACGGCGAGGCGCGTCCCGTGCAGGGCGCGACCGAAGGCGAAGAAGCTGCTCAGAACGAAGAGGCCGCCGCAGCAAGTGCCAAGGACGAATCTGCTCTGGCCAAATATTGCGTCGATCTGAACGCCAAAAGCCGCGAGGGTGATATCGATCCCTTGATCGGCCGCGACCACGAAGTCGAGCGCTGCATTCAAGTTCTGTGCCGCCGCCGCAAGAATAACCCGCTTTTGGTGGGCGATCCCGGCGTTGGCAAAACCGCAATTGCCGAAGGACTGGCGCGCAAGATCGTCGCTGGCGAAACACCCGAGGTCCTGTCCGAAACAACCATCTACAGCCTTGATATGGGCGCGCTGCTTGCAGGAACCCGGTATCGCGGTGATTTCGAGGAACGCCTGAAGGCGGTCGTGACCGAGCTGGAAGAGCATCCTGACGCGGTGCTGTTTATCGACGAAATCCACACGGTGATTGGGGCTGGTGCCACTTCTGGCGGTGCGATGGATGCATCCAACCTGCTGAAACCCGCGTTGCAGGGCGGCAAACTGCGGACCATGGGTTCAACCACCTACAAGGAATTCCGCCAGCACTTCGAAAAGGATCGCGCGCTTTCACGCCGCTTCCAGAAGATCGACGTGAACGAGCCGTCTGTCGAAGACACCATAAAGATCCTCAAGGGCCTGAAGCCCTATTTCGAAGAACACCACAGCGTCAAATACACAGGCGATGCGATCAAGACAGCCGTTGAGCTTTCGGCGCGCTATATCAACGACCGCAAACTGCCGGACAAGGCCATCGACGTCATCGACGAAGCCGGTGCTGCGCAACATCTCGTGGTCGCTTCCAAGCGTCGCAAGTCCATCGGCACCAAGGAAATCGAGGACGTGGTCGCCAAGATTGCGCGCATCCCGCCCAAAAACGTCTCCAAGGACGATGCCGAGGTTCTCAAGGATCTGGAAAAATCGCTCAAGCGGGTGGTGTTTGGACAAAACAACGCCATCGAGGCGCTGTCTTCGGCAATCAAACTGGCACGTGCCGGTTTGCGCGAACCTGAAAAGCCAATCGGCAACTACCTGTTCGCGGGGCCAACGGGTGTAGGTAAAACCGAGGTTGCCAAGCAACTGGCTGATACGCTGGGTGTTGAACTCCTGCGCTTTGACATGTCCGAGTACATGGAAAAGCATGCGGTCAGCCGCCTGATTGGTGCGCCTCCCGGGTATGTTGGATTCGATCAGGGCGGTCAGTTGACAGATGGTGTGGATCAGCACCCGCATTGTGTTCTGCTGCTCGACGAAATCGAAAAAGCGCACCCAGATGTCTACAATATTCTGTTGCAGGTCATGGACCACGGGTCGCTGACAGACCACAACGGCCGCACAGTTGATTTCCGCAATGTCATTCTAATCATGACATCCAATGCTGGCGCGACCGAACAGGCCAAGGCTGCCATTGGCTTTGGACGGGATCGCCGGACCGGTGAAGACACCGCCGCCATCGAGCGGACCTTTACGCCAGAATTCCGGAACCGTCTGGACGCGGTCATCAGCTTTGCACCGCTGCCCAAGGAAACCATCCTTCAGGTGGTGGAGAAGTTTGTTCTTCAGCTCGAAGCACAATTGCTGGATCGCAACGTGACGATCGAACTGACCCGGCCAGCCGCGGAATGGCTCGCGGACAAAGGCTATGATGACAAAATGGGCGCGCGACCTTTGGGCCGCGTTATCCAAGAGTACATCAAGAAGCCACTGGCCGAAGAGCTTCTGTTTGGCAAATTGGCCAAGGGCGGCGTTGTCAAAGTCACCGTCAAGAACGGCGAGCTGGAACTGAAACTGAGCGGGCCGGACAAACCACGCCTCAGTTCGAAAAAGCCACCGCTTTTGACGGCTGAATGAACCGCGCAATCCTAGCGTTTGCACTGTCCGCCGCGGGTCCCCTCGCGGCGGAACCGTTTTTGCACTGGCCCGTGGATTGCGCGGTTGGCAAAACCTGTTTTGTCGAGGATCACGTTGATCGCGATCCCGGCGCAGGAGCCCGCGATTTCAGTTGCGGTCTAAACACGCGGGATGGTCATACGGGCGTTGATATCGCCATCCCGGATTTCAACGCATTGGAGGCCCCCGGCGTAGCTGTGGTTGCGGCTGCTGCAGGGTCCGTTACCCGCACGCGGGATGGTATGGTAGACGATTGGCGAATGCCCGGCGTGACCAGTCAAAATGCCTGTGGCAACGCGGTCATCATCAACCACCACGATGGCTGGGAAACGTGGTACTGCCATCTTGCCCAAGGCTCGGTTGCGGTTCAGCCCGGCGATCTGGTCCAACCCGGAGACCCGATTGGCACGATCGGGTTGTCAGGGCAAACAACACATCCCCATTTGCATTTTCGCGTCCGAAAGGATGGGCAGGACATCGACCCGTTTGATTCAGATGGAACGCTGGAATGTGGCGGGCCGACACCATCGATCTGGCTGGAAACGCCCGTCTATCACAAAACACTTCTGCACTTTGCCGGGTTCTCAAACAGCGTACCGGACTACAAAACCTTTCGAGCCGGACGCGCGCGTATTGATGTGAGCGCCCCTGATCAACCGCTTGTCGTCTATGCCGAGGTGGGCTTTGCCGAACACGGTGACATTGTCACAATCACCGCGACTGGCCCCCAAGGCGAAGTGTTCCGCCACAGCCGCGTGATGAAGTCACCGCGCAACAGCCAATTGCCAGCCTTTGGTAAAAGAGCGCCCAAGGGCGGCTGGCCCCCAGGCGAATATCTGGGCCAGATCACGCTGACCCGTGGCGACACACTGGTCGCCAACCGCTGGGCACATGTGACCGTCAGGCGCTAGGGCAGATCAAGCGGCAATCGCGTTTTCCCCCAACCATCAACCGAACACTTTTCCCGAATAAACACCGTGGCAATTCCTTCCGGAATCGCAACACCGCCTAAGGATCGGGTGAAAGGTTGCTCGTTCACGTGGGGATGGGCCAGAACGCGCGTGCCCAGAATAGTGCCGTCTTCCAGCTCGACGCGCCATCCGTCGGCATAGTGATCCCAGCCGGTATCTGGATGCGCCACCGTCACTGAAAAACGCCACGTGTCACCATTGCGCTGCGCCTCTGCAGCCTTGATCTCAGATGGTTCTGACTGCGCCATCGACGCAACAAAAAGGAAGGGAACAAGATATTTCATAGCGACAGCCTATCACGGCAGACACCGTTGCCGTTTCACGGTTTCGTGGGTGCCGACGCCTGCATCAGCACGGCCCGCGATTGCGAAGCAAATTCACGCCGCAACACGACGCCCAGCGTAAAAATCACGGCGAGCAACAGAGCCTCTGGACCGACCAACCAAGCTGCGCAGGCTATTCCAAAGTAGACCGAGCGCAGACCACGGTTGTAGCCACGCGCAGCAAGCACATTGATCTGGCCAGCGCGGTTTGCTTGGACCATTGCCTGCGGATCATTAGCATCGTTGGGAACAGCCGCCATCAAAACAGCACAATACCCAAACAATCTGTGGGACCATACAAATTTCAGGAAGGCATTCGCTGCGAAGAGTACGAGCGCAAGCAGTTTGATTTCCCAAACAACCACCGGATCGGCGCTTTGCGTCAGATCCTGCGCCACGCCGCGCAGACGTTCGGCATTGCCCAGCAGGGCAAAGCCGCCGCCAATCGCGATCATGCTGGCAGAGGCGAAAAACGCTGTTCCCTGTCTGAGCTGCCCTATGATCTGTGAATCGAAGATCCGTGGTTCACGAACGACGAACTCATTCATCCAGTTCAACCGGTATTGGGCCATGAGTTTCGACATCGAGGGCCGCGACGCAGGCGGATGTTCGATCACGAGCGTGGAAACCAACCATGACAAAAGCAGTAGCGTGACCGCCCATATATCGAGCGTCGTGAACAGGGCGAGACGGTTTGCAAATTCCATGGCTCAGAATGGCTTGACGACAACGACCCAGAGGATCGCAATTGCGCCAAAAACGCTGACTTCGTTGAATATCCTCAGGAACCGGTCGCTCTTTTCGAACACGCCTCTTCGCGCCTTGAGAACCAGCCGGCCCGTGTAGGCATAGTGGCCCGCCAGAGCCAGAACCAAGACGATTTTCAGCAAGGACCAGCTTGGCCATTGCCACAGATGCGCCAGCCACAAACCAGTGCCCAGCGCGATCACGGCCAGTCCGGCCGAGAACCGGTAAAGGCGGATTGTCAAATCTCCGAGTGGGCCGAATTCGCCCAAACGATCCCATTCTCGTTTCCAGAAAATCAGGGCACGCGGCACCGCAAAGATGGAGGTCATCCACCCCATCACGCACAACAGATGTATGATCTTGATCCAATCCATGATCCTGCTGTGCCCCGAGGAGAGGCTGGGCGCAAGATGCCGCAGGGACGCAGCCAAGTTTTGACTCGCAATATGCCGATATTGGTTATATGAATTTACCAATTCGAGGAGGACCGATCATGCAGATGCCTACCCCTAATCCACAAATTCTGGCCAAAAAGGCCCGTATTGTCGAACGTTTGCGCGCCGTTCTGCCGCGCGATTCAGTGATCGAGGATGAGGCGGAAACGCGGGCATATGAATGCGACGCCCTGACAGCTTACAAATGTCCGCCTTTGGCGGCCGTATTGCCATCTTCCACCAAAGAAGTTTCCGATGTCTTACGCATCTGCTGGGAAGAGGGTGTGCCCGTTGTTCCGCGTGGGTCGGGCACGTCGTTGGCAGGTGGTGCGCTTCCGACGGCGGATTGCGTAATTCTTGGTGTGGCGCGCATGAACGACGTGCTGGAAACGGACTACGATAACCGCGTAATCCGCGTTCAAACCGGCCGGACGAACCTGTCTGTTACCGGTGCCGTGGAAGAGGAAGACTTCTTTTACGCACCGGATCCATCGAGCCAGCTCGCCTGTGCGATCGCGGGAAACATCGCGATGAATTCGGGCGGCGCCCATTGCCTGAAATATGGTGTCACAACGAACAACCTGCTTGGTGTGACCATGGTACAGATGGACGGGACCGTCGTGGAAATCGGCGGTGCGCATCTCGACAGCGGTGGGTTGGATTTGCTGGGGTTGATCTGCGGTTCCGAGGGTCAACTGGGCGTCGTGACCGAAGCAACGCTGCGCATCTTGCGCAAACCGGAGGGCGCGCGCCCGGTTCTGATGGGATTTGACGATAACGAAGTGGCAGGTGCCTGCGTTGCCGACATCATCAAAGCCGGGGTCTTGCCGGTCGCCATCGAATTTATGGATCGGCCCTGCATCGAAGCGACAGAGGCCTTTGCCAAGGCAGGATATCCGATGTGCGAGGCCTTGCTGATCGTTGAGGTTGAAGGATCCGACGCCGAGATCGACGAACAACTCGCGCTGATCCTGGAAATCGCCCGCCGTCACAACCCGGTTGAACTGCGCGAGGCCAAGGATGCAGACGAGGCTGGCCGCATCTGGCTTGGCCGCAAGAGCGCATTTGGCGCGATGGGTCAGATCAATGATTACATGTGTCTCGACGGCACGATCCCCGTCTCGGAACTGCCATATGTGCTCAAGCGGATTGGCGAGATGAGCAAGGAATATGGCCTGGGCGTCGGCAACGTGTTTCATGCTGGCGACGGCAATATGCACCCGCTGATCCTGTTCGATGCAAACAAGCCGGGGGATTTGGAACTGTGCGAGGCCTTTGGCGCAGATATTTTGCGTCTGTGTGTCGAGGTTGGCGGTTGCCTGACCGGTGAGCACGGCGTCGGCATCGAGAAACGTGATCTGATGATCGATCAGTTTGCACCAGAAGATCTGGAAATCCAGATGGCCACCAAGGATGTCTTTGATCCGCAATGGCTGTTGAACCCGGCCAAAGTCTTCCCCCTGGAATCATCCCAAAGCCGTCGTGCGACTGCAATGGCTGCGGAATAACGCAAATCCGATCATTCCGTTCGTTGCAGTGACATTTGAAAGAGAACCGCATGAAGCCCGTTACCGAAAACGACCTGTCCGAGATCGTCAAAGGCGCAAGCCAGCCCTTCCATATCCGTGGGGGCGGCACCCGGAACATAGGCAAGCCGGTGAATGGCGCTGTCCTGAATACAGAAGGCCTGAGCGGCATTACCCTTTATGAACCCGGCGCCCTGACGCTGGTTGCAAAGGCCGGCACATCATTGGCGGAAATCGAGCAAGCACTGGATGCGGAAAACCAGCGCCTTCCCTTTGAACCCATGGACCATCGCGGACTTTTGGGAACGTCCGGCACGCCCACCATTGGCGGCGTGGTTGCAGGCAACGTCAGCGGGCCGCGACGCATTCAGGCAGGTGCCTGTCGCGACTTCATGCTGGGTGTGCGGTTTGTGGACGGGACCGGACGCATCATCAAAAATGGTGGACGCGTCATGAAAAACGTGACCGGCTATGACCTGGTTAAATTGATGACCGGAAGCTGGGGCAGTCTTGGTGTGCTGACCGAGGTCAGCATGAAGGTACTACCCAAACCGGAAACCGCGGCCTGTGTTCTGATCAACGGTCTCAGCGACGCTGAAGCCGTCTCTGTCATGTCCAAAGCGCTGGGTTCACCCTACGAAGTGACAGGCGCCGCGCATACATCATCAGGCGTCGACGGCGACCCAGTGACCATGCTGCGGATCGAAGGTTTCGAGCAATCGGTAGCCTATCGCGCCGACCAACTGCAGGCCCTGTTTTCTGAGCATGACGTCACCATCGAAAGCGATCCAGCCAAGGTCGCCGCCGGATGGGAATGGGTCCGCGATGTCCAACCCATGCATGGAACCAGCGGCGATGTCTGGCGGTTTTCCGTAAAACCCAGCGATGCGCCGGCGTTGGTCGAGGCACTCAAGGCAGAGCATCCGGTGAACCGCACATTGTACGATTGGGGTGGCGGGTTGATCTGGGTCGAAACCGATCCCGGCACGAATCTGCGCCCCGATGATCTGGCAGGCCACGCCACCCTGATCCGTGCCGAAGAAAAAACGCGCGAAGCGCTGCCAGTTTTCCAACCTGAGTCCGCCGGTCTATCAGCGCTCACAACCGGTATTCGTGCTCGCTTCGATCCCAAGGCCTTGTTCAATCCCGGACTAATGAGCGCATGATGAGCCCCGCCCTGATCGGATTTCTGGTCTGCTTCGCTGTCGGGCCGCTGATATGTGCGGCCCTTTTAAGGCTCCCTGCCCGCACGTGGGTTTTGTTGGCACTTTCCGTCTCGGTCGTGATTTGCGTCACCCTTGCGCTACGCTGGAGGCTGGCTGGAGGCGATCAGGCGCTCATTTCATTGGTGGCGCTTTGGCTCGCTTGGGTTCTGGCCGTCGCCATGGTGGCCCAGGCGTTCAAAGCCCGGCTTCGTGCGCCTCGTCAACGACGCTGGCTGACGGTAGCCGCCCTTCTTTCTACAACACTGCCCTGGTTCGGACTGGCCACGGCGCAAATGATGAGCTGATTGATGCAGACAACCTTTTCCGAAGAGCAGTTGAAAGATCCCGGCACGCAGCGCGCCAATGAAATTCTGCGCACCTGTGTGCATTGCGGTTTCTGCACCGCGACTTGCCCCACCTATCAGGTGCTCGGCGATGAGTTGGACAGCCCAAGGGGCCGAATTTACCTGATCAAGGACATGCTTGAAAACGAGCGTGTGCCGGATGAGAAAACCGTCAAGCACGTCGACCGGTGCCTGTCGTGTCTCGCATGTATGACCACCTGCCCATCCGGGGTGCACTATATGCACCTTGTCGATCACGCACGCGAATACATCGAAAAGAACTATGACCGGCCTTGGCACGACAAGGCCCTGCGATGGGTTCTGGCGCGCATCCTGCCGTACCCGACGCGCTTCCGTGTTGCCATGCTTGGCGCAAAGATTGCCAAACCCTTTGCACCACTGATCCCCGATGCCCGGCTGCGCGCCATGTTGGCCATGGCGCCCAAGACCATTCCACCCGTATCCCGGAATGACGATCCGCAAAGCTTTGCGCCCGCGGCCGAGAAAAAGATGCGTGTCGCCCTGATGACCGGATGCGCGCAGAAAGCGCTGAACACTGACATCAACGATGCCACGATCCGTCTACTGACCCGGCTGGGTTGCGAAGTGGTTGTGGCCGAAGGCGCCGGATGCTGTGGGGCACTGACACACCACATGGGCAAGACCGAAGAAAGCCACGGAACGGCTGGCAAGAACATCAAGGCGTGGGCGCGGGAAATGGATGGTAAAGGGCTCGACGCCATCGTGATCAACACGTCGGGCTGCGGAACGACTGTGAAGGACTATGGTCACATGTTCCGCAACGAACCACTGGCCAAGGACGCGGCGCGTGTTTCCGCCGTGGCGATGGACATCAGCGAAGTGTTGATGAAGTTGGACATCCCGCAAAGCGATCCCAAGGGCCTGCGTGTCGCCTATCACGCGGCCTGTTCGTTGCAGCACGGTCAGCAGATCAAGACGCACCCCAAAACTTTGCTCAAAAAGGCCGGATTCGAAGTCGTGGAGCCTGCAGACAGTCACCTGTGCTGCGGCTCGGCTGGTACGTACAACCTGATGCAACCCGAGATTTCCAGCCAATTGAAGGAACGCAAAGTACGGACGTTGGAAGCAAAACAACCCGATATCATCGCGGCCGGAAATATCGGCTGCATGATGCAAATCGGCTCTGGCACGGATGTGCCGATCGTTCACACGGTTGAGTTGCTGGATTGGGCAACAGGCGGACCCAAACCTCCCAAACTCGTGGCGGCAGAATAGTTCCGAAACAGCTGCTTTGCCGTAATTTCGCCCAAACTTTCCGTTAACCGTCAACGGATAACAGGCAAAGTAAGCGGAATGGTTCGAGTGCGCATTTTATTGAGCGTCGTTCTGGTCTTTTTGGCCAGCGTTGCGTCTGCAGAGGGTCTTTTTTCCCTCGGCAGCAATCAAGATGGCCGCAAGTGGGAAGCGGTTGGGCGTCTTGAAGTTGCCGGTGAAGCCTTTTGCACCGGCGCTCTCATCGAGCCCGATCTGGTTCTGACGGCCGCACATTGCCTGTATGATCCGGCGACGGGTGCCCGTGTTCCTACTGACGAAATCCAGTTCAAAGCTGCATGGCGAAACGGACGCGCATCCGCCTACCGCCTTGTCAAAAAGGCTGTTCCCCACCCGAACTACAATTTTTCTGGCCCATCCAACGCGAAACGTGTGCGCGATGATGTGGCTCTGATCCGGTTGCAGCACCCCATTCGAAACACCACGATCGTGCCGTTTGAAACAGACACTCGACCACAGGTCGGCGCGCGTCTGGGTGTTGTGTCATACGCACATAACCGTTCTGAGGCGCCAAGTTTGCAGGAAACCTGCAAGGTCATGTCCAGACAGGACGGGATGTTGGTGATGTCTTGTTCTGTGGATTTCGGCGCGTCCGGATCACCGGTGTTCACCATGGACAAAGACGGCACACCGCGCATCGTCTCAGTTGTCTCGGCCAAAGCTGCAATCTCAGGTCAGCCCGTTTCGCTTGGAACGGCGCTTGAAGGGCCACTCGCCATTCTCAAAGTCGCGCTTGAAACCGCGACAGATGCAGGCGCTGGCCTTGAACCCATGGCTGCAGGCAGCCGCAGAGAAACAGGTGCAAAATTCGTAAAGCCCTGACCATATGTTCCACCATTTTCGGTGCGGTCCTATCGGTGTCTGCCGCCTTTGCGCAGGCAACGACGGCATTCGACGTGATGGACCGACGGGGTGAACTGCTGGGCTGGGAAGCGATCGGACGCGTCGATACCGGACATGGGTATTGCACCGGTACTTTGATCGCGCGGGACATAGTCCTGACAGCCGCGCATTGTCTGTTCAACACCCGCGGGCAGCCAATTTCGGCCCAGACCGTCAGCTTCAAGGCCGGGTATCACCATGGTCAGCAGATTGCTCATCGGCAGGTCATTCAATGGGTTGCACCAGAGGGATTCAACTCCAAACCCGGCGCCGAAATAGATGCTGAGCTGATTGCGAACGACGTCGCCCTGCTAAAGCTGGACCGTGCCATTGTCAGTGCCGAAGCAGACCCTTTCCGCGTCTTGCAAGGGGCCGCCGCGGGGGCAAAGGTCAGTGTCGTGTCCTACGGGCGTGGCCGCGACGAAGTTTTGTCCCGGCAGGCGAAATGTTCGGTCAAAGGACGTTATCGCGACGGTATCCTTGGGTTTGACTGTGATGTGACCTTTGGCTCATCCGGTGCGCCCGTCTTTATCCGGGAAGATGGCAGACTGCGTATACTCTCAATTATCTCAGGCGGAACTGCGCCCGGTGAAGCGGGCAGCATCGCGTATGGAATGACCCTGCCACCGGTGGTCGACGCCCTGATGACGCGGCTGCGACGCGATGCGGCCCTTCCAAAGGCCAGCGCCGGGGCGAAACGGATTTCAGTGGGCGGTGGCAACAATACAGGCGCCAAATTCGTACGCCCCTGATCTGTACAAGACTGGGGCAACTACAGCCCGTAAGAACAAGCCAAAGCCCCGGTTTAGCCCCCCTCTTGAAACCTCGGTCAAGACTACCCACCTCAATGTCGTTCGGGTGCCTATTCAGGGCCCGGCAATCACCCTAGACGTCTGTCCCCTATGGGAAGACGCCGCAACACTGGTTTCGCTCAACGGAGGATTCCCATGCGACACTTTGATTTTGCACCACTTTACCGTGCGACCGTCGGCTTTGATCAAATCGCTGACATGATGGACCGGGTTCTGACAAATGATGTCAGCACACAGACCTATCCGCCTTACAACATCGAAAAAACCGCCGACGATGCCTATCGCATCTCTATCGCCGTAGCCGGCTTTGGTGATGACGACCTGTCCGTCGAGGTCAAGGAACAAGCGCTTGTCGTATCCGCCCGCAAGGCCGATGAACAATCCGCCAAGACCTATCTGCACCGGGGCATCGCAACGCGTGCCTTTGAGCGTCGTTTCCATCTGGCCGATCATGTTCGCGTCACTGGTGCCGTACATGAAAACGGCATGCTCCACATTGATCTGGAACGCGAAGTGCCTGAAGCCTTGAAACCACGGCGCATCGCCATCGCAAAACCATCCACGATCGCTGTCGAAAAAGACGTGGTGGACGCAGAAGCCGTGAACTGAGTTTCCACCAGACCCTAATACAGGCCCCGGAGCGAAACCTCCGGGGCCTTTTTTGCATTTGCGAGGCACGATAGGTGGGCCATAGTAACTGTGGACCCAAAATAGGGGGCTTTGATGGCTGATCTTGTTGAAATCGCGAACGAACACCTGAAGGTCAGTGTTTCTGCCCAAGGCGCGGAAACCCAAAGTCTGCAAACCATAGCCGGGCAGGAATTCCTATGGCATGGAGATCCGGCGTGGTGGTCAGGCCGAGCGCCCGTCCTGTTTCCAATTGTCGGTGAAACGCCAGACGGCAAGATTGCCTATGGCGATGAACAGCGGGATTTGCCCAGGCATGGCTTTGCCAGACGGTCGGCGTTTTCCTTGACCAAGCACAGCGATCATCAGTGCACCTATCGATTGGAAGACAATGACGATACCCGTGCTGTGTATCCCTTCTCCTTTGCGCTGGACATCACTCATGCGCTGGAAGGCCGAACACTGCGGGTCTCTGCAACCGTCTGGAACCGAGACACACGAAACATGCCGTTTGGGTTCGGATTTCATCCTGCATTTCGCTGGCCGATTCCGGGCGCCGAAGGCTTGCAGCACCGCATCGTGTTGGAAAACGGGGCTGAACCAACACTGGCTCAGATTGACGAATCCGGATTGCTGAAAGCGGCGTCGTTGCCTTCGCTGTTTTCCGAAGGTGTGTTGGATCTTGACCCGGCTCTTTTCGAACATGACGCACTGATCTTTCCCTCTGGTGCCGGTGCAGCGCTGCGCTTTGAAGCGGACACCGGCCCATCCTTGCGCTTTGCTTTTGAAAACCTGCCCAATCTGGCGCTTTGGCAGAAACCGGATGCACCGTTTCTGTGCATCGAGCCTTGGCATGGGATGGCTGCGCGCGCCGGGGCTGGGCCCCAGATCACAGATCGGCCGGGCACGATCATGCTCGAACCCGGCCAGTCTGTTTCTTTCGCGTTTTCGGTTACGCTTTAGCGCGACAGGCTTTCGGCGAGGCGCATCAGGGTCACGGCCTCCTGACGATACCCGTAAGTGTCTTCACCTCTGGCGCTTTGAGCGAGAGAAATCGCATCGGCAAAGTTCCAGTCCGTCACGTAGTCAGACCCGCGCAACAACTGGCCAAAGCCCGCGATGGCGGCCGCAAACTGAGCATCAGCCAAGGGCGCCTGATCAGCTGAAATTGGTGCCTCGATCAGCTGGCTCTCATCTTCGCCCGGCGCTTTGTAACGCAACCGCAGAAACCCGAGTTCATCGCTATCGGACACCGCGGCTGTTTCGCCGTATCGCAATGGGTCAGTCAGGCGTGCAGGCGATCCAACCGGCGTGATTTCGTAGAGAGCCGTCACCTGATGGCCTGCGCCGATCTCGCCTGCATCGACGGCGTCGTTGTTGAAGTCCTCGCGGCGCAACGCACGGGTTTCGTAGCCGATCAACCGGTATTCGGCGACTGTCGCAGGATTGAATTCAACCTGGATTTTGACATCGTCCGCAATGGGAACCAATGCACCTGTCAACTGATCCACCAGAACCTTTTGTGCTTCGGCCAGTGTGTCGATGTAGGCGGCCATACCGTTGCCGAACTGAGCCAACGATTGCATTGTTGCGTCATCCAGATTGCCACGGCCAAACCCCAGAACGGACAGATATGTCCCGTCTTCGCGTTTGTCTGCGATAAATTTTTCAAGCTCTTCCGGATCATTGATCCCGATATTGAAATCGCCATCAGTCGCAAGGATGACACGACTGACCTCACCCTCTTCTGCCATTTCCGCAGCGGTGGAATAGGCCTGCTGCAATCCGGCCTGCCCGGCGGTGCCACCCCCTGCCCGCAGATTGTCCAGCGCGGCAAGGATGGTCTCACGTTCCGTCGCCGGCGTTGGGTCAAGCACGCGGCCTGCGCTGCCCGCATAGGTCACGACGGAAACAGAATCTTCGGCGCTAAGCTGTCCAAGCATCAAACGAAAGCTCTGTTTGAGCAGCGGCAGTTTGTTCGGCTGATTCATCGAACCGGATGTATCGATCAGGAACACGAGGTTCATAGGTGGCCGTTCGGCCGGCAAGGCGCCCTGCAAGGCAATGTGTACCAACTGCGTATCGGCATTCCATGGGGTTTGCTGTACGCCAACCGTGCTGGCAAAAGCCTGTCCATCATCCGGGGCAGGATAGTCGTAGGAGAAGTAGTTCACCATCTCTTCGATGCGGACAGACCCTTCCGGAGGCAACACACCCCCCGTCAGCGAATTGCGTAGGATCGACCAGCTGGCGGTGTCCACATCAATCGAAAATGTCGATACAGGGTCCTCAGCCGTGACCTTGATAGGATTGGCATCGGCGTCCGGAAAGGCTTCTGTATCCGCTTCCTGCATTACGGGGCGATCATTGATGATCGGCATGGATTCAGCCTGCGGCATGGACAGCAGCACGCCACTATTGCCTGCACCTCCCGAGTACATATTCGCAGGAGCCATTTTGCGCTGGCTTGGCGCAGGACGTGGCGCGGTTGCCAGATCGGCCGATGCAGCATCTCGGGCAATCATCATCGGAGCACTGGTCGCGCCCTGCCCGGCCGATTGCACGCTAAGCAGTCCACCACCGGAATATTCCGGTTCAGGCGCTTTCACTTGTTGAACGGGTGTGCCCGGCAATTCCGGCATGTGTCCTTGCATCGTGGGAATAAAGGCCATCAAGGTTACAGCGGCCAGTGCGGTTGTCGCGCCCATGACGCCGCGGGTGGAAAAATTGGCAAACATATTTCGAACTCCTCTGAAAAGGCCCCCAGCGGGGCGATCAGAGGTTTGACGCGTGTCATCGGTGCTTTCTTGGGCCCGATCAAAATTTTTCATGGCCAGCGCAATCGCAGCAGCCTTTTTGTCCGCATCCGGTGTCGGGACAGACGCGTCCAAAGCGCGCTTGAGATCGTCCAGATCGTCGCTCATACCTCTGCCTCCTTAATTGCTTTCAACCGTTTCTTACATTCCGACACGCGCCACGCGACCGTGCCTTCCGAGATATCCAGAACCTTTGCCGCATCGGACTGGCTTTGCCCGTCCAGAATCAATGCCAGTGTTTCGCGCAAATCTTCGGGCAGGGCGCACATGGCCTCCAGCAGCCAATCCGCGCGCTCTGCGCTTTCATTGATGTCCGCTTGTCGCGCCAGTTCCCAATCACCCCATCCCTCAGCAGCTTTGGCATGAGTGGCCCGGCGACGAAACCGATCCCGCGAAGCATTAACCGTGATCCTGTAGAGCCACGTGGTAATCTTGCCATCGCCACGCCAGCTTTGCAGCTTGGTCGGCAATGCGGCGCAAATGTCCTGCGTCAAATCCTCTGCCTCGGCCCGGCTTCCGGTCAGCCGGAAACTCAATCCAAAGATGCGGTCATACAGCCGCTCGACCAGCACGGAAAAGGCAGCCCGGTCTCCCTGGGCAGCGGCCTTTGCCAAAGCTTCATCGGTGACATTCATGCGCATCTCATTAGGTCAGACGCAGCTGCGCCCAACTTCCTTGGAAAAAAGTTTTCGTTTTCTAATTTTTTATTCGGCTACGCCCAGCAAGCGCATCACCATTTCAGAATCGGGATCAACAAGTCCATCGATCACGTCGAAATGGTGTTTGCCCTTCTGGACCACATGCGCGCAGTCCCATGCCTTGGCTAACCATTCCGCCTGATCGAGAAAGACAGGCCTTTCCCTTGCCCCTACCCATACCGTGACCGGAACCTCGGGGGCAGGCTGGAAAACCGGACTTTCTGCCTTCGCTTCGGTCGGATCGATTTTCAGATCCGCATTCATAGAAGTCTGCATCAACGGCGCGATATCCGAGACTGGCGAAATGGGCATGACATGCGCCAATCGAGCAGAGACATTCTCTGGCAAAACATCCGGAGCACACATGCGCGAAACCAGATGGCCGCCAGCCGAATGCCCGGCCAGACGGATCGGACCAGAGATTTCATGCGCGCAAACAGTGATGGCCTGCGCAATCTGCCGGGTGATATCTGAAATGCGCACCCTGGGACAAAGATCATAAGACGGCATTGCAACGGCCCATCCATTGGCCAAAGCGCCCTGCGCCAAATGCGACCAGTATGAGCGATCGAACTTGAGCCAGTACCCGCCGTGCACAAACACCATCAGACCCGCAGCCGGACCATCGGGCAGAAACAGATCAAGCACCTGCCTTGTCCCGTGACCATACATCAAGCCCAGTCGGGCCCGCCCGACTACAGACAGCTGCGTTCGAAACGCTTCCGCCTGATCAGCCCAACGGGTTGGATAGTCTGCCGCACCGGGAATATAGGCGGCATTTGCATAAGCATCATCTAGCTCCATCGCATTCTCCGATCTGGCTCTATATGCTGGGCCCAAAGGCTGCTTTGCCTACTGCAACGTATCATGACGGAGAACGCAATGCTCGATCAGGTGACAAATCTGCAAAGCCTGTTGAAAGACCCAAGTCTGCTGGAAACACGTGCTTATGTGAACGGCGAATGGACGACTGGCGACAAGACTTTTGATGTATCAAATCCAGCGCGTCTGGATGTGATTGCACAGGTGGCTGATCTGAGCCGTGAACAGGTGGGGGCAGCCATTGATGCGGCCTATGCCGCTCAAAAGGACTGGGCCAGCTGGACGGGCAAGGAACGTGCCGCAATTCTGCGCAAATGGTTCGACCTGATGATGGAAAACCAAGACGACCTTGGGATCATCATGACAGCCGAGCAGGGCAAACCCTTGGCCGAAGCCAAAGGCGAAGTGGCCTATGGTGCGTCCTTCATCGAGTTCTTTGCCGAAGAGGCAAAGCGTATTTATGGCGAAACCATTCCGGGCCATCAGCGCGACAAACGCATCACCGTTCTCAAACAGCCCATCGGGGTCGCAGCGTCGATCACACCCTGGAACTTTCCCAATGCAATGATTGCCCGCAAGGCCGCGCCTGCCTTGGCAGCCGGTTGCAGCTTTGTCGGACGTCCCGCCACTGAGACCCCGCTTTCAGCGATTGCCATGGCTGTTCTGGCGGAACGAGCGGGAATTCCGGCGGGTGTGTTCAATATCGTGACCTCGTCTTCGGCTTCAGAAGTAGGCAAGGAATTTTGTGAGAACCAGAAGGTGCGCAAACTGACCTTTACGGGCAGCACCGAAGTTGGGCGCATTTTGATGCGGCAGGCTGCTGACAATGTGTTGAAATGCTCAATGGAACTGGGCGGCAACGCGCCCTTTATCGTATTTGACGATGCCGATCTGGATGCGGCTGTAGACGGCGCCATCATCTGCAAATTCCGCAACAACGGCCAAACCTGCGTATGCGCCAATCGCATCTATGTTCAGGCCGGCGTCTACGATGCCTTTGCCGAAAAACTGGCCGCCCGCGTGGCAACCATGAAGGTGGGTGACGGTCTGGCAGACGGCACCGATCTTGGCCCGCTCATCAATGCCGAAGCATCGGATAAAGTCGTTGAACATATCGATGACGCGCTGGCCAAGGGTGGGCAGATCCTGCAGGGAACCGGCAAAGACGGCATGGACGGAAACTTCATTGCACCGACCATCGTCACGGGCGTCACCCAAGAGATGAAGGTCGCGACCGAAGAAACTTTTGGCCCGCTTGCTCCGCTGTTCAAATTCGAAGACGAAGATGATGTGATTGCTATGGCCAATGACACGATCTTTGGCCTTGCCTCTTACTTCTACGCCAAGGATCTCAGCCGCGTCTACAAAGTGGCCGAGGCTCTGGAATACGGCATTGTCGGTGTGAACACCGGGATCATCTCGACCGAAGTTGCGCCCTTTGGCGGCATCAAGCAGTCTGGCCTTGGCCGGGAAGGCAGCCACCACGGGATAGAGGATTTCCTCGAGCTTAAATACATCTGCATGACGGTGTAATGCCCGCCACTGCGCAGCCAGACCCTGATCACGCCCCATCGCCTGCAGCGTTGGACGAATGGGTTGCGGCTGCGCAAACCGGTTCGGGCACACCTTGGCTGCCCCGTGCACACGCGGTCATCTTTGCGGCGCATGCCCTGAAACGCGGGTTTGGCATCTCTCTTATGGAGGCCGCCAGCCCGCTGTTTACTGAACCACCACGCGACTCGGATTGGGAAATACTCGGGGCAGACACGCCCGGCGACAATTGGGTAGACCACCATGATCCTCACCAGGCATTCGCATTGTTTGAGCGTAAAATTCGCAAAGCGACCCGAGACAAGGCGCAGCTGAGATACAAATTTTGGCTGGCACAGGCGGGCCAACCCGGCTCGGCTTCCTGACCAATGAAACGCTTCAATATTCGATCCATTTCCAAGCGCAGAACTGCAACAACCTTTGCCGCTGTCACGCTGGCGTCTGTCCTTGTCATTTGGGCCGGGCTCTGGATCTTTGCGCCGCAAATTCTGGTCTTGAGAAAGGAAGGATTCCCCGGGCCGATTTGGCCTGCGCCCGGTGAATTCAGCACTGTCGAC
The DNA here is from genome assembly GCA_020630695.1 of Paracoccaceae bacterium. GTDB lineage: Bacteria > Pseudomonadota > Alphaproteobacteria > Rhodobacterales > Rhodobacteraceae > Thalassococcus_A > Thalassococcus_A lentus. The sequence continues at coordinate 51,592 of JAHDIS010000011.1, read as the reverse complement.
GGCCTTGCATTTCAACCAATACCGGAAACGCAATTGCCGCTGGACGCTGCCCGGCTGTTTGCCCAAAGCAAGGGGCGCGCTTTGCTGGTCGCGCAGGGGGACAGGCCCGTGCGTGCCCTGTACGGAGATGGCATTGATCCGGAAACCCGGCTGAATTCCTATTCGCTGGTCAAGACGCTGGTCGCCGCGCTGACGATCCGCGCCATGGCCGATGGGCTGATCCCTGATCTGGATGTACCGCTGCAAACAGTGCTGGGCCCTGATGCCCCGGATGTCAGCCTGCGCGACGTTCTGGGTATGACATCCGGGCTTGCCCTCGGGTATGAGCCACCCAAGGACGAAAAACAGGCGGCCATGGACGATCAGTCGTTTTCACCATTCAGCCCGGTCGCCAAACTGCAGGCCTTTGGAATTGACCCTTTGATGCAACGCATCCGTATCGAGCCGGCCTACCAAGGAAACTTTCACTATCAGAGCGCCAACACCGCCTTGCTGGGCCGTGCAATAGAACGGTTGTACAACAGGCCAGTTCAGGACGTTCTGTCGGACTTGATCTGGAAGCCAGCCGGTGCGTCGGACGCCTATTGGCGCAACGTGCCGGATACGGAAATTGCGTCGGCTTGGTGCTGCCTCTATGCGCGGCCCGCCGATTGGTTACGCGTCGGGCAGTTCTTACTAAACAACGGCGGTGACACCCCTTTCCTGCCCGCTGCCCTGCATCAGGCATTTCTGTTCCCCGATTTGGATCCAGAAACCCGAAGCGCAGGTCACTATGGCTGGCATGTGCGGCATGACGTTCTTGACCGGCCCGGCCAGCAAGTTCAGGGTCCATTCACCTATCTGATGGGACATGGCGGGCAGGTCGTCTATCTCGTCCCGTCCGAAAATGCGGTGGTCGTGCGCTTTGGGGATGAACCGCAGTTGCTGCATTCGACGCTCTACTCCATCCTTTCACAATAGAGCGCGCCTGCTTGACGGACCGCCGTGCAAAGGCCACATGAAATTCCATGCTGTTGTCTCTCGGCCTTCCCGTTCTGGTTTTGCTTATTCTGGCTGTTGTCGTGACCCGTATGGTTGAACGGCTTCTGCCCGAAACGCTGCTGGGATTGTTGGGCGTTGCCATCATTGCCAGTCTGGTACTTTGGGGCCTGTCGTCCGTACTGTTCGCGGTGATCTACGCCGTTCAGGACAGCCGCATCGCGGCCCTTCTGGGCGCCAGCGCAGGGCTGCGGCACATGGCAATGCTGGGTGCAAAGGCAGCGATCATCTGGGCGCCATTGATGCTGCTGACCGTCGCGACAGCGCCGCGCCGCTGGAAAACAAACGTCTGGTAGCTTGATTTTCCAGCGCACCCGTATCAGGTGGTTGGAAAGGGAGTACGGCCCATGTTCGCGATGGCACGGTTATTTATCATTGGTTTTCTGGTTCTGACAGTCGTCTATATCTCGCTGTCGCTCTATTCACGCGCTGTGAGAAGAGGAAAGCTGGAAGCAGAGTGGGAAGAAACCCAACCGCCGCTCCCGAAAGACACGTTCGTCGACAACGGGCTGCAAGAATATGACGGATCGCTGCGTCGCAAGCTGATCCTTGGAGTCTACATCGTGCCCTTTACTCTGATGTGCGTTATCATCTATCTGACCAACTTTTACTGAAGGGGCCACAACAGTGACCTATGTGAAATGGACCGTTATCGTGGTGTTCTGGGCGTGCGTGTTTGCGTTCCTGCACTACACTTTGCCCCAGCACGACATCGCGCGGGTAACTGACACCTACGAAAAACGCGTAGATCCGGGCGAGAACCGCTGGTTCTGGGCCCAAGCGGACGTGGGCAGTGATGGCACGCTGCAAAACCGGGACGTTTTCTTTATTCAGACCCGCCGTGCCAATGACAGCGTCATGGTCTTCCGCAACGAAGACACCGGTTGGAGCTGGCCGCCGTACTTCAAGTTCGACACTTCGAATCTTCAGGCCGAGGCCGCCGATCTGCGTTCAACGGCTGACGCCCCCCAATGGGTCGCGATCAAACATTATGGCTGGCGGAATGAACTGCTGTCCGTGTTTCCCAATGCGATTTCCGTGCGTCCCGTCGAAGGGCCTGATGTGCGCATCATTCCATGGGTAAACATCCTAATCCTGCTGACACTGGCCGCGGTTTTCTGGGCCATCTGGGTGCGCTGGCGGCGTTTCCGTGCCGCGCGTATTGATCCCGCGCTGGACGCGGTGGGCGACAAGATCGATGATGGTGGCAGTTGGTTCAAGAAACGATTTGGCAAAAGCTGACATCCACGAGACAAAGAGAAAGAGCCGGGCAGCATCTGCGCCCGGCTCTTTTCTTTGTGTGAAATACGAAGACGACTGTCAGCGTTTGCCGTAGTAGAGGCCCACCACGTGTTCCGCTTCGGCAAAGAAGAGCCATCGGGCGACCGCGACGCCTGCCACATGGGCTAGCACTGCCACCAACGCCCAGACATGTCCAAACGGAAGCAACAATAGCAAGACCGGCAAAACCATCATTAGACCCAGCGCAATCAGGCGCAGCTTCTGTGAATGCTTGCGGCCTACGACGTGCACCATTTCGCGCAGCAAATAGTTGTTCCCGGTGTGCGGCGGTTCAAAGGCGCGCACGGCACCGATCGATCCGAGGCCGGTTGCCGATTCCATCGACGATCCAGAATCCTTGAGACGTTTGTCACCGGTCTGCCACCACCACGCCTGCAAACCGCCTGCGATCAGCAAAAGAACCATGGCGATCGTGACCCGCCCGGACAAAAGCGCCCCGCCAGCCAAGGCCAGTGCGAGGAACAATGCAGAGGTCGACCAATGGTGCCAACGCGGCACTGTCTTGAGTTGGGCATAGATCATCGACGTTGTGTAGACCGTCAGCAGGCACAGCACTGCACCCAGCCAACCCAATGGCGCGATCTGAACGCTGAAGAAGACAAGGAAAAAGGCGTAAATGCCCATCACCGTCAACGCAGCGACGGCGCACCATGCTTCGCGTGACAGCCAGCTGGTCTGCCACTGCGTAAAGGCCTTGAGCGCACGCTCTGGCCGCCCGAGGTGGAAAGTCGAGGCCGACAAGCCGCCAACGGCCATTGCGTAGCCGATGGCAAAGAATGCGAACCCGACCCAGCCGGTCGGCGCAGTCGGATCGAGCCCGAGCCAGAACAACAGCCCCAGCCCGAGGCCAGACAGTGTGGTGAATGCGATAATGGACGGCGCTGGATGCATCAGAGCTTCTCCAAGGTCTTGTCGAGCCAGCCAAGGAACCCTTGGGGCTCTTCGGCAACTGGTTCAAGGTAAGGTGCGAGCACATCGGTCTCGCCTTGCCAGCCGTCCTTTGGACGTGGTGGCAGGTATTTGTTCACGGGCTTGGTGCCTTGTTCCGGCATAAGATCCATTCCGCCGCGTTCGGCTACAAGCTGACTGACCGCGCTATCTGGATCGCTGAAATCACCAAAGTGGCGTGCGCCCGCAGGGCAGGTTCGCACACAAGCCGGTTCCCGGTCTTCTTCGGGCAGGTTTTCGTTGTAAATCCGGTCCACGCAAAGCGTGCACTTCTTCATCACACCTTCGGCCTGATCCAGTTCGCGTGCGCCATAGGGGCAGGCCCATGCGCACAGGCCGCAGCCAATGCAGTCGGATTCGTTGACCAGAACGATCCCATCCTCAACGCGCTTGTAACTGGCCCCTGTCGGGCAAACTGTAACGCAGGGCGCGTCTTCGCAGTGCAAGCAAGACTTTGGAAAGTGAATCAGCTGGGCCGCCGGGTGGGGCATGGCTGACGTGGCCAGTGGCTGCACTTCGTAACTGTGCACACGGTTCAGGAACGTCCCGGATGGGTCCGCGCCATAAGGGTCCTGATCGGACAATGGTGCGCCATAGTTCTCGGTGTTCCAGCCTTTGCAGGATACCACGCAGGCATGACAGCCAACGCAGGTATCAAGATCAATCACAAGACCCAGCTTGCGCTGAGTGCTGTCGGGCAATTGGGTCATGTCTGGCTCCAGATTCGGGATGCACAATCGATACAGAGGCCATGCGTGGCCGTTGCGATGGCCGATGGATCGGCCAGCGATGGCATCAAGACAACAGGGGCTTCCTTTTCAGGATCCCATGTGGCGACGAAGAAAATGAACGACCCTGCAACCGCCAGAAAGAAGAAGGCGATCCCAAAGAGGGTCAGTTTCATGGTTTTGGTCATTTGCCCACCTTCCAGCGCAGCTGGTCAGGGCCGGTGCCAACCGGTGACTTGATTGGTGCAAATCCGGGCTGGCTCTCGGCCGGGGCTTCTGCCTTTTCCATCTTTACACGCAGATCAAACCAAGCAGCCTGACCGGTGATCGGGTCAGAGTTTGCCCACCGCAGGCCATCGCCCTTGGGCGGCAGCAATTCGTGGATCAGGTGGTTCAACAAGAAGCCCTTGGTTGCTTCTGGCGCACCATCCTCAAGGGCCCATGCGCCTTTGCGTTTGCCAATGGCGTTCCATGTCCAGACAGTGTTTTCGTTCAGGGCCGCCATATGGGCCGCCGGCACTGTGATTTCCCCATGAGACGAGGTGACCCGCACCCAATCGCCATCGCTCAGGCCCAGCTTTTCCCACCAGTGTGTCGGCAGATAAAGCGGATTGTGCCCGTGGATCTGGCGCAACCACGCGTTCTGGGTTCCCCAGCTATGATACATGGCCATAGGTCGCTGTGTCAGCGCGTGAACCGGGAATTCCTCGAGGTCTTCGCGTTCATCCGACAGTGGAGCATACCAAAGCGGCAGTGGGTCCATCGTGTGCTTCAGTCGTTCGCGCAGGTGTTCTGGCGGCTGACGGTCGCCATGCCCTTCGGCGGCGCGCTGGAATTTGCGCAGTGGCTCGACATAGATGTCGAACAGATATGGCGCAGGCGCATCATAGAGGCCGAGGTTCACGGCCCAATCCTGATAGGCATTGTTCCACGGCTTGTAGAACTGAGCGTCGTCAGGAATGTGGAACACACCAAAGCCGCCATTCGCGATATAGCTGTCGATCTGCGCTTCGTTGGGTTCGCCGCGTCCGTCAGACAGACCGTTTTCACCCATACGCCAACCAGCGAGCGGGCCAATCCCCGGCTTGCGCTGGTGGTTCACGATATAGTCGGCATAGTCCTCAAACTTGGCGCTGCCATCATCATTGACGAAACCGGGCAATCCAAGACGGGCGGCAAGGTCGATCAACACAGACTGGAAACCACGGACGTCACGGTCAGGTTCGACCACAGGCCAACGGATCGCATCCGCCGCGGCTTCTGGTTCGGAAATCGGACGGTCGAGCAGCGAAATGCAATCATGCCGTTCAAGGTATGTGGTATCGGGCAAGATCAGGTCGGCGTAGGCCACCATTTCCGAGGAATAGGCATCCGAATAGATGATGTTCGGGATGACGTAGTCGCCGTTTTCATCCGTATCGGTCAGCATCTCCATGACGCTGCGCGTGTTCATCGACGAGTTCCACGCCATGTTCGCCATATACAGGAACAGCGTGTCGACCTTGTAGGGATCGCCAGCGTGTGCGTTCGAAATCACCATGTGCATCAAGCCATGTGCTGACAACGGATGTTCCCAGGTAAAGGCTTTGTCGATGCGGATCGGGCTGCCGTCTTCGTGCAGCGCCAGATCTTCGGGGCCTTGCGGATAGCCAAGGTGCGGTCCATCCAGTGGCTTGCCCGGCGTCGCGGTGAAATGCGGCTTGGGATGCGCTGTGGATGGCTTGGGGTAAGGCGGCTTGAAGCGGAAACCACCGGGCGTTTCAACGCTGCCCAGAATGATTTGCAGCATGTGCAGCGACCGGCAGGTCTGGAAGCCGTTGGAATGAGCGCTGATCCCACGCATCGCGTGGAAGCTGACTGGGCGGCCGACCATTTTGTCATGCGTGTCGCCGCGGAAATCGGTCCAGCTGTGATCCAGTTCAATTGCTTCGTCAAAGGCAACACGAGCGATTTCAGCCGCGATACGGCGAATGCGCTCTGCGGAAATCCCGCACTGAGGCCCAACCACATCAGGCGAATACTTTGCGTCCAGATAACGTTCGGCCATCTGGTTCATGACCGTAACATGGGTTACACCAGCCATTCGGATATGACCGTTCAGATCGGGCTGAACACCTTTTTGGTCGAAGGGCGCAGGTTTGCCCGTGCGGCGGTCGATGACGAGCATCTTGCCATCATCATCCCGCAAGAACATGCCGTAGTCGTCCGACTTGGGATCGCTGTCCAGCAGAACCGGCGCATTTGTGAAACGCGCGAGATACTCAAGATCGATTTTTCCGGCACGCATCAATTCGTGTACGAGGCTGAGAATGAACAGCCCGTCCATGCCGGGCGTGATTCCGACCCATTCATCCGCGACGGCGTTGTAGCCGGTGCGGATCGGGTTCACACCAATCACTTTGGCACCGCGTTCCTTGAGACGTCCGAGGCCCATCTTGATCGGGTTACTATCATGGTCTTCGGCAACGCCAAAAATCATGAACAGCTTGGTACGCTCCCAATCAGGGGCGCCAAATTCCCAAAAGGCGCCGCCCATTGTGTAAATACCGGCAGTGGCCATGTTGACCGAACAGAAACCACCGTGTGCCGCAAAATTCGGCGTACCGAACTGCTGCGCCCACAGGCCGGTAAAACTTTGCGATTGGTCGCGCCCCGTGAAGAATGCCAGTTTCTCCGGTGCGGTTTCGCGAATTGGTTTGAGCCAACCTACAGCCTGCTCCAGTGCTTCATCCCAGCTGATTTCCTCGAACTGGCCAGAGCCACGCGGACCGACACGACGCATAGGAGCACGCAGCCGCGAAGGCGCGTTGTGCTGCATGATCCCGGCGCTGCCTTTGGCACAAAGCACACCCTTGTTCACTGGATGGTCTCGGTTGCCTTCTATGTAGGCGACCTTGCCATCCTTCATGTGCACGTTGATGCCGCAGCGACAGGCACACATGTAGCAGGTGGTCTTGCGTACTTCGTCAGAGACGTGTGGCGAAGTATCGAGGTTCGGCATCGGGATGGACATCAGGCGGCTCCTCTTCGGCCCTGCAAGGTGCAGGCACGGGAAAGCGAAGTAAAGGTGTCTTGAAAATTCGCCAATAGGCAAAACATCTGTTTTGCCTCCGTCCCATTATTTGGAACATTGTTGTATGTGCGAATATTCATGACAGCAGGACGCGCAGCAGAGCTACGCAGGCGAGTACGATCAAAAGGATCAGACAAAACGGTTTGTAGTAGGGTTCCCACGCAGGCCGGAACAGAGACTTGCCGATCACGACGCCCAGCGCCGAGGCCGGAGCAAGCGCAAAGCCGCGGATCACTGCAGTTTGCGTCATCACGCCCATGAGTGTCAGCGTCAAAATGGAAATCACAGCCGAGCAAAAAAGGTACATGACAAGCGATGCGCGCATTTGGCGAGGCGCTGAATCTCGGGCCAGCACGTAGAGCGCGACGACCATGCCGCCGACCTGCGAAAGCCCGGCGACGATCCCGGCAACCACGCCAGATCCCCAAAGACCCGGTTTCGTCGCAAGAAACGCCATCCGCACCCGTGCCAATTGCGTGATCGCCAGAACGATGATGATGCTCAGTGCGACCAGTTTTGAGGTTTCCAGGGGCAAGGACTTCATCAAAGCCAGACCGAACGGAAGGCCAACTGCCGAGCCTCCGACCAGGCCAATCACCACGGTTTTGTCGGCTTCTTTCAGACCGCCACGGACCATCAGGATCGACGCCGTGATTTCCTGCCACCACAAGATCGGAATCAGTTCCACCGGCGGCAGGATGAGCACACCGAGAGACATCACGACCGCAGACAGGGCGAAGCCGGAAAAGCCCCGGACCATCCCGGCGAGCACGCACAACAGCGCCAGAAGCAAAGCATCGCTTGGAGACAGGGAAATCAGCTCCGTCATAAGATGCGCCTTCTCCGCAGCGGTGATCGATCATCATTCACGACCCCGGTCCAATGCCTGAACAGCGGTGACGGCGATGATCGCCAATACATCCTCGGCCGTGCAACCGCGCGACAGATCATTTGCAGGCGCCGACAGGCCTTGCAACACGGGGCCAATGGCCGTCACACCGCCAAAGCGCTGAGCGGTCTTGTACGCGATATTGCCGGCTTCGAGGCTTGGAAAGATCAGGACGTTTGCAGCGCCTTCCAAAGGTGAACCGGGCGCTTTGCTTGCAGCGACAGATGGCACCAACGCTGCATCCAGCTGCAATTCGCCATCCACGGCCAGCGCGGGCGCCTGTGTTCTCAGAATCTCGGTTGCCTCGGAGACCTTGGTCACCGCTTCGTGCGACGCGCTGCCCTTGGTCGAGAAAGACAACATCGCAACCTTTGGTTCGGCGTCCGCAAGAGATTTGAAGGATTGGGCAGCCTGTTGCGCGATCGACGCCAGTTCTGCTGCGTCCGGCGCAATGACCATGCCACAATCAGAGAACACCATCGCCTCTTGTCCGATTGAATGCCCTTGGGGCGGGCACATGAGAAAGAAGCTGCTCACAAGCTTGGCCTCGGGCGCTTTGCCGATGACCTGCAATGCCGCCCGAACGGTATCAGAGGTGGTCGCAACAGCGCCACCGACGGTTCCATCCGCATGTCCAGCCCGCAATAGCAAGGCCGCAAAAAACAAGGGTTGCTGCACCGCGTCGCGGGCGCGTTCGATCGTCATACCCTTGTGCTGGCGCAGGTCTGTAAAAAGCTGAGCCAGCGGCTCGCTCAACGGGCTGCTTGCCGGGTCATGGATCGAGATATGCTGGTTTTCGGTGGCACCGAAACTGGCCAACTGAGCCTGAACGGCTTCGGTCTTGCCCACCAGCAAAACATCGGCTGCGTCGGCTTCAACCGCAGCCAAGGCACCCGCGACGATACGCGGGTCTTCGCCTTCGGCAAATGCGATGCGCTGACGGTTTGATGCAGCACGGTCCAAAAGCCGCGCAAGAGGCGGCAACGACCGGACGCTGCCCAGGATTTCCCCGGGCAGCGTCAAATTTTCAGAGCCTTGGCTCATGCAGAGGCTTGGGGCTGCATATCCGCAGCGTCGATGCCAGCAACCGAGACGGGCTTCTTCATCGCATCACGACGGAAAGGTTCACCAAGCTCCTGGTTGATCATTGCTTCGATCAACGTGGTGGTTCCGTTTTCCATCTGATCCTTGATCGCCTGATTCAGAGCGTCGGTCAGCTCATCCATGGTGCGAGCAACAACACCTTTAAGACCACAGGCCTTTGCAATTCCGGCATAGGACACTTCTTCGTCCAGCTCGGTGCCGACAAAGTTATCATCGAACCACAGAGTCGAGTTACGCTTTTCCGCACCCCACTGGTAGTTGCGGAAGACGATCTGTGTAACCGGTGGCCAATCACCACGACCAATGGCCGTCAGTTCGTTAACCGCGATACCGAACGCGCCGTCGCCGGCAAACCCAACAACCGGAACGTCAGGCTGACCAATCTTGGCACCAACGATGGCAGGCAGACCGTAGCCACAGGGGCCAAAGAGACCCGGCGCAAGATATTTACGGCCTTCGTCAAAGTCAGGATAGGCGTTGCCGATCGCACAGTTGTTGCCGATGTCGGACGAAATGATTGCTTCGCGCGGCAGGGCCTGCTGGATCGCACGCCAAGCCATGCGCGGGCTCATCCAATCTGGCTTGGCTTCGCGCGCGCGCTCGTTCCAGCTTGTGCCGGGATCGTCGTCTTCGTGGGTCATCTCGGTCAGCTGCTGCTTCCAGCGCGACTTGGTCTCGGCGATCTTGGCATTGCGTGCATCACGTCCTGCATCACCAGCATCATCCGAAAGACCGTTCAGGATACCCTTGGCAACCTTTGCTGCGTCACCCACGATGCCAACCGATACTTTCTTGGTCAGACCGATGCGGTCAGGGTTGATGTCGACCTGAATGATCTTTGCATCAACCGGCCAGTACTCCATTCCGTAACCCGGAAGGGTCGAGAACGGGTTCAGGCGAGTGCCAAGACACAGAACAACGTCAGCGTCTTTGATCAGTTCCATGCCAGCCTTGGAGCCGTTGTAGCCCAGCGGGCCAGCAAACAGAGGGTGCGAGCCAGGAAAGGCGTCGTTGTGCTGGTAGCCAACACAAACCGGGGCGGACAGGCGCTCGGCCAGTTCTTTGGATGCTTCGATGCCGCCCTGCGACAGGACAACGCCCGCACCATTCAGGATGACAGGGTTTTTGGCCGAGGAAAGCAGATCAGCAGCGGCCTGAACCGAGTTTTCGCCACCGGGGCTTTGTTCAAACTCGATCGGATCAGGGATGGCGATGTCGACAACCTGCGTCCAGAAATCACGTGGGATGTTGAGCTGTGCCGGACCGGACAGGCGCTTTGCCTTGGCGATAACGCGGGTCAGCACTTCGGCGACACGCGACGGATCACGTACTTCTTCCTGATAGGCGACCATGTCTTCGAACAGCTTCATCTGTTCAACTTCCTGGAAGCCACCCTGACCAATGGTCTTGTTGGCGGCCTGAGGCGTCACAAGCAACAACGGCGTGTGGTTCCAGTAGGCTGTTTTGACAGCAGTCACAAAGTTGGTGATGCCCGGGCCGTTCTGGGCAATCATCATCGACATCTTGCCGGTGGCGCGGGTGAAACCGTCAGACATGAAGCCAGCAGAGCCTTCGTGTGCGCAGTCCCAAAACTTGATTCCCGCAGCCGGGAACAGATCGGAAATCGGCATCATGGCCGAACCGATAATACCAAAGGCATGCTCGATGCCGTGGCGCTGCAGTACTTTTACAAAAGCTTCTTCTGTGGTCATTTTCATGAAAGCGTCTCCCAAGCTATTACGCCGACCTCGTGCGGGTCGGCGGCTTAGGGTCGGTAATACTGGCCGGGCCTCAAACCAGTTAGGGCCAGATTGGCGCGCCGTCTAAAGCCAGATTTATTTCAATGCTGATTTTTGACGCGAAACAGCGTCATATAACACCTCTGCCGCCGCCTTTCCCCAGGCATCCCAGTTCAGGGTCTGCTCATATTCTGCGCGGGACGATGCGCTCAGCGCAGCATAAGCGTTCGGATCACGGATCAGAGTGGAAACTCGATTCGCGAAATCCTCTGCGGTACTGCCCACCGGCAAAGCGTATCCGTTCACCCCGTCACGGACCGGAACGCCCCCAACCCGAAGGCACAGCGAAGGAAGCGCAAAGGCCGATGCTTCGCAGAAGGCAAAGCCGTAGGATTCGAACGATGGCTGAACCAGAAAATGCGCGCGGGACAGGCAAGCATCAAAAGTCTCGGCCTGTTCTGGGATCGCCTTGTTCAACTGCGGGTGAACCGTCACCCATTCATTGCAATGAAAATCCGGAGGCGTGCAGCCTACAACGGTCAATCGCGCGTCTATGCCATTCGCGCGCAGTGCCTGCATCGTGTCAAAAGCAATCGGGCCCCCCTTGGCAAACCAATCGCGACCGATCAACAACAGCTGGACGGGGCCGGATTGATCGATCTGTCGCGCGCCGGGCGGCGGCACATCGCCAATATTCGCACCCCATGGCAAAAGATGGCAGTGACCTGCGTCGAGACCATAGCGTTGCTGCGCCTCTTGCAAGAGCCACTGCGACGGCCAGAGCAGTACGTCCATATTGCCGAAGACGGTCTTTTCCTGCCGTTCCACCCAGCGATCCAGAATACCGCCGCCCGCGAATTTTCTATCGAACTGCTGTCCAACTTCGGACAAGCGATAGATCGTTTGAGTCGCGTCCGACGTGTAAGCGCGCACCAGCGGATAGGGGGCAGCGACTTTGTGCATGGACTGAAAGGAGTAAGCCCCAAACAGCACATCGTATTTGCCTTTGGACAATTCGGAACGAACACCGCGTGCGATCAACGGAGCCAGCAAAAGATGCGCCCGCCAGCGCGCCCTAAGGTTAAAGGATTCAGGAGCGCTCTGGATCAGTCGGCGAATGGGTTCGGCCATGTGCCACGACTGGCTCAGGATTGTGACCTCGCCGGCATGGGCGCGCAGAGCATCATAGATGCGCGCGTTGCCACCGGAATAAAGATTGCGGTCCAATGGACTGTGATCGCACAAATACGCGATGTTTAACCGATTGTCGGTCTTCATTGGTCGCCTCACACCCGATTCACCAGATTACCCGCGGGCCTTGCCATGGTTTTGCGGCAAGAGTTTGGCCCACCGTGTCTGGGACGTAGGCAATCCAGCAAATCAAGCAGTTTTGAAGCCGATTTCATGAATTCGGCCCATTGCTGACGCGACATTGCCAAAGCCGGATGGTAAACAGTTTCCTCGTTCGGACAAGTTTGAGGCCCATGCCCAATCCTATTGCATTCCTGATGCTGGCCATCTGGCCGCTGGTCGCCATGGCGCTGTTTGGGCGTTTCAAGGCCGATCGTGCATTGGTTTGGACCATGATGATGGGCTATCTTTTACTGCCCGAACCCCCAGCGGTTTTTGACCTGCCTTTGATGCCGCCCTTGGGCAAGCATAACATTCCGGCATTGGCCGCGTTCATGATTGCGCTGTGGCGGTACGGATATGATGGGCCACTGCTTCCGACAAGCTGGGTCGCAAAAATCCTGATCCTGACGTTTGTTTTGTCTCCGATCATGACGGTCCTGACCAACGATGAACCGGTCTTCTTTGGCCAGGTCGGCCTGCCTGGCCTTGCGGTCAAAGATGCCTTGGCGCTGATCCTGCAACAATTCCTGCTGGTTCTGCCTTTCCTGCTTGCCCGGCAGTTCCTCGCATCGGGCGGCGCACAACGTGAATTGCTGATGGCACTTATGATTGGCGGCCTGTTCTACTCGTTGCTGATGCTTATCGAAATGCGTCTTTCGCCACAGCTGAACCTCTGGGTCTATGGCTACTATCAGCACCTGTTCGGGCAATCGATCCGCTTTGGTGGCTACAGGCCTGTGGTCTTCTTGTATCACGGAATTTGGGTTGCCTTCTTCTGCATGACCTCTGTGGTATCTGCCTACGCTCTGTGGCGCATGGACACGCAAAGCAACCGCTGGAAATTCCTAGCCGCCGCTCTGTACCTGACCATGATCCTGTTTCTGGCAAAGTCGCTGGGTGCTTTGATCTTTGTCGTGATGCTGGTTCCAATGGTTGTTCTACTTGGGCCTGTCACACAGATCAAAGTGGCGATCGTCATTGGATCACTGGCTGTGGCCTACCCGGTTCTCAAGGGCGCAAATCTTGTTCCCCAAGATCGTTTGCTCAACGCAGCTGCAAGCATTGATGCAGACCGCGCCGCTTCGCTTGAGTTCCGCTTTGACAACGAACAAACGCTGCTGGATCGGGCCTACATCAAGCCGGTTTTCGGCTGGGGCAGTTGGGGGCGAAATCACATACTCGACCCGGTGTCTGGCAATATCCTGACCGTAACAGATGGTCGCTGGATCATTGTCATCGGCGTCTATGGCTGGGTCGGGTTTCTGGCGGAATTCGGACTGCTAGTCTGGCCTCTGGTCCTGCTCTGGCGCGAATCCATCGCGCAGCGGGATAAACCCGTGTCGCCCTTGATTGCGCCGCTGTCTCTGATCCTTGCGATCAACATTTTTGACATGCTGCCGAACGCAACACTGACGCCGCTGACATGGCTGATTGCCGGCGCGCTCATGGGCTATGCCGAACAGCTCCGAGCCGAACGGCTCAAGCTCCAAAAATACGTGTCCACTTTGAAATGGCAGTCCATCCTGTGACCGCGAAAAAGCCCAGAGTTCTTGCAATCGCCGAGGCTGCGAATCCCGAATGGGTGTCTGTCCCTCTCGTCGGATGGTCACTGGCCGCGGCGCTGCGTGAGGTGGCAGACGTTCATATCGTTACGCAAATCCGCAACCGGGATGCCTTTGTGCGCGCCGGGATGATTGAAGGGCAGGACTTTACTGCGATCGACTCGGAAACCTTTGCAAGACCGATGTGGAAACTGGCCGAAAAGCTGCGGATGGGTGAGGGCAAAGGATGGACCATGGTTCAGGCCATCAACGCCCTGTCCTATCCTTGGTTTGAACGGCTTGTCTGGCGGCAATTTGGCAACGCTATTCGCGCTGGCGAATACGACGTCGTTCATCGCATCACGCCGCTGTCGCCAACAATCTCCTCTTCTCTTGCTGGCAAATGCGCCAGTGCCGGTGTTCCGTTTGTTTTGGGCCCGCTCAATGGTGGGGTGCCCTGGCCCAAGGGGTTCGAAGCGGAACGTCAGGCAGAAAAAGAATGGCTGAGCTATGTTCGGTCTGCTTACAAAGTTCTGCCCGGGCGAACTGCGACCCTGCGCAATGCCAGTGCTGTCTTGGTCGGCTCACGGCATACGGAATCCGAAGTCCCCTCCCAGTTCCGAGACAGATGCATTTTCATCCCTGAGAACGGGATTGACCCCAGTCGGTTCAACCGCGTCGCACAGCCAGAGGATGGGCCGCTGCGCGCGGCCTTTGTGGGCCGTTTGGTGCCCTACAAAGGTGCGGACATGCTGTTTCAAGCGGCAGCCCCGCTTTTGCGTGAAGGCCGGATGCAACTGGACATGATTGGCGACGGTCCAATGATGCCAGAGCTAACGGCTCTCGCCCGGTCTTTGGAAATCGAACACTCGGTTACGTTCCACGGTTGGAAAGCGCATGAAGAGGTTCAGGATATCCTGTGCCGATCCCACATTCTGTCATTTCCTTCGATACGCGAGTTCGGCGGAGGTGTCGTACTGGAGGCGATGGCGCTGGGTGTTGTGCCCCTGATCGTCGACTACGCGGGACCCGGCGAACTGGTCGTACCCGGAACAGGGTTAAAAGTGCCCTGCGGCACGAGATCCGAAATCATCGAGGCCTTTGCCGCGAAACTGGAAAGTTTGGTGAACGATCCAAGCGGCCTGGCTGCAATGGCGACAGCAGCGCGCGACCGAGTCCAAAGCCATTTTTTGTGGTCGCAAAAGGCGCGGCAGGTTCGACAGGTCTATGATTGGGCTCTGAACAGCGAAACTGCGCAAAAGCCACAGTTCTTTGACAAAACCTGAAGGCTCGTTTGTGTACGGTCAGCCAGTTTGGTTTCCTGAGATAATCCGGGCCGGTATCCCTGCCACAGTTGCACCTTCTGGAACATCCTTGGTCACAACCGCATTGGCACCGATCACTGCGTGATCGCCAACGGAGAGTGGACCAATCAGTTTGGCGCCTGCACCAACATCCACATGACCACCCAAAACGACGGGCCCGGCTAAGGTGACCTGATGAAAGATCATGCAATTCACTCCTATTTTCGCGTCGGAATGAATGATGATCCCGGTCGGATGTGTCAGCCTGAGACCGCCACCGATTTCGGTATTCAGATGAATCTCTGACTGGCAGATCGTGGACCAGAACAAATGGTTCAACGCCCAATACTTGGACGCGACCTTACCCAGAACACCACCTCGTTTTCGCGCTGCCTGATATCGGCGCAACGCCCGCATCAGTTTTTGGCCCGGATCCCAAAAACGACGGATGGCTTCACGGCTCCAATCGGGAACCTGCGCTGAAATACCGGTTTCCTGCATTTTTTGCCCCTGGCCTGCGAAACGCCGCAATACCGCCCAGAAATGATCTATCCTGCCGGTTAACGCAACAGTTGCACATCTGTTCGACAGCCATCTGTTGACGCAGGCATTGCCCTGCCCACACTTATGGCACCCGAACAAATGCGTGTTTGTATGTGTACCGCCGTTGTTTTCGGCCCCGAAAGAAAGACTATCTGATGGACCAAAAGGCCCAGATCAAATGAGCGCCCCGGATCATTCTCCTTTGCCATATCGCAGCGATATCGACGGCCTGCGCGCTATCGCTGTTCTGTCCGTTGTGCTCTACCACTTTGGCCTGCCTCTGCGCGGCGGGTTTGTCGGCGTGGACATCTTCTTTGTCATTTCGGGTTACCTGATCGGCGGTATTCTCTGGCGGGAATACGATTCAACCGGCCGTGTCTGGTTGCGCAACTTCTATGCCCGCCGGTTCCGGCGACTCGCGCCTGCCTTTTTTGTCGTGGCTTTGGTCACAACGCTCTTGGCCTATGCGCTGATGTTGCCGTTTGAATTTCGTGAATTCGGCAAGAGCCTGATTGCGGCAACGGTTTATCTGTCAAATGTGCTGTTCTTCAGAAGCGCCGGATACTTCGACAGTGCGTCCGATGAAAAACCGCTGCTTCACACATGGTCTCTGGCGGTCGAAGAACAGTTCTACATATTTCTGCCGCTGTTCATTTTGGTGCTGGCGCGTTGGCGGCGCGGCCTGTTGTTCGGCCTGATCGCAGTCTGGGCCGCGTCATTTGCAGCATGTGTCTTGCTGACACCCAGAATGTCCGAAGCGGCATTCTTTCTTTTTCCGTTCCGCGCGTGGGAGATGCTAAGCGGTGTTCTGCTCGCTATCTGGAGCTATGAAACCAGCCGCACGGCGCGGGGATACGCGGTTCTGTCTTGGCTGGGTCTGATC
Source organism: Paracoccaceae bacterium (assembly GCA_020630695.1). Lineage (GTDB taxonomy): Bacteria > Pseudomonadota > Alphaproteobacteria > Rhodobacterales > Rhodobacteraceae > Thalassococcus_A > Thalassococcus_A lentus. The sequence goes on along the minus strand of JAHDIS010000011.1, from coordinate 35,147 downwards.
CTGATCGGCGTTTCGATCTTGTTTATCCCGGCAGGCCCGCTGTTCCCCGGCATTCTGGTGATTGGGCCTGTCGTCGGGACCGTTTTGCTCCTCGCCAACGGCGCAGGCGATAACAGCGTGAACCGATTGCTTTGTCATCCCTACGCGGTCTTTTTTGGGCTGATTTCCTATTCACTATACTTGTGGCATTGGCCAGTGTTTGTTCTGTCGACTTACCTGCGGGATGGCCACGCCAATCTATTCGAATCAGGCCTATGGATGATCCTGAGCGTTGGTCTGGCATGGCTGACCTGGCGGTTCATTGAAAACCCGGTCCGCTATGCGCGCAAACTCTCCGGCGCATTTGTCTTTGCCGGCACTGCCTGCGCATCAATCATCTTGTTGGGCGTCGGCGGGTGGCTGTTCACACAAGACGGGCTGCCGGATCGCTTTGACAGCCGGGCGGGTGTTCACATCGCGGCATCCGGTGATTTCCTGCAGGATTGGAGTCGTTGCTACATTGCGCAAGAGTTGCCTCTGGATGGTCTGGAAGTGTGCCCGATCGGGCCTGACGGTGAACCAAAGGTTCTAGTCTGGGGCGACAGTCACGTGCGCGCCTATCGCGACGGGTTGGACTTGGCCGCACACGAGGCGCAGACCCCTGGCATCATCCTTTGGCGCGCAGGATGTGCTCCGGTCTTTGGGATGCGCAAGATCGAGTCGGCAGCCACACGTGCGCAGGACACGCAATGCACGCAGGCTAACGTGCAGATCAAACAGGCCTTGGGACGGCTGGACAGCGTCGAATCCGTTCTTCTGATCGGGCGCTGGGGTTACTATGCTGAAGGGCGCGGTGTCGGCTTTGATCAGCACAACGAAATAGCGCTGTTTCCCACGGACATGGCACCACGGGACGATCAGGTTCAGGCGCAGTTGCTGGCCGAGGTGGCAGAAACAACCGTTTCGTATTTCCACAACCATTTTGACAATGTGTATGTGCTGCGCCAAACGCCCGAAATTCCATATTACGACAGCCGAAAAGCGGCACGCGAAGCCGCGCATCAAGGATGGCCCTTGGCGGCGAAACCCCAGACTCAAAACGCGGTGTCCCGCGATATGCTGGCTGTACGAACAGCTTTGGCAGATGCACCATGGACGGATCTGGCAGAACGCGGTGTAATCACCCTGATCGATCCCTGGCCAATGTTCTGCGAGGGCGCCTTGTGTCACGCCGTGCATGGTGGTGTTGGCCAATACTTTGACAACAACCACGTCACCAATTCGGCGGCGATGCGCGTGCGGTCTCTTTTCCAGCCTGTGTTCGACAAGGACCGACGCCAAACAGCCCTGATCGAACAGGACGGTCAATGAGTCATCCACTGGCAGAAATCCAATGGGATGCCATCGTTGTCGGGACCGGGATTGGCGGTGGGACCATTGGCCGGGCTTTAGCCGAGGCAGGCCACCGTGTGCTCTTTCTCGAAAAGGGACGGGGTGGGCATCGGTCAGAGCGCAACGGCTTATCCGAGATTTTCGTCCCCGAGGCACGCGCAGCCAGAGGCCTATGGCCGGACCCTCTTCACGTAACACTGAATGGTCAGGAAACCGCGTTCTACGCGCCTCTTGGGTCCGGCGTCGGAGGGTCGTCGGCCTTCTACGCGGCAACCCTGGAACGCCCCGAGCGGCACGATCTGGACAGCTCCAACTCGCATCCTACAGGCGGTTGGGCCGTCGGGTTTGATGCGATGCTACCATGGTACGAGGAAGCCGCCCGCGTCTATCGGGTTTATGGAACCGATGATCCCTTATCGCCGGAGCCTCCATTGCCGCTACGCAATGCGCCGGAGCTTGGCCTCGTCGAAAAAAGCCTGATGGATAGTTTTCGGGCAGCGGGCCTGCACCCTTATCATGCTCATACGGCGATCGAACGTCTTGAGGGGTGTGAAAACTGTCTGGGTGTGAAATGCCCAAGGTCCTGCAAGATGGATGGTCGATCTGCTGGGGTAGAACCGGCTATGGCAACCGGAAACGCAGAAGTTTTGACCGAGGCCGAAGTCATCCGGATTGACGCAGATCAGACACGGGTTAACGGATTGATGGTTCGTGTGGATGGCAAGGAGCATAGGTTTCGGGCCAAGCGCTACGTTCTGGCCGGCGGCGCACTGGGGTCACCCAGATTGTTGCTTGCCTCAGCAAATGAGAACTGGCCGGACGGTTTGGCCAATCGTTCTGGTCTGGTTGGTCGAAACCTCATGTTCCATCTCAACGAGATGTTTGCCTTGTGGCCCCGTGATGCCATCGATGGACCCGCGACAAAGGCAATATCCCTCAGGGATCTATACCACGCAGAAGGTACCCGCTACGGCACCATTCAGGCCATGGGTATCCGCGCGAGCTATGGTGAAATCGTTCACTACCTCAATCGGATGCTCGCCCAATCCACATTGCCCGGTGCCAAGCGTCTTGCGCCATTGTCGCGCATTCCAGCCGCATTGGCGCATCAAATGCTGGGCAGCGCTCAAATCTTTGTGGGTTTGATGGAAGACCTGCCCTATCCGGAAAACCGTGTCACATTTGATCCAGACCAGCCTGAGCGGCTATCTGTTGACTACCGTTTTTCATCTGAACTGCTGGCCCGCCGAAAGGCGTTCCGGCGCGCTATAAAACGCGCATTCAGGGGTCATCGGCGCTTGTTTCTGGGCCAACAGCCAGATCTGAATTACGGCCACCCCTGCGGAACCCTGCGGTTTGGCACTGATCCGGAAAAATCGGTTTTGAATGCAGACTGCCGGGCGCATGATCTGACGAACCTGTGGGTCACTGATTCCAGCTTTATGCCCACGTCCATGGGTGTAAACCCGTCATTGACGATTGCCGCAAACGCCTTGCGCGTGGCCAGTACATTTAACGAGGAACCCCAATGACACGTCTGACACCTCAAGATGGCATCGCTGTCGTAACAGGCGCGGGTTCCGGGCTGGGCCGTGCCTTGGCGACTAACCTGACGGAACAGGGTTTTCAGGTAGTCGGTCTTGGAAGGCGTCTGGCTGCACTTGAGGAAACTCAAGCGATTGCGCAGGCGGGCCGTTTCATTCCCATGCCCGTCGACGTGGCAGACCCCGAGGCGGTTACCAAGGCTTTTGCAAAAATCCGGGAAACGCATGGCGCCATTGCGCTGCTTATCAACAACGCTGCCGTTTATCCGCGCAAGGATGTTCTCGACGAAACCGCGACCAGCTTCATGCACAGTGTTGCGGTCAATCTTGGTGGCACATTTGCCTGCAGCCGTGCCGCCTTGGACAGTATGGTTGAAACTGGCCACGGGCGCATTCTGAACGTCGCGACCTTTGCCGATCTCGATCCACTCCCGGCCAGCAGTGCCTATTCCGTATCAAAAGGTGCAGCCCGGATTTTGACACGCGCCCTGATCGCGGATCTGGCTGATCGTTTTCCCGGAATCGTGATTTCAGACTGGATGCCGGGCATGCTGAAAACCACAATGGGCATCCCGGATGGCCTGAGGCCGGAAGACTCTGCCAAATGGGGTGTTGAGCTGGCTTTGATGTGCGATCCATCCCTGACCGGAAGCATCTTTGAGATGGATCGCGAGGTTCTGCCACCTCGCGGTTTAAAGGGCAAAATCAAGGACGCTGTCTTGATGCGTCGCCGGAAAGCGCGACAGCTCTGAAGGCTATTCCGATACTTCGTGGACCTCGATCACGTTGCCGTCGGGATCGTAGAAAAAAATCTGCCTCCACCCAGCAACCGCCGCATTGGCCCAATCGGAATAGGGAACACCCTGTTCCTCGAGATGCGCTTTGAACGCATCCAAATCATCGGTGCGATACGCGATGTGTCCGCGCTCGACGGGGTTCACGATCTGGCCCGTGCGAAAACCGGCCATCACATCCCGTTCCGCCAAATGCATCTGGATCGCGCCGTCACTGACGAAGGCCACGTCACCGGCGTAACCTTTTTTCTTTTCGAGAACGGGCAAGCCTTCAGATTCTTCTTTTAGACCCAGCACTTCCCGATAGAATGTGTCCAACCGTTCAACATTCTCGGTTGCCAGATTGATGTGATGAAGTTTCAGTTTCATTTTTTGAACCTTTTCCCCTTTCTGCCAGTGTTTTGCAGAAAATCAACGGGATAGCTATTGTAACGAAGCCGTGAGGCCCTATCTATATTGTATACCATAGCATACATAAAAACTTTGGGGGACGGATGTTCGATCTTTTCCTGACGGCACCGTATGTGCCGTTTACTATAGCGCTTGCGCTGTTGTTTGGCCTTTTGGCCCTTGAACTTTTCTTTGCGCTGCTCGGCGGCACACTGCTGGGCGCTGGCGGCGAAGGATTGGACGGGCCCGAGATCGATGTCGAATTGCCTGATGTTGGCGATCTGGATCTGGATATTGATTTCGATGCACTGGACATGGATGTCTCTGATTTCGAAGTCCCGGCCTTTGAAGAAGTTGCAATCGATACGCCGGATGGCATCGGAGAGACGGGGGGACTTGCCTCGTGGCTCGGGTTCGGGCGCATGCCGGCCCTCATATGGCTTGCCACGATCCTGTTCAGCTTTGGTGCGGCGGGATTGTTTGTCCAAAGCCTGATGACCAACACACTGGGCTTTGCGCTGCCCGCCCTGGCGGCCGCAGCACCGGCTGGCGCTTTTGCGATCTGGTTCACCCGCGGCTTCGGTGCGGTTTTTGCGCGGCTACTGCCGAAGACCGAAACCGCCGCGCTGTCCGAGCGCCATCTGGGTCGCAGGCAAGGCGTCGTTACCCAAGGCACTGCCGCGCGCGGACGCCCGGCCGAGGTCAAGGTTACGGACCGCTATGGCAACACGCATTATCTGCGCGCAGAACCGTTGCGCGATGATGCTCAGATCCCACAAGGCGCAGAAGTCATTGTGCTGCGCCACCGACATGACGGCGGCTATCTGCTGGTTCCGCTGACCCACTGAATTTTACGTAAGAAGGAGTAAACATGGACATATCCACATTAATATTCATCGTTGCTGGCGCAATCGCGCTCGTTCTCTTCATTCCATTGGTCATTTCGCGGGTGTACCGCCGTACGACACGCGAAATCAGCTTTGTTCGAACAGGTGCAGGCGGTCGCAAGGTCATTATGGATGGCGGTGCACTTGTGATTCCACTCTTTCACGAGATCAGTCCGGTCAATATGAAAACCCTGCGACTTGAAGTGAAACGCGATGGCGAGGCCGCGCTGATCACACAAGACCGCATGCGTGTGGATGTGGGGGTCGAGTTCTATGTCTCGGTTAATGCGACTGACGAAGGGATTTCCCGAGCAGCGCAAACATTGGGCAACCGCACTTTTGATGTCGAACAACTGCGGGAGATGATCGAAGGTAAATTGATCGACGGTCTGCGCGCCGTGGCTGCGCAACTCACTATGGATCAGCTGCATGAAAACCGTGCCGACTTTGTGCAAGAAGTGCAGAACGCTGTGTCTGAGGACCTGTTGAAGAACGGCCTGTCGTTGGAATCCGTCTCGCTGACTGCCTTGGACCAAACCCCATTTGAGGCGCTGGACGAAAACAACGCCTTTAACGCCGTGGGTATGCGCAAACTGGCAGAAGTGATTGCGACCTCACGCAAGGAACGCGCTCAGATTGATGCCGATGCCGAAGTGTCGGTGCGCCGCGCGGCCATGGATGGCGAACGTCAAAAGCTGGGCATCGAGCAGGACGAGGAACAGGCCCGGATCGAGCAGATTCAGCGCGTAGAAACCATGCGTGCCGCACAGGAAGCCGAGATTGCCGCCCGCCGGGAAGATTCCATGCGCGAAACCGAGCGTGCCCGTATCGCCCGTGAAGAAGCCATTCGCGCTGCGGAAATTCTGCGCGAAAAGAACATTCGGGAGGCCGAAATCGCCAAGGAGCGTGAGATCGAAGTGGCCGATCAGGAGCGTCAGATCATCATTCAGCAGAAGTCTGAAGAGGAAAGCCGCGCGCGCGCCTCTGCGGATCTGGCACGCGCTGAAGCGACCAAGGCCATGGAATCGGTTGTCACCGCAAAGGAAGTGGCCGAAGCCGAGCGCCTGAAGCAAATCGCACTGATCGAAGCAGCCCGTGAAGCCGAGCGCGAAGCGACCAAGATCCGTCTCGCTGCACAGGCTGAAAAGGACGCTGCAGAAGACCGGGCAATGGCGCGCCGTGAAGAGGCGCAGGCCGATGCCGATGCCATCACCATCCGCGCCGAAGCGAAGCGGCAGGACATGCTGGCCGAGGCCGAAGGTACCCGCGCGATCACCGATGCCGAGAATGCACTGAGCGCTGATCTAATCGGCATGAAGGTCGATCTGGCCCGCTTGGAGGCCCTGCCCAAGGTTCTCGCAGAAGCCGTGAAACCCGCCGAAAAGATCGACTCGATCCGTATCCATCAGGTGACCGGCATGGGCGGCGGCAGCTTTGGCGGTGGCGTTAGCGCCGGCGCAGGAACTGGCGACAAGCCCGTGGTCAATCAGGCGCTCGACTCGATCATGGGCATGGCCGTCCAGATGCCTGCCTTGCGCAAGCTTGGCGACGAACTGGGCCTGTCGATGGACGGCAGTTTGTCCGGCCTCGTCGATGGTGTCATGGATAGCTCTGAAGAGGAAACCAGTACACCGAAAGCGGTACAGAATGGTGCCACGGACCCTGCGAAGCCCGAACAGACAGGCAAGCACTGAACCGTTTCGGGGGGCCTGCCCCCCCGATCCCCCCGGGATATTTATGGCACGAAGAAACAGCGGGCTGCGAAACCAGCGCCGCTGTTTTTCTTATACAATCACGTCCTGAGCAGCCTGTTCGCCAACACCGAAAACGCGTTTGTAGCGTTCAATCTGATCCTTGGGACCCATGGCCTTGTTCGGATTGTCGGATAGTTTGACCGTGGGAGCACCATTGGCGCTGACCGCCTTGCAAACAAGGCTGAACGGCGCGAGGCGGTCGTCGGCTGTCAGACCTCGGAAATCGTTGGTCAGAAGTGTGCCCCAGCCAAAGGACACGCGGACACGGCCCTTGAACTGCTCATAAAGCTCGATGATCTTGGCTTCATCCAGACCATCGGAGAAAATCACCAGTTTCTGACGCGGGTCTTCTCCGCGGTTTTTCCACCAGTTAATCGCCACTTCGGCACCGGTTGCCGGATCACCTGAATCGATGCGAATGCCGGTCCAACCGGCAAGCCAGTCCGGAGCGTTTTTCAGGAACCCTTCGGTCCCATAGGTATCCGGAAGGATGATGCGCAGATTGCCTTCGTGCTCTTCGTGCCAATCAGCCAGAACATCATAAGGCGCGCGAGCCAGCGATTCATCATCCCGAGCAAGCGCGGCATAGACCATCGGCAATTCATGGGCGTTGGTTCCAATCGCCTCAAGATCGCGGTTTTTCGCAATCAGGCAATTGGACGTTCCCACAAAACTGTCGCCGAGGCCTTCCAGCATGGCCTGCACACACCAATCCTGCCACAGAAAGCTGTGGCGGCGGCGGGTGCCGAAATCAGCGATGCGCAGCTGCGGTTGCTGGCGAAGGTGTTCGACTTTTTCCCAAAGCTTGGTCATGGCGCGGGCATAGAGGACCTGCAATTCGAACCGGCCCATATCGTTCAACACGGCCCGACCGCGCAGTTCCATCAAAACCGCAAGAGCAGGGATCTCCCAAAGCATGACTTCGGGCCAACTGCCCTCAAAGGTCAGTTCATACTGATCCCCGACCCGTTCCAGATGATAGGCCGGAAGGCGCATCGACTCGAACCATTCCATGAACTCCGGCGTGAACATCTGGCGCTTGCCATAAAACGTGTTCCCGCGGAGCCATGTGCTTTCACCCCGCGTCAGCGAAAGTGACCGAATATGGTCGAGTTGTTCGCGCAATTCGCCTTCGTCGATCAGTCGGGCCAGCGGAACCTGTTGCGATCGGTTGATCAGGCTGAAAGTCACCTGTGTGTCGCGTTTGTTGCGAAACACCGACTGGCACATCAGCAGTTTGTAGAAATCTGTGTCAATCAGGGACCGGACGATCGGATCGATCTTCCACTTGTGGTTCCAGACACGGGTTGCGATATCGACCATGTCGGCCTCCAATTGGATCGTTGCGCCGTTTAAATCCGCCGCAGCGAACCATTGCAAGTATCAGACGAGCTTTACACCCGTCGCGCGCATGCCATCCTGTGCCGCCGCCAGCGATCCATCCATGTCGATGGCCCGGCACAGATCCTGACGAACCGTCACATCAAAGCCAAGCCGCGCCGCGTCTACAGCCGAGAAATTCACGCAAAAGTCAGTGGCGAGGCCAACCATAACCAACTCGTCGATCCCGCGGGCTCGCAGGTACCCTTCGAGCCCAGTGGGCGTGGTCTGATCGTTTTCGAAGAACGCTGAATAGCTGTCGATCCGGGGCCGGAAGCCTTTTCTGATAATCAAATCGGCCCGGTCGGCATTGAGACCGGCATGGAACGCCGCGCCCGAGCTTCCCTGCACACAGTGATCCGGCCATAGCACTTGCGCGCCATAAGGCATTTCGATCATTTCGAAGGCCGCCTTGCCATCATGCTGACTTGCGAAAGACGAATGGCCTGCAGGGTGCCAGTCCTGTGTCAAAACCACCGAGTCAAACTCAGACATCAATGCATTAATCGGTGAGACGATCTGATCCCCGCCTTCAACCGCCAAGGCGCCACCGGGGCAAAAATCGTTCTGGACATCTATAACGATCAGGGCTCGCATTTGCGCCTCCTTTTGGTTGCGCAATGGGTAGGCCCGAGTGATGACAGCGTCAAGGGTTGCGGCATTGCTCCCCCTTGCGGACAAGACCGGAATCCGCCTATTTCCCCGCCATGTTTACTGTCTGCGCGCTATACCACTTTACCCGTTTTGATGATCCGGCGGCTCTTCAGGGCCCTTTGCTGGAGCTCTGCCGCGCGCAGAAAATCACAGGCACGTTGCTTTTGGCCCATGAGGGAATCAACGGCACGATTGCCGGCCCGAGTTTCGGCATAGATGCCGTTCTGGCGCATATCCGCAGCCTGCCGGGCTGCGAAACGCTGGAGTGGAAGCTTTCCTCCGCGAAAGAGCGTCCTTTCATCCGCATGAAAGTACGGCTGAAGCGTGAAATCGTGACCATGGGGCAGCCCGATGTCGACCCCAAGGCACGTGTTGGACATTATGTTGATCCGGCCGACTGGAACGCATTGATCCGTAGCCCGGATGTCGCTGTTATTGACACCCGCAACGACTATGAGGTGGCGATTGGCACATTCGAGGGCGCCGTAGATCCAAAGACCGAAAGCTTCCGGGATTTTCCGGCTTGGTGGGACGAAAACAAACATCGGTTTCACAACAAGCGGATCGCCATGTTTTGCACGGGCGGAATTCGGTGTGAGAAGAGCACCAATTTCCTGCTTGGGCAGGGCGTCGAAGATGTGCTGCATCTGAAAGGTGGCATTCTGAAGTACCTCGAAGAGGTGCCAGAAGAGGACAGCACCTGGCAAGGCAGCTGTTTTGTGTTCGACGGGCGAGTTTCTGTGGAACACGGGCTACGCGAAGGCCCCCACGAATTGTGTCATGCCTGTCGTCGCCCCATTCTGCCCGACGACCGGAGTCGCCCTGAATTTGAACAGGGCGTATCGTGTCATCAATGTATCGATGAAACTGCCGAAGCTGACAAAATGCGGTTCCGCGAGCGGCAAAAACAGATTGCCCTGGCCAAGGCACGCGGCACTCAACACATCCGCGTGGATGTTGAGGACGAAGCAAGCTGATCCCACTGTTCAGGCCGCGACGGGTGTTCCCTTGGGACCCGCACTGCGCAAAAGAACCACGATCATGATTGCGATGTTCAGCCCATTCCAGACAATCCCGTTGATGAAAGCCCATTGGTAGCTTCCGGTCCAGTCGTAGATGGCGCCGGACAACCAACCGCCCAGGGCCATTCCCAAGATCGTCATCATCAAGACAAATCCGACGCGGGCGCCCGCCTCTTTTGCAGGCAGATACTCCCGGACGATCAAGGCATAGCTTGGTACAATACCGCCCTGGCTGAGACCAAACACCAAACTGACCACGTAAAGGCTGACAAGCTCGCCCGCGGGTAGGTACAGGAACAGGGCCACGGCCTGCAAGGTTGATCCGATCAAGACGGTTCGTACGCCGCCCAACCAATCCGCCAAATAGCCGGACAACACCCGTGATACGACACCGCCCAGCAACATGAGCGACAGCATCTCGGCCCCCACGGCTGACCCGAATCCCATATCCACACAAAGCGCCACAATGTGCACCTGTGGCATCGACATAGCCACACAACAACAGACGCCTGCCAAGCCCAGCAGAAGCTGGAGTTGCCTTGGTGTGAAACCGGTTTTTCGGGCCCGCGCTGTGGAAACTGCATCAGATTGCTCTTGTGCGTCAGCAGGCACTTGTTTGCGCAGCAAGGCAGCGGACGGAAGAAGAACAACCACGGTCAGGATTGCCAACGTTCCATAGACCCACCGCCAACCGGCATCAGCGGCCAACGCACTAAGCAAGATCGGCCAAATTGCGCCCGACAGATAGTTTCCCGATGCGGCAATCGCCACCGCGATCCCACGCCTGAGCCGAAACCATTGCGAAATATCCGCTATCAAAGGCCCAAAGCAGGAGGCCGAACCAAACCCAATCACGAACTGGATCAGGCTGAGAAGGAGAATCGAGGGTGCCAAGGCCGCTACGGAATACCCGACAGCGACCACCAGTGCTGCGACTGCCAGGGAAACAGCCATGCCCCATCTATCCACGGCGCGGCCGATGAACAGGTTGCCCAAGGCGAATCCCACCATCGTCAGAGCGTAGGGCAAAGACGCCTGCGCCCGCGTGGCATCAAACTCTTGCTGGACCTCTGGCATCACCACCGTGATCACCCAAAGGCCCACATTCCCGACGATGGCCACGCCAAGTGTCAGCGCAAGCCGCATCCAGGAATACCGCGTATCAAAGGGGGAATCAGGCGCGTCCATGACTGCAGGTTAGGGCCGGACCAATCCGTTAGATAGCGGCAAATCACCCATGAAAGGATGCGCCGCAAATCAGCCCGGCTAATCGCCGGTTGGCTGTGGTCAGAAGTACCCCCGAACAAGGCTGCCCGCCAACAGCGACCACCCGTCAGCAACAACGAAGAATGCCAGTTTGAATGGCAATGACACGATGGCGGGAGGGACCATCATCATGCCCATGGACATGAGAACAGCAGCAACGACCAGATCGATAATTAAAAAAGGCAGGAAAATCAGAAACCCAACCTGAAAAGCGCGGGCAATCTCAGAGAGCATGAAGCTTGGGACGAGAACAGAGAGCGGGGATTGTTCGGACAGGCTGGATCCGGCCGAACCCGGTCTCAGATCGGCCATGGCTGCAAAGGTCTGAGGGTCAGCCCGGGCTGCCATAAAGGTTCGGAACGGGCCGAGCGCATTGGCAAACGCCTGTTCTATGTCGAGGTTTTCCTCGAGTAGGGGCTGAATACCCACATCCCAAGCCTCTGAGAAAACCGGCTCCATGACGAAATAGGTTAGAAACAGCGCAAGGCTGACGAGCAGCATGTTTGGTGGGGATTGTTGCAGGCCTATGGCCTGCCGCAAAATTGCAAGAACCGTCACGATGAACGGAAAACAGGTGATCATGATTGCCAGCCCCGGTGCCAGACTGAGCAGCGTGATCAACGCGATAAGTTGCAGGCTGGTTGCCGTCACCGATCCACCATCACCCAGGTCGAGCGAGAGCGATTGAGCCTCGGCCGCCACTGGATGGAATAGCAAGGCTGCAACGATAAACCAGACGCGCATGGGTCAGGTCGACGCTTTCATGTCGGACACCTCGGTCAAACGTACAGCAAGCTGCGTCTGTCCATCAGCCTCGATGATTTCCAAAACGCCGATGCCGATCTTTTGGTCGCCGACAAACAATTCGACCGGGTCTTCAAGCCGTTTGTCGAGCTTGAGTACGCTGCCCTCTGACAGCTTTAAAAGATCGCGGACCAGTGGGCGGGCACGCCCGACCGCCACGGTGATTTCGATTGGCACGCTGGTAAAGGGTCTGTCCGCTTCTGCAACGGGTGCTGTATCACTATCCATTGGCAACTTTTCTCCGGTTGTCGTGCGTAAAGGCGGACACCGCTTCGGCCACCGAATGCAGCAGGGCATTCAGGTCGAGCTGTCGCTCGGTTTCGCCAAATCGGATGTCCGCCTGTTCTTCGGCCAGCGTGTCATCCTCGACCAGCCTGATGGGAAAACCATAGGATTCGTCCAACAAAGGCCGGACTGCTTCGCGGTTTTGCGGCGCAACCGCGACAATGACTTCGAGGTTGCCGATTTGCTTGGCCATGGATTGCAGCTGATCCGAAATGTGCTGTGCAAAGGTTTGTTGCGCCAATTTGGGCAGCACCGCTTTGACGATTTCATCCAGCAAAGGCGCCATTGCATTCATGACGTGCCCGTAGGCTTCGTGGTAGGTAAAGGACAGATCCTGCAGGTGTTGACCAAATCCGCTGGAAATCCGGGTGCGGTCATCAGACTGCGCCTTGACCGCATCATCCCAACCTGCGCGATAACCTTCTTCGAATGCACTCAGCCGCAGGCTTTCCAACTTGGCGTCCGTGGTCACTGCGGAGCCAACGGCCGGTGCCACATCTGCAATTTGCTCAAAATTTTCCAAATAGTTGGCGAGATCGGTCAATTGATCTGCTCCTTTTCATCGAGCCAGCTGCGCAGAATTTCCACAGTTTCGGTTTTTCGATCTGAAATCAGGCCCCGCAAACGATCGACCGGATCTTCTTCGGATAGGGTCTTTGGCTGCGATGCCAGTGCAGGCAACTGTTGCGGGTCCAGCTCCTTTTCTGCGCCGACCACGTCGGGCCCTGTCGTGGGATCAATTTCACCCACCAAAACGCTTTCGGGCGCTCCAATCGGCGCTGGAAGTGCCGCTGACTCAAGCGATGGTATTTCGGCGGAGGAACGCATCAAAACCGGCCGAACCACAAACAGCCCGAGCATAAGCGCCACAAACCCAAGGACAGCCATCTGAGCCAATCGCATGATGTCCAGTTCACCAGCAAAGAACCCCGGTTCGATTGGCCCGGTTCCAAGCCCTTCAGGGCGATCAAAAGGCATAGAGTGTATGGTGATCCGATCACCGCGCTGTTCGTCGAAACCAACTGCCGAGGAAACAAGTTCACGCAACGACTCAAGCTCGGTGTCGGGCAGCGGCTGGAACTGCTGAGCCCCCTGTTCATCCATCGTGAATCGCCCATTCACCAGAACTGCAACGGTCAGCCGTTTTATCGCGCCGGGTCCTCGTGTGATTTCTCTGGTGGTTTCAGAAACCTCATAGTTGATGCGTTCACGAATTTCCGTCGCTTGAGATCGCGATCCATCACCGCCACCGGCGACGCCATCAGGCAGGTTCGACGCCACTGAAACATCACCGCCACCAGCATCCTGGGTGTTGTCTGATCGTTCTTCTGTATCAGTGGAAATCGCAACGCGGCCTTGCGGGTCTATCCGGCGTTCCAAAATCGACTCACTTTCGGTGACTGTATCGACACTGACTTCGACCACTGCGTTACCGACGCCGACGCGGGCTTCCATCAGTCGCTGAACACGGTCACGCAGATCACTGACCCGATCCCGAGCATTTGGACCTGCGGCCGTTTCAGATTCGCCCGAGATCAGGCCCCCTTTCCCGTCGATAACGGCCACCTCTTCCGGGTCCAGGCCCGGCACTGCGGAGGCTACGAGGAATTTCAAAGCTCTGGCCTGTTGTTGCGAAACCGTTCCACCGGCAGTTGTGACCGAAATCGACGCGGTTGGTGTCACGTCCCGCTGAAACGGATTCGCGGAACTATTGGCAATGTGAACACGAGCCGAGGAAATCGCCGGATTTGCGACAATCGTGCGCGAAAGCTCCCCTTCCTTCGCCCGCCAATAGGCAGCATCGAACATCTGGGAGGTTGTTCCGAAACCGGACAATCCATCCAGCAACTCATAGCCCTGAGTGCTGTTCGCAGGCATGCCTTCACTAGCGAGGGTCAGGCGCAGCGCATCGCGGTCTGCCTGAGGCACAAATATCGCGCCACCTCGTATTTCATACGCCACGGCGCGCGATTCGAGCGCCTGCACAACTTCGCCAGCGGCACCGTTTTCGAGCCCGGCATAAAGCAGGGCCATACTGGGCGCCGACGCCATTCGCGCAAGGCCCAGAACTGACAAGGCCATCGCGATCGAAGCGCCAAAAACGATCAATCGCTGTTTGATGCTCAGCGCATTCCATACCGAGAATAACTGCAAGTCCAACCTCCGCTCCAAACATTCTGTTCGGTTGAAGTCAGAGATTGGACGATCTGCCTTAACAATCGGTTAGCCCATTTGCGCCTATAACCTTTTGATACGAACACAGGGGAAAAGGATGACTGACGCCAACGCAAACGCAGCCATTGACGAGGAGCCGCCGAAAAAGCGTTCCAAATTGCCGCTCGTCATTGGGTTGGTGCTGGCCCTTGCAGGGGGCGCGGGCGGATTCTTTGCGGTGCAAAGCGGGATGTTGGGCGGTTCGGATCAAAGCGCAGCTGAGGCGGGCGCTGAAAAAACGGATCCGATGGAGCCTTTGCCCGAGGTCGCCTTTGTCGAGGTCCCGCCGCTTACAATCTCGTTGTCGCCGACGTCACAGGCCAGCCATCTGAGGTTTAGAGCCAGCCTGGAGGTTCCTTCACAATACGAAGCCGAAGTGGCGGGGATCCTTCCGAGGGTCCAGGACGTATTGAACAGCTATTTGCGAGCTTTGGACCCATCAGATCTCCAATCACAGGGCGCACTGGTCAAACTGCGGGCCCAGATGCTTAGGCGCGTGAAACTGGTGGCCGGGAAAGGCAGGGTTCGCGACCTGCTCGTGTTGGAATTCGTCTTGAACTGAGAGGACCAGTATGGACTTGATCGCTGACATTCTGCTTGCTGCGGGCGCGCTGGGTGCCGGGTTTTATTGTTTCATTTTGGCGCGGCGTCTCACACGCTTCACCAATCTTGAAAATGGTGTGGGTGGGGCTGTTGCCGTGCTTTCCGCCCAAGTCGACGACCTATCCAAGACACTGGAATCGGCTCGGAACGCTGCTGGTGAATCAGGCAAATCGCTTGAGGAACTGACCGAGCGCGCGGAAGATGTAGCAAGGCGGCTGGAGTTGTTGGTCGCCTCCATGCATGACCTGCCACAAGCTCCACGACCAGAACAATCCGCCGTGCAACAGACCCCTGCACCCGAAGCAACCGAACCAGTTTTTGTTCGCCATCCACGCAGCGGAGCACTTTGATGGAAAAACCGAAAAAACAACGCCGATCAAAAACATTTGGCGCATTGTCTGTGATCGGCTCACTGCTGCTCGCCTCGGCAGTCCTACGAATCACGATTGGGGCCACATCGGCAATTGCACGAGAAGAGCCGCTGAAAGCACCAAGTGACGTCCAGCAAGTTGCCGCGGAACCTGCCGCCACGTCCCTTTTATCCGATGAAGACATTGCCCCGGTTCTGGCTGCACTAAAGGCACGAGAGACGCGAATCGCCAAACGCGAAGAAGCTGTTGCTATTCGGCAAAAAGCGCTGGAAATCGCAAAGTCCGAGATCGACCAGAGAATGGCGGCCTTGGCCGCAGCTGAGGAAAGCCTGAAAGCCACTCTGTCGCTCGCACAGACCGCTGCCGAAGACGACATCAAAAAGCTGACAGATGTTTATGCCACCATGAAACCTAAGAAAGCGGCGGCCTTGTTTGAAGAGATGGACCCCGAATTTGCTGCTGGTTTCCTTGGCAGAATGCGGCCAGATGCGGCAGCAGCAATTCTGGCCGGGCTTAACCCGCAGGCAGCCTATACAATCAGTGTTATCCTTGCCGGTCGCAACGCAAATGCGCCTAAAAACTAGGTTGCTTGACGCAGGGTGAAGTGTGGCGCGCACGCCATCGTGAAAGCGATGTCCCGCTAGCGGGATTGATTTTCAGGCCAATTTCGGCGAAAAACGCGGCTGAAATTTAGTTAGAGTGAGAGCTGCCATGATCTCCCGCCGTTCATTTGTTGCCGCCGCAGCCGCGACTGTTGCGATGCCAGCCCATGCGTTTCAGGTCGACCCGATTTTTCGGCCGCAAACCGTAACGATCAAGAAAGACCTTGAGCCAGGTCAGTTGTTGATTTTGCCCCGTGCGCATTTTCTCTATTTCGTCGAAGCCCCCGGTCAGGCCCGCCGCTACGGTGTGGGCGTTGGCAAAGCCGGGCTCGAATTCACGGGTGTTGCCAAAATCGGCGCCAAGAAGGAATGGCCGACCTGGCGTCCTACGAACGAAATGATCGAACGCGATCCGCACCTCTACGGAAAGTTCATCGACAACGACTATGTTCAGCCCGGTGGCCCCGGCAATCCGCTTGGATCGCGTGCCTTGTACCTGTTCCAGAACGGTCGCGACACCTTCTTCCGCATCCACGGAACCACGGCGCCGCGTTCGATCGGGCGGTCGGTTTCGAATGGTTGCATCCGGATGCTGAACGACCACGTTGCGGACCTTTACGATCGGGTGCCGCTTGGCTCGACCGTGACGGTCCTGTGACGGCCAAGTCAGGTCAGCAAACTCAAAAATTTGATCTCATCGTCATTGGCGCCGGTCCTGCCGGCGCCTCTGCTGCCTTGGCGGCTTCCCGGGACGGTTTGAGAGTAGCGTTGGTTGATAAACGGCAGTTCCCGCGGGACAAACTCTGCGGTGGCGCATTGACGGGCCGCGCCGTTTCAACGTTTCAACGGCTCTATCAAAAACAATTACCCGAGATTCCGATCAACACATGCACCAGCATGTTTTTTCACGGCTTTGGGCATGACCTGGGGCGTGACGAAAATGCGCCACCCCTGTTTCTCGGAATGCGCCGAGCCTTGGACCACTTTCTGTTGCAAGCCGCCGCTGAATCAGGTGCCCGCACTTTTCTTGGCGAGAGCGGGTCTCTCGATCCTGAAACGAACATACTCTCGCTTGCGAACACAAACCTGATGGCGCCCTTGGTGATCGGGGCGGACGGCGTGAACAGCGCGACAGCCCATGCTCTTTTTGGGCAGGCCTTTGACCGGCAAAAAATCGGCTTTGCCCTCGAAGTCGAAATTGAAGGCAGCGATCCCGACCGCGAACTGCGGATTGATTTCGGCGCGGCGGACTGGGGATACGGCTGGCAGTTCCCCAAGACAAACGGCACAACAATCGGACTGGGCGGGCTGCTGTCTCAAAATGCCGATATGAAAGCGCATCTAGCCCGATACCTTGCTTTCCTGAATGTTCATGAACCGATCAAACCCAAAGGCCAATTCCTGCCGTTCGGAGATTTTCGCACGGTGCCGGGGAAAGGCCGGGTTCTGCTGGCGGGCGATGCCGCCGGCTTGGTTGATCCGATTACCGGTGAGGGCATCGGACACGCCATGGAAAGCGGCGCCCTGGCCGCCAATGCAGTCAGGGATGCCCTGCAACGCAAAGAGCCAGACAAGGCACTGGAGCTCTATCGCCAATCACTTGCTCCGATGCATCAAAGCCTGCGCCACGCGCGTTTACTGCGGAATTTGATATTCCGGCCCGCCTTTCGTGGAATCTTCATCAAGAATTTTCAGCGATCAAAACGCCTTAGATCTGAGTACCTGCGCCTGATGGCCGGGGAAACGGAATATGCCGATCTTATGAAGCTGACTGCGCGGCGCTTGCCCGCCGCTGTGCTGCGCAGCCTGAAGTCTTACTAAACTCTGGATAGAACAAACGCGCAGGGCGTCACAATCTTGCCGGGATTTGATGGGATTAAGAATTTGTCAGTCTTTTTGGCTGCATATTTCGACCCGGAGGGCAAAACATGATCGCAATTGCATTCATCTTGGGTGGCGTATTCGCAAGCTTTGCGGCTCTGGCTGGATACTTCTTGCTGGGCTTTGGCGTTTGGACTGCGGTTTTCTGCTATCTTTCGACCGCGCTTGCCCTCGCGCTTCTGCCACTGCTGCGGGCCGTCTTTGCGGACAACCGCCATGGCGACTCTCTCGCCATCTCCAGCTAACGCTGGGCGCATACCAGATGCGCCCAAGCGCGTTACAAAAGCACCCGCACGACCAGCAAATTCGGGATGACAAATGCGGCGGCGATGCAAAACAGCATGGCCCAGTGCGACACAAGCTTGAACATCTTTGATTCCTCAAGCGCATCGCCATAAGCCAAGGCTGCAAAGACCAAAGCGCCAGATTGACCCTGCTCCAGCTTCTGGCTCTTCACCAGCTCGGCTTTTGCGGCCTCATAACGAGCGTTCAGAAATTGCGTGTCTTTGATTGCGTTCGGATTTTGCATTCTACTCTCCTGTTGGCGACTTGGCGTGACATGGTGCCAACCAGCGAGAGGGCAAGGGAAAATCCGTCCTGTATCTTCAATTCTTTGTGGCGCGCGCGCTTTCGACGCGGTCAATCAATTCGAGCACGTAGGGGCCGACAACTTCGACGATTTTGGCAACGCCTTCCGCGTTGGGGTGAATGCCATCCGCCTGCATGAAACTGTCAAAACCGGGAACTGGCGCACCGTCCTGCATCAAGCCTGCAAAGAAGCTGTCCAGATAGAGCGTTTCGTATTCTTTGGCGAGCTCAGGATAAAGCGCATCGAAAGCCTGCTTGTAGTCGTCACCATAGTTGGCCGGTGCGGTCATACCGACCAAGAGAACTTCCAGACCTTTGTTTTGAGCAATCTCAAGGATGCCCTTGATATTCGTCCGTGACACTTCGGGCGGAATTCCACGCAACAAGTCATTGCCGCCCAAGGTAAGGATCATCGCATCGGTCAGAGGGCCAATCGACCAATCCGCTCTGGCCAAACCGCCCGCAGTTGTGTCACCCGACACCCCCCCATTGACCACCCGCACGGTTTGACCATTTTCATCCAGCCAAGCCGTCAGCTGATGAACAAATCCCTCATTATCGAAGAGCCCGTATCCTTGCGTCAGGCTGTCACCTAAGGCGAGAATTTCAATGTCCTGTGCAGTCGCTGGGAATGCAAAGGCGGCAAACATCATCGCCAACGTCTTGCTGTGCGCAGCACGGAGCCCATATCTAACCCATTGAAACATGTGCCGGACCCTTTCTTGATGCCTGATCCTGTTCTCTCACTAAAAGATGTGACCTTGCGACTGAAGGGCAATGCCGGACCCGTCGAAATCCTGCATGGAATTACTTTGGATGTCGAAAAAGGGGAAACCCTTGGGCTGGTGGGGCCATCCGGGTCCGGAAAGTCGTCATTGCTGATGGTTATGGGCGGCCTAGAGAAGGCAAGCAGCGGTTCGGTGCAGGCACTGGGACGTGATCTGACACAGCTGGACGAAGACGGGCTGGCGCGGTTTCGACGCGATCACATGGGCGTGGTTTTTCAAAGCTTTCATTTGATCCCGACAATGACCGCCTTAGAGAACGTCGCGACGCCGCTGGAATTGGCAGGAGACAAAGACGCCTTTTCCCGCGCTGCCGAAGCTTTGGAGACCGTGGGGCTTTCCCACCGGACGGGGCATTACCCGGCACAGATGTCTGGCGGCGAACAGCAACGGGTTGCCTTGGCTCGCGCAATGGCACCGCGTCCCGACATTTTATTAGCGGACGAGCCAACCGGGAACCTGGACGGAAAAAATGGACAGGCCATTGTCGATCTCTTGTTTGACTTGTCTCAGCAACACGGCGCGACATTGGTTTTGGTAACACATGCGCCAGAATTGGCCGCACGATGCAGCAGAACCATTCGTCTCGATGACGGTCGCATCGCAACACAACACCCAAAGGCCGCGGAATGAGTTGGGGAATCGCTGCCAGACTGGCTCGGCGTGAATTACGCGGCGGGCTCAGAGGGTTTCGGATATTTCTGGCCTGTCTGGCTCTGGGCGTTGCGGCGATCGCCGGTGTCGGCTCTGTGCGCTCAGCCATCGAGGCGGGGCTCGCGGATCAGGGGGCGATCCTGTTGGGCGGCGACGCTCAGGCAGAGTTTACCTACAGATTTGCCACACAAGAAGAACGCGCAGCGCTTGAACGCGTCTCCAACCGCGTCTCCGAAGTGACGGATTTCCGATCTATGCTGGCCGTTGACGGACCCGACGGCGTGGAACGTGCCCTGACACAGGTAAAGTCGGTCGACGCAGCCTATCCTTTGCTCGGACAGATCCAACTGAAGCCCAACATGTCGCTGAGCCAGGCATTGGTCGGCCAAGACAAACCCGGTGCCGTTATGGCGCCTGTTCTGGCAGATCGACTCGGATTGGAACCCGGAGACACCTTCAAACTGGGATCGAAGGAATTTCAGCTGAGCGCGATTTTGACCTCAGAGCCAGACGATGCCGGAGATGGATTCGGCCTCGGGCCGCGCACAATCGTCAGAACAGCAGATCTGGAAGGGTCTGGCCTGTTGTCATCCGGGTCATTGTTTGAAACGCGCTATCGTTTGGACCTTGATGACAATGCCAACTTTGATGCTGTCGCCGCCGAATTGCTGATGGAGTTTGAAGACAACGGACTGAGCTGGCGGGATTCGCGGAACGGCGCGCCCGGAATTGCAGCCTTTGTAGACCGACTGGGCAACTTTCTTGTTCTAGTCGGCTTGTCCGGTTTGGCTGTCGGGGGAATTGGCGTTTCATCCGCAGTTCGCTCCTATCTGGGGCAGAAAACCTCGGTCATTGCGACGCTCAGAACACTTGGCGCCAGCCGGCAGGTGATCTTTCTGACGTACTTCATCCAGATTGGCGTTCTGGCCCTGTTGGGCATTGCAATCGGTCTTTTGCTGGGCGCGTTGATCCCAATCGCTCTTGGACCTGTGATTTCGAGCGCCTTGCCCATTCCCGCGATCTTTTCGCTGCACCCCGCCCCATTGGCCGAAGCTGCGCTCTATGGGGTTCTGACCGCTTTGATCTTTACGTTGTGGCCCCTCGCCCGTGCCGAGGATGTTCGCGCTGCGACCCTGTTCCGGGATGCACTGGGATCAGCCAGCACCTTCCCGGCGATACGCTATATCGTGGCAACTGTCCTTCTCGTTGGCGCTTTGTTGGGGGCTGCCAGTGTGTTTTCAGGCAACGCGCTGCTGACCCTGTGGACAGCAGCTGGCGTTCTGACGTCGCTGATCCTTCTGGTTCTGGCGTCCGCTTTGATCCGCTGGATAGCACGCCTGATGAATCCCTCGGCTCGGGGTCGACCCGTTTTACGCTGGGCGCTGGGCACCATTGGCGGACCCGGCGAAAACACCGCGACGGTGGTGTTGTCTTTGGGTCTTGGGCTGTCGGTGCTGGCTGCCATCGGGCAGATCGACGGCAATCTACGCAGTGCAATCGACCGTGATTTGCCGGATGTCGCCCCGTCCTACTTTTTCGTTGATATCCAGAAAGATCAGATGCCCGGCTATCTGCAGCGACTGGAGAACGACCCGGCCGTAAGCCGGATCGACAGCGCGCCAATGCTTCGCGGCATTATCTCGCGGATCAACGGGCTGCCAGCCAAAGAGGTTGCCGGGGAACACTGGGTGATCCGGGGTGATCGCGGTGTCACCTATGCTGCCCAACCAGACGCGCGCACTAGGGTCACTGCAGGAACATGGTGGGACGCCGATTATAACGGCCCACCCTTGGTCAGTTTCGCGGCTGAAGAAGCCGAGGAAATGGGGCTAAAGCTGGGTGACACCATCACCGTGAATATTCTTGGCCGGGACATCACTGCTGAAATCACGAGCTTTCGGGAGGTTGATTTTTCGACAGCGGGCATCGGCTTTATCATGACGATGAACCCATCCGCGCTGGCTGCCGCTCCGCATACATTCATCTCGACCGTCTACGCTGAACAATCCGCTGAGGCTGCGATTTTGCGCGATCTCGCCGGACAGTTTCCCAATATCACTGCCATACGTGTACGAGACGCCATCGACCGGGTGAGCGAGCTTCTCGGCGGTATAGGTGCGGCCATCCGATGGGGCGCTGCCGCCACGCTGCTGACCGGGTTCCTGGTCTTGATTGGTGCCGCTGCTGCAGGCGAAGGGGCCCGCACATACGAGGCCGCCGTCCTTAAGACACTGGGGGCCAGTCGTGCGCAAATCCTGCAGAGCTTTGCTCTGCGGTCCGCTTTGCTTGGGGGCGGCGCGGCGTTGGTTGCACTCGCGGCCGGGATTGGTGGCGGATGGGCTGTCAGTACCTTTGTGATGGAAACCGAC
The DNA here is from genome assembly GCA_020630695.1 of Paracoccaceae bacterium. GTDB lineage: Bacteria > Pseudomonadota > Alphaproteobacteria > Rhodobacterales > Rhodobacteraceae > Thalassococcus_A > Thalassococcus_A lentus. The sequence goes on along the minus strand of JAHDIS010000011.1, from coordinate 12,929 downwards.
TTTGCCGTGATCTGGCCCTCGGCGCTGGGCATTGTGGCAGGCGGGGTGCTGGCCACTATTGCCGCCGGTCTTCTGTTCGCTTGGCGCCCACTCTCAAGCCGCCCGGCCAATGTGCTTCGTGCGCGCGAATAGTCACCTTGAACCTTTGTGCCGCGACTGGCACGTGACACCCAACTGTTAGCCATTTTGAGGACGGATACACCATGAGTGATTCTCTTCCCATGACGATTACCGCACTGACCAAAGCCCAGCGCGCGCAACTGATGACCTTGGTACGCCGCACAGCACGCGCGGAAATCATGCCGAGATTTCGCAATCTGGGCAGTCATCAGATCGACACGAAAACAGGTCCTCAGGACGTGGTCACCGAGGCAGACCGCGCGGCAGAAGCCATGCTTACGCGGGGTATTCTGCAGATGTTCCCGCATGCATTGATCATCGGCGAAGAGAACGCCTCTGAAAATCCGAAGATCAAGGACAAGATCGCCGATGCAGAGCTTTGCTTTACCATCGATCCGATTGACGGCACCTGGAACTACGCTGCAGGCCTGACCACTTTTGGGGTGATGATTTCGATGCTGCGTTTTGGCAAGCCAGTGTTTGGTTTGCTGTACGATCCGGTCATGAACGACTTTATCATCGCAGATAGTGACAGCCCGTCCGAGCTTGTCCTGCCACGCCGCATTCGTCGCCCGGTGGCGACATCGGCTGGTGGACCTTTGGAAACGCTGGTGGGATCTGTTCCGGTCTATATGGTCCCCGAAGAACACCGTGCAGCCACGGCTGCCACATTGAACCGTCTGGCGCGACTCAGTTCCATTCGTTGTGCCTGCCACGAGATGCGGCTTCTGGCGCAAGGACAGATCGATTTTATCCTGTCCGCAAAGCTGACACCCTGGGACCATCCGGCTGGCGCCCTGATCGTACAGCAAGCCGGCGGACATGTCGCAATGCTGGACGGATCCGAATACAATGCCTCCAAATCAGAGGGCTATTTGCTCTGCGCGGCCAATGCAGAAACATGGGGCCGTGTTCGCGATCTCTATGACTATCTGATAGATACCCCGGCAGCCGAAGAAACCGCAGAAGACGCCGAGGCCTGAGGCTGCGCACCTCTGGTTTCGTTTCATGATGCACGAAAAAACAACGGCCACGCCCCTTCACAGGGCGTGGCCGTTTTCGTTCAGGCTTAACCGGATTTATTCAGCGGCTTCGGCATAATCGCTCATAGGCGGGCAAGTACAGACAAGGTGTCTGTCACCCCAAGCATTGTCGACCCGATTCACAGGTGGCCAGTACTTATCGACCCGGAATGCTCCCGGCGGGAAACATCCCTGTTCGCGCGAATAGGGGCGATCCCAGTCCTTGACCAGATCTTCCATTGTATGCGGCGCCATTTTGAGAGGATTCATCTCTTTGTCGCTACGACCCTCTTCGATATCGCGAATTTCTTCGCGGATCGCGAGCATCGCATCGCAAAAGCGATCCAGTTCTGCCTTGGTTTCAGATTCCGTTGGCTCGATCATCAAGGTGCCCGCCACAGGCCAGCTCATAGTCGGAGCGTGGAACCCGCAATCCATCAGGCGTTTGGCAATGTCCTCGACCGTGACACCTGCGGTTTTCTCAAAGGGGCGCGTATCAAGAATACACTCATGCGCAACGCGACCTTGGCTGCCCCGATAAAGCACCTCGTAGGCTCCTTCGAGCCTTTGCGCGATGTAGTTGGCGTTCAGGATCGCAACACGGGTGGCCTGAGTCAGCCCGGCGCCTCCCATCATGAGGATATAGGCCCATGAGATCGGCAGCAGGGATGGCGAGCCAAACGGGGCCGCGCTGACCGGCGGCGCACCGTCCTCATCAAGCGGATGCCCGGGCAAGTGAGGCGCCAGGTGCGCCTTGACGCCGATCGGGCCCATGCCCGGACCGCCACCGCCATGCGGGATGCAGAAGGTCTTGTGCAGGTTCAGGTGGCTGACATCGCCGCCCAGATCCCCAGGGCGGGACAACCCGACCATCGCATTCAGGTTCGCGCCGTCGATATAGACCTGCCCCCCATGTTCATGCGTGATGGCGCAGACCTCCTTCACGGTCTCTTCGAATACACCATGCGTGCTTGGGTAGGTGATCATACATGCCGCGAGCGAGTCTGAATGCGCTTCGGCTTTGGCCCGAAAATCCTCCAGATCGATGCTGCCTTGTTCGTCGCATTTCACAGCGACAACTTTCCAGCCAACCATCTGGGCGCTGGCCGGGTTGGTGCCATGCGCATTGACCGGGATCAGGCAAACATTCCGCTGACCTTCTCCGCGCGAAACCTGCCAGTCGCGGATCGTCAGCAACCCCGCGTATTCGCCCTGTGCACCCGAGTTCGGCTGCATCGAGATCGCATCGTAGCCGGTGATTGAACACAGTTTGGCGTTCAGGTCATCAATCAGAGCTTTGTAGCCCTGTGCCTGATCGTCCGGGACATAGGGGTGAATCTGGCTGAATTCACGCCAGCTGACAGGCATCATTTCCGCAGCTGAATTCAGCTTCATGGTGCAGGACCCCAGCGGGATCATGGCCCGGTCCAGTGCCAGATCACGATCCGCGAGCCGGCGCATATAGCGCATCATTTCGGTTTCGGCTCGGTTCATGTGGAACACGTCATGCTGAAGATATTCCGTGGTCCGGATCAGCGCATCAGGCATTCTGTATTCCGGCGTCAGGTCATCGTCTGCCTGGACAAGCCCAAAGGCGCGCCAAACCGCTTCGATGGTTTCGGGCCGTGTGCGTTCATCAAGGGAAATGCCGACCTTGGTCTTTCCGACACGGCGCAAGTTCAAACCTTCGCGTACAGCCGCCTGCAGCACGCCGCGCTGAAGCAAACCAACATCCACCGTAATGGTGTCAAAATACGCCTCGGGCTCGATCTTGAATCCGGCCGCTTCCAGCCCTTTCGCCAGACGCACAGTCTTTCTGTGAATGCGCTGCGCAATGGCCCGCAGCCCCTTTGGTCCGTGGAACACCGCATAGAAACCGGCCATAACCGCCAGAAGCGCCTGCGCGGTGCAGACATTGGACGTCGCTTTTTCGCGGCGGATGTGCTGCTCGCGTGTTTGCAGGCTCAGACGGTAGGCGCGGTTGCCGTGACTATCGATCGAAATACCCACAATTCGGCCGGGCATCGCACGCTTGTAGGCGTCGCGGCAGGCCATATAGGCGGCGTGTGGCCCCCCATATCCAAGCGGGATTCCAAATCTCTGGGTGCTGCCCACCGCAATGTCTGCACCCATTGCGCCGGGTTCTTTCAGCAGGCAAAGCGCCATTGGATCAGCGCTGACGATACCGATGGCCTTGGCAGCATGCAGCACATCCATATGTGCTGTAAAATCAGTCAGGTGGCCATGCGTTCCGGGGTATTGGAACAAAGCCCCAAAGACCGCCGCCGCGTCCAGATCATCAGGCGATCCGACAATGACTTCGATGCCCAGCGGTTCGGCCCGCGTGCGCACCACAGCGATGTTTTGAGGATGGCAATTTTCATCGACGAAAAAGGCCTTGGCTTTAGATTTCGCGACACGCTGCGCCATGGTCATTGCCTCGGCACATGCGGTTGCCTCATCCAGCAGCGAAGCGTTTGCGATCTCAAGCCCAGTCAGGTCACAGACCATTGTCTGGAAGTTCAGAAGCGCCTCAAGCCGACCCTGGGAAATCTCGGGCTGGTATGGCGTGTAGGCCGTGTACCAAGCCGGATTTTCAAGGATGTTGCGCTGAATGGCCGGCGGCGTGACCGTGCCATGATACCCCATGCCGATGAGACTGGTCAGAACCTTGTTCTTTGCCCCAACGCTGCGCATCCGGTGCATCAGCTCCCGCTCGGAAAGCGGTTTGCCAAAATCCAACGGTTCCGTCTGCCGGATGGCTTGCGGAACTGTTTCGTCGATCAGGGTCTCCAGTCCATCAACGCCCAATACGGCGAACATGTCTTCCATCTCGGCAGGAGAAGGCCCGATATGCCGTCTGTTGGCAAAATCGTATGGCAGGTAGTCAATCGGATCATAAGTCATGCAACTCTCCGCATCGGGGATAGGCCCCGTTTCTTTCCGGTTCAGATTTCCCATAGGATCCTGCGCCGCACTGTGACGGCCTTCGCGCGCAAGGCAGCGCATTCACCCCATCAATCGTTTGCGAGGATCAATCGCCAATGAAGTCCTTGTAGGCGGCATCGTCCATGTAGTCGTCCATGGGGCTGAAATCGCTGACCTTGATTTTGAAGAACCATGCTTCGCCTTCAGGATCTTCGTTCACCTTGCTCGGCTCGTCGGTCAGAGCGGCGTTAACCTCGACGATTTCGCCGTCCAATGGCGCCAGAATATCAGACGCCGCCTTGACGGATTCGATCACGACGACCTCATCATCCTTGGCAACTTCGGTGCCTTCTTCCGGCAATTCGACAAAGACAACATCACCCAGCTGTTCAGCCGCATGCGCCGTGATGCCTACGGTTACAACGTCACCTGCGACGTCCAGCCATTCATGCTCTTCGGTGTATTTCATGTTCATTCTCCCTGAGATTTATCGTTTGAACCCAGCTGCCACAAAAGGCAGCGCTGCAACTGTGACCGGCATGCGTTTGCCGCGTACTTCGCCCCAAAGCGCCGTACCATTTTCTGAAAGATTCCGAGGGACGTATCCCATCGCCACGGGCCCGCCGACGGACGGCCCAAAACCGCCCGATGTAATCCGGCCAATGGCCGCCCCACCCTCGGGCAAGTCAAAGATTTCCGTGCCTTCGCGCATAGGCGCCCGACCCTCTGGCCGCAGGCCAACCCGCTTCATGGCTGGCGGTTCCGCCAGTTCAGCCAGGATCGTATCAGAGCCGGGAAACCCGCCTGCCCGAGCACCATCAGTCCGGCGCACTTTCTGGATGGCCCAGTTCAATCCAGCGGCAATCGGGGTGGTCTGTGCGTCGATGTCATGTCCGTACAGGCACAGGCCACCTTCCAGCCGAAGGCTGTCCCGCGCACCCAAACCGATCGGCTCAACGGCTTCCTCGCCCAGCAATGCGCGTGCAAGATCCATGGCAGCCGCGTTCGGCACCGAAATCTCAAAACCGTCTTCACCGGTATAGCCTGAACGGGACACCCAGCATTCCGCCCCTGCAATAGGAAGCGTTGCGACATCCATGAAGCGCATGTCACGAACTGCCGGGCAATGTTGGGCGAGAACGTCTTCGGCGGCTGTGCCTTGAAGTGCCAGCAAGGCGCGGTTTTCCAGAAGCTTTACCGTAATGCCTTTGGGTTCAAGCGCAGCGCGCATACGGGCCACATCCGCGTGCTTGCAGGCTGCGTTGACGACAACGAACAAATGATCGCCTCTGTTCGCAATCATCAGGTCGTCCTCGATGCCACCGGCTTCGTTGGTGAAGAAGCCGTAGCGTTGACGACCGTCTGGCAAACCGCACACGTCCACAGGAACCAGCGTTTCCAATGCTGCAGAAACATCGGGGCCCCGCAGGATCACTTGCCCCATGTGGCTAACGTCAAACAAGCCCGCGGACGCGCGGCAATGCAGATGTTCCTTCAACACCCCAAGCGGATATTGCACGGGCATCTCATAGCCCGCGAACGGCACCATCTTGGCACCCAGTTCAAGGTGCAATTCGTTCAATACTGTTTTTTTCAGCGCACCAGCGTCTTCTTCTTCGGCCATGGGGGCCTCCCGGGTCTGTCTTCTCCCGGCCGCGCTGATTTGGCATGGCTCGGGCATATATGGTTCGGGTCAAGCCCGCACCGCACATGCCCCCTCTGTCCGTTTGCCTGAGATCGCTATCCCTTCGGCGGACGCATCAGCGCCTCTCTCCAGAGTATCTGTTCCCTGCGGTCCTTGCGCCTGAGAGTTTCCGGGGCGGTTGCTCCTTCGGCACCGGCCGAGCCGGTTCTCCCACAGGGATGGTGGCGAAACGATAGCCCCAAAGAGCCTAGGACGCAAGAACGGTATTCACCGGTATACCGCCACAGCTTCCTTCCGGGTGCAGAATATCCATCAGAGCCGCATTGTCACAAACCAGAGCATCCAGAGTGATGGGGTCGAGCGTCTTGTAAAACGCATTGGCCGCATCTGTCAGAGCCGTGCGCAGACGGCACGCTTCCGTCAACGGGCAGGTGTTGTCCACGTCCGCAAAGCATTCGGCCAAAGGCACTGGTGCTTCCAACGCGCGGAATATGTCACCGATCACGATCTCAGTAGATGGGCGCCCCAGTTCCAAGCCCCCGTTGCGGCCTCTCTGGGTATGAAGATAGCCCAGTTGGGCAAGCTGATTGATGACCTGAGCCAGGTGATTCTCAGACGCATTGCAGCGTTCGGCAATCTCATGCTTGGTCACGAGCCGCCCGGGATTGGCAGCACAGTACATAAGAACTCGCATTGCTATGTTGGTTCGCTTTGTTACGCGCACGCCGATTCTCCATTTTGATCGACCTGAGGGTGCCCGCTTATCCAGAAATTGCCTTTGATATACATCAATTCCGATTAATCATTGCCGAATGAAGGACGCATTTTTCTTTGGGTACGGGTCACTGGTGAATCGGCTGACCCATGGGTTTGATCCAGCGCATCCGGCCACGCTCAGCGGATGGCGGCGGGCATGGCGTGCTACAGCAGAAAGAAAGGTTGCCTATCTGACGGCAATTCCGGATGCGGGTTGCACGATCAAAGGCCTGATTGCACCAGTGCCCGGCGACAGTTGGGCAGCACTCGACATCCGCGAAGCGGCGTACAACCGCCATTCAGTCCAAAGTGCCGTGATCCACAACGCGGATGACGCAGAACAGATTGCTGTCTACGCCATCGCGCCTGAGCGCATCCTTATGCCCAGTGCTGAGCATCCCGTTCTTCTGTCGTATCTCGACGTGGTGATTCAGGGATATCTGGCCGAATTCGGGAAAGACGGAGCCACCCACTTTTTTGAAACGACCATTGGCTGGGAAGCGCCGATTTTGGATGACCGCGACAGTCCCCGGTATCCAAGGGCACAAAGGCTGACAGATGCCGAACGATCCATCGTCGACACCGGCCTGCGCAATCTTGGATGTATGGTATTGCCAGACTGAGCCGCTAACGGCGATGCATCAGCAATGACAAAAGCCGCGCCTGACGCTGGAACGGTTCACGCTCAACGGGTGCGCCGCCTTCTTCAAGCACACGTCTCAAAGCGATCCATGCAACCCCGGCAAAAATCACGCCACCAATGGCCTGTCCGATCAAGACACCGGGTGCTCCAAACATGGCAGCGCCAACCAGAACAAATGGAATAGTCCCCAACGTATGGCGGCCCCAGTTGATCAGCGTCGACTTGAACGGATGGCCAAGGTTGTTGAACGCGGCATTCGTTACGAAAATGACGCCGTTGAAAAAGAACGCCAAGGCCAGTGGCCCGCAGAACAGGAACACCAGATCGCGCGTTATGCCGTCCGCATCGAACAGCGCTGCAATCGGAGCACGCAAGACAAACAGCAATGCGGTCATCGCAGCGACAAACAATCCTACGAATAAGACCGCGGCCTTGAAGGCCCCACGCACCCGGTCAAAATTTCCGGCCCCGTAGTTCTGCCCGATGATCGGGCCCACTGCGCCCGACAGCGCGAAAATCACACCAAACGCAAGCGGCGTCAGGCGTCCGACAATCGCCATGCCCGCAACCGCTGCTTCGCCAAAATCGGCCATGGATCGTGTCACAAACGCTTGCCCGACGGGCGTTGCCAACTGCGTCAGGATTGCGGGAAACGCGATGGCAAAGGTCGGCGGCAAATCGGCCATCAGCCCGATAAACGACGGGCGGGCAAATCCGCCATAGTGCTTGATCAACGGCAACAGGGATGTGCCTGCAATGACCAGTCGCGCCGCAACAGATGCAAGCGCCGCCCCCGTCAATTCCAAGTCCAGACCGAAGATCAGGATCGGGTCAAGAACGGCATTGGTTACCCCGCCGTAGATAGTCGCCATCATGGCGCGCTGTGCGTCCCCATGTGCGCGCAGAATCGCGCCCCCCATCATCCCGATCATCAGAAACGGCAGCGTCGGAACAATAATTTGCAGGTATCCGACTGCCAGGTCGGCAATGTCACCCTCGGCGCCCATTAGGCCGACAAGCTCGGGCAGGATAGACCAAACCCCTGCGGCGAACACTGCGCCAAACAAAAAGCCAAGGATCAAGGCGTGGCCTGATTTGATCCGTGCGCTTTCCTCGTCGCCCTGCCCAAGAGTGCGGGCCACCAGAGCACCAGCGGCGATCGCCATACCGATCCCGAATGAAGTCGTGAAAAACAGGATTGTCCCGGCATAACCAACGGCGGCGGCCAATTCCGCCTTGCCCAACATCGAGATGAAGATCATGTCGATGAAGTCCACCGCGAAGACAGCCATCAGGCCAATCGACGCCGTCAGCGACATCACGGCAACATGGCGAAACAGGTTTCCGGTCAGAAATTTTGCCTGCTCCGCCATTTGATCAGGCCTCTCTTGGCTTGGTTTGCAACAACTGCATCACATCAGCCATTTCAGGCCCGCGTTGGCGCCCGGTCACTGCTTTGCGCAGCGGCATGAACAGGCCTTTGCCCTTGCGGCCCGTCGCTTCTTTGACCGCGCCAGTCCATTCTGACCAAGTGTCTGCGTTGTACGGAGGCTCTGGCAGCATCGAGATCGCCTGCGCCACGAATTCCTTGTCTTCGTCATCCACCAACGGGTCCGCGCCATTGCGGAACATGTCCCACCACGGAGCTAGATCGGCCCGTGTCGTGATGTTTTCGCGGCAAATTTGCCAGAACAGCTCTGCCTGTTCATCCGGCACACCCAAGGCAGCAACGTCATCGGCCATCTGGTCAAACGGCATCGCATGAAGCTTGCGCGCGGTCAGCGGAAACAGATCCTGCACATCGAATTTCGTTGGGGCCGAGCCGAACTGCTCAAGCTCAAAGCCATCTGCGATTTCATCAAGCGTCATACGCAATTCGATCGGTTGGCTGGACCCAAGCCGCGCCATCAAGGACAACAACGCTTCGGGCTCGACACCCTGTTCCCGCAAATCGCGCAGAGCCAGTGTCCCAAGCCGCTTTGACAGTGATTCACCCTGCGGACCCGTCAAAAGCGAATGGTGTGCAAAGCTTGGCGGTTCAGCACCCAATGCACGGATCATCTGGATTTGTGTGGCGGTGTTTGTCACGTGGTCATTGCCGCGCACCACATGGGTCACGCCCATGTCGGTGTCATCCACAACAGAGGCCAGCGTGTAGAGCACCTGACCATCTGCCCGGATCAAGACCGGATCTGAAACCGATGCGGCATCGATCGAAACATCGCCCAGAATTCCGTCGCTCCACTCAATGCGCTCTTGATCGAGCTTGAAACGCCAGACGCCGTCACCCCGCTCGTCACGCAGCTTGGACTTTTCTTCTTCGCTCAGCGCAAGAGCCGCGCGATCGTAGACCGGCGGCTTGCCCATGTTCAGCAACTTCTTACGCTTGAGATCCAGTTCCGTCGGCGTTTCAAAGGCCTCATAGAACCGATCCATCCCGCGCAGTTTGTCTGCCGCGTCCGCATATCGGTCCAGACGTTCGGACTGGCGCTCCACCCGATCCCAAGTCAGGCCGAGCCACTCAAGGTCCTGCTTGATCGCATCAACATATTCTTCCTTGCTGCGTTCGGGATCTGTGTCGTCGATCCGCAGGATAAAGGTACCGCCCGATTTGCGGGCGATGAGATGGTTGAATAATGCGGTGCGCAGGTTGCCAACGTGGATGTATCCGGTCGGCGAAGGCGCGAAACGTGTGACAGTCATGGACGGGTCTCCTTGGCTGTGCCTGTTTTCACAAGCAGGCCGGTTTGTCCATATCCGCCATGCCTGTCTGGCTGCCTTCTGGATATGATTGCAAAGCTCTGGCAGGGTCGGGCCATGCGAGTCTTCATTGCCCTGTGCCTTCCTGACGAGGCAATCGATCAAATTGTTCAAATCCAATCCGCCATGCCGCCCAGTCGTCTGACGCCAGAGGACAACCTGCATCTCACTTTGGCCTTCGTCGGCGATGCGAGCTTGCAGGATTGTGACACCATTTTGGATGGGTTGAGTTCGATCCAGCATGAACCAATACCTTTGACGCTTGCCGGAGTGCAGATATTTGGCGGCAAACATGGGCAGGTGGTTGCGCTGGGTGCAGACGGCGGGCCTGGTTTGACCATGCTGCATGACCGGGTGCGCTCGCGTATGCACGGCGTTGGCCTGCCGCTGGCACGTCGGCGTTTTCGCCCGCATGTGACCTTGGCTCGGCTACCGGGACGGGCAGATACCGGCCCGTTCCATACGGCACTCAGAGGCGCCAAAACCGACACATTCAAAGCGTCCCGATTTGGCTTGTTCGAATCCATACTGCAGCCCGAAGGCGCGATTTACGAAGCGATTGGTCTTTTCCCCCTGACCGAGCACTCCTGACCGTAAACTCACACGCCGACACATTCACGCGATCTGGTGCCGGCCTTACTGGCCACGCAGTTCCATCACCCTAGGTTGTGCGACATTGTATTCGGAGGAACATCATGACCAACGCTTTGAAAATGACCCGTCGCGCTGCTTTGGCCGGGGCCGCAGCCATCCCTTTCGCATCAACCGCGCTGAAGGCAGGCGGCCATGCAGCACCCATGCAGGGCGCGCAGGTTCCGCGGGTCAACCGGTTCATGCTGGGCGGTATGGAAGTCAGCACGCTTTTGGCCGGTACAGCGACCCGCGAAGAACCACAGAGTATCTTTGGCATGAACGTCTCCGCCGAGGAGTTTTCCGAAGTGTCAAACGCCGCGCATCTGCCAGTCGACAAGGCCCAGTTCTTTTTCACGCCCACTTTGATCAACACCGGTTCAGAGCTGATCCTCTTTGACACAGGGCTGAATGCCAAAGGAATTACCGCCGCTGTAGAGGCGGCCGGCTATTCGGCAGATCAAGTGACCCATGTCGTTCTGACCCATATGCACGGCGATCATATTGGCGGACTCATGAACGAGGGCGCGCCAACATTTGGCAACGCCGCCTATGTCACCGGGCAGGCTGAATATGACCACTGGGCGGCGGCAGGCAACGAACGCTTTGACGGTATGGTCAAGCCGCTCGCCGAAAAGATGACGTTTATCGGCGACGGCGGGTCCGTCACATCGGGGATCACCGGCATGGCCGCTTTTGGTCACACGCCCGGACATATGACCTACATGATCGAAAGCGAAGGCAAGCAACTGGTGCTGATCGCCGATCTGGCCAATCACCACGTCTGGTCACTGGCCTACCCGGACTGGGAAGTGCGCTTTGATGCTGACAAAGCCGCCGCTGCTGCGTCCCGCCGCAAGGTTCTGGGCATGCTCGCCGCTGATGGCGTTCCATTTATCGGATACCACATGCCCTTTCCGGCCCTTGGCTATGTTGAAACGCGTGGTGACGGGTTCCATTATGTCCCACACAGCTATCAGTTGATGCTGTAAACAGATTGCGCCGTGCTGTGCACGTCGCCCGTGGGGCGCGGCCTAACGGCCGCGCCCTTTTCGCGTTTTTCAGCCTTGCACCGACCGTCAGGCGCATGATTGTTTTTCGACCTGTCGCTTGCGTATTTTGAAAAAGAAGAAGTGCTCCTGACTTTGTCTGAACCATTGGATATTGCAGCCTTTGAACGCTATGCCCGTGCGGCCGTGGAGCAGTTCCCCGAGCCGTTCAAGTCATTGGCTGCTACAGTTGTCCTGCGTGTTGAAGACTGGCCCCCGGAACACTTTCTTCAAGAAATGCAGATCACAGAGGCCTTGGAGCTGACAGGCCTGTACGATGGCATTCCCATTACCGAAAAGAGTGTGTCGAACCCTGCACCACTGCCAGACACTGTTTGGCTGTTTCGCGAACCCATTCTGGATGAATGGCGCAACCGTGGAAATGTTGATCTGGAGGCGTTGGTCGCTCATGTCACCGTGCATGAGTTTGCTCATCATTTTGGCTGGTCGGATGATGACATCGCTACAATTGATCGATGGTGGGAATAAAGGAATGTCTGGCAGACGGGGCGCGCACCACATAGAAACTGCGCGGTCAGAACGTCAGACGTACGAGCTGACAAACGGTCTTTGGCTGTCCGCGCGCCGTCGATTCAAGCTGAGCCACCTGACAACGTTTTAACGCTTCTGCTGCTGCCAAGGCGGGCGAAGCGTACCCCCATGCCCGCCCCCAATCACCGGAGGAGGAAACCGCCAAGGCGCGAAACTGTTCTTGGGACATGTATCGCAGTAGCTCGACCTTAAAGGCCGACGAAGCGACCAGCCCCGTATAAGCATGGTAACCTTCGGGCGCCATGGTCGCGACGACATAACAGGGGGTTTTCGAGTGTTTCTGGCAAAGAGCCACTGCATGGTCGCGGGCGACGCCAATGTCCGCAAATCCGGTGGTTCGGCCCCATGCACCCCCCGCTGAGGCCGCAAAGGCGCCCATGTGATCGTGGCCATCAGCCCAATCGTCGAACACCTTCTGCGTCTTGTAGGGAACGGTCATCCCATCTGCCGAGTAGCGCAGGACAGTGGTCGGCGCGGCCACGACCAAAAGGCGCGGCGTTGGTGAGGCTGCGTGCAGAAGAATAGATGACATAGCCGCAAAAACGGCAGTCAAAATGCAGGTCAAAACAACCAATTCGAGACGACGGTACCAGTACATACGGCTTTGTTTGCCAAGGGACTTGGTTTGGAGTGTGACCGGCCGATGGCAATTTTTGTCCTATGCGCCGTGCCGGTTTAGCGCTGCCCGACAACCGTTGGACTAAGTCAATTCGCGTCGCGCTGCATCATCCTCTCGTGAACCGCGTGCATCCCGCGATTGACCATGTCGCTGACTTCCGCAGCATGAATATGCAGGGCAGCAACAACTTCCGGGTCTTCTGACG
>JAHDIS010000078.1 GCA_020630695.1 Paracoccaceae bacterium | reverse complement strand
CCTTGCGGCGCCAGAACCTAAATCTGGTGCGTCTACCAATTTCGCCACACCCGCACGTCTCCGGACATTCGCAAATCAGTCCGGACAGGAGGCTGATTATCAAAGCTTTTCGGACAGTGCGAGAGGAAAATTATGGTGCAACAGTGTCAGGGTTTTCCTCATTATGGGCGCGACATTCACCTTTTTTTGCCATATTGTGATGCAAAAAAACTGAGGCAGAACATACAAAAGGAAGAACCTGCAATGGAATTCCAGCAGATTTCCCGCGCCGATGGTGCGCGTCGTGTCAACGAAACGACCGCCCAAAATGCTCTTGCAGCCGGAACAGTTGTTCTGACGCTTGATGGCGCACTCCCCGTCGAATTCATCAACGAAGGTGATCGTGTAATCACCCGCGACAGCGGCATGGCCGTTGTGCGCAAGGTACGCCGCACCACGCAGCGTTCAAAGGCGATCGCAATCAAGGCAGGCTCGCTGGGTAACAACCGCCCAGACCGCGATGCCGTTCTGCCCGCAAATCAGGAAATTCTGGTCCGCGACTGGCGCGCCGAAGCTTTGTTCGGTGCCTCTCAGGCGCTGGTATCTGCATCGCGACTCGTGGATGGCGAATTTGTTCGCGATCTGGGAACACGTGAAATCGACATGATCGAACTGATCTTTGACACGCCCCATATTCTTTATGCCGACGGCCTGGAGGTCGCATCGGCAACCGCTGAAACAGCATCCTCGGACACACAGGACGCGATCGCAGCATAAAAAACAAACAGTCGCTGAGGCAAATGGACAGGTTCTGTAGGGCGGGGTTTTCCCCGCCCTGTTCATTTTCTAGCAGCGCTTAAACCAAGCTCAGAGACCTATCAGGCGATCCCCATCAATCTTGGGTCAAAGGGATACTTGGTCAGGTTTTCGTAACCGTCCTCGGTAATCAGCACCTGATCTTCCAGCTTGATCGAGAAGTCGCCACCCTCTGGGCTCGCAAGCACTTCGACGCACAATGTCATACCGGGCTCTAACTCGTAGTCGAACGCGCCTTCGACCATCTTGTCCGGATAGGCCACAAGCGGCCACTCATCGCACAATCCAACCCCATGCATCAGGCAGCCGTATTTGCCCTTTTGGAATTCAGGCCGGAGCACATGTGTGTTGCGTGACAAGTCCTGAATGTTCACACCGGGTTTGAGCATCTCCATATTCGTCATGATGTGTTCATGCGCGTGCTTCATGGTGTCGACCATATCGGGACGCGGCGGTTGATCGCCGATCCACCATGTCCGCGAAATGTCGATGCAAATTCCGTAGCTTGAAACCAGATCGGTATCAAAAGCCACAATCTCGTTGTTCTGAACGATCCGGCCGCCACATTCCTGAAACCACGGATTGGTCCGCGGCCCCGAGGTCAGCAACCGGGTTTCGATCCATTCACCACCCCTGCGAATATTTTCTGCGTGCAACACAGCCCAGATATCGTCCTCGGATATCCCGCCACCGGGCACCTTGGTGCGGGCATAGTCTTCCATGGCGTAGCATGCCGTCTCGCAGGCATGTGACGCGCAACGCATGGCCTTGATCTCGTCCGGTCCTTTGACGCTTCGCGCCTTTTCCGTCAGCTCTTCGCCTTCCATGATCTCGAAGCCCTGCGCCTCAAGGGCGCGCAACCCATGCAGCATGATCTTGTCCACGGCCAAACGCTTGTTGCCCGGTGCGTGTTCTTCCAGCAGCACCCGCACTTCGTTTGAAAAGGCGTCGGCAGCAACATCAACCTTGTCCCCGCGATCAAAGTAGAACAGGTCCGCACCTGAGCGCGCTTCGCGAACCAAGGGGTTGAAACTGCTCAGGAAAGGCGAGTTCTTGTAGTCCCAGATCACCATATAGCCATCAGCGCAAACCAGAACCGCCCGAAATGGATTGTGCGTGTTCCACAGCTGCATGTTGGTGCTGTCAGTGGCGTAGCGAATGTTGAGCGGATCAAAGACCAGAAGCCCCGCATAATCCCGCGCGATAATATGATCGACAAGCCGTTGCCACCGGTAGCGGCGCATCACCTGAAGGTCAGGCAGTTCAAGCCCCGCTGCGGCCCATTCACCATAGGCCAGTTGCGTCGGGCCGATCTCGACCCGGTCGGCATCGTTTGGTGTGTTGTCCCCAAGGGTCGCGCCACGGGTCGGGTCAATCTTGCGGGTGTCACGATAGTGCGTGTTCATGATGCGCCTCATTATTGTGCATTCAGGCTGCGGCGATTGAACATGGGCTGCATGACAAATCGCGACCTGCGATTGACGTTTTCGGATCGTTTTTTCCCGCTCACGTCATTGCGCAGGGCTGCGAATACCCGCAATCATTGCGATATGATTTGCCAGTCGAACCTTCCCTATGACGCAACCCGCCGCCCTGCCCTGCCCGGCGTTGCGCCACTCAAGCCAGAGGAATGGCTGCACGTAGACGATGCCTATGCCGCGCAGATGGCGGAACGTCTGCGCCTGCTGCGGTCTCAGCGTGACAGTGTGCTTTGGATGGACACCAGCGCACAGCAAGCCGCAGAAGAGCTGTTGTTGATGGCGCTGAAACATTGCCCTGACGGCTTTGCCGTGACGGACGATCAGGTCACATGCCCGGATGGGCGCGTGGTGGCCCTGTCATTGGACGATCCTTTGGGGACCCTTGGGCAGATCTTTCAGGAAGACTTTTGCCTGATGATCAAACAGGGCAACGAGCATGCGCTGATGGGCGCGGTTTTGTGCTTCCCGGCCAGTTGGACGCTGTCGGAAAAAGCGGGCAAAGGTCTGTTTGCCGTGCATGGGCCGGTGGATGTGTATGACGGTTTGCTGGCCCGGCGCGTTCAGAGACTGTTTGACGGGGTGCGCGCAGGCAAACCGCTGTGGCGGTTCAACGCGCTGTGGTACGACGACCCGGCACTTTACCAGCCGCGATCCGCGCTCGCCCCGCGCGAAGCCCCACCAGCGCACGAAGGCGGTTATTTCCGCAGCGAGCGCCAGTGCATACTGCGCCTGCCGGAAACTGGCGCAGCGGTCTTCTCGATCCATACGTATCAGGTGACCCGGGCATCCTATGATGCCCAATTCGGGTCGGGCTGAAAGATCCGGTTATGATCTTCAGTAAAGAATGGTTTGGAACAGACGCCCAACGTCATTCGAATTGTACAGCGCCACGAACAACATGGTCACTGACAGACTTTGCGTTGCGAGCCGGAAGTCCATCCCGCGCGCTGCGCCGAACACCGCCAGTGCCGCCGCGACCGGCAGGTTGAACAGCGCAACCACGCCCGTCATAGCCCAGCTTGCCGCACCCATGCGGATCTCTTCGGGCGAATTTTCGGCCAAACGCTCGCGTACCTTGCTCACGGCAAGTGCTGGCGCGTCCGCGACTTTGGGTTTTGGCGCGTCCAGTTCGATTGGCATGCCAATCCCTTCGCGCATGAATTGCTCATGTTCGTATTCGGCGGCTTCCACGTCGTTCAAAACAACCTCTTGCTGTTCGAACGCGGCGCCGGCTTGAAGTACGTTGTCTCGCAGCGGTGAGACATAGCTGCGCAACCGGATGAAATCATCGCGCCCGATCAAAACGTCCGGGGAGTCCCATTCGATGATGTCGCAGGAAGAATGCGCCAGAGACGCCAGAACTGTATCCGAAAGCAGTTTCGCAAGCACCTCTTCGGTGTCGCGTTCCGGGTTGCGCGCAATTGCGGTCATGACAACCCGAGGGCCATAGATGCTGTCTTCTTCTACGCGTATCTTGATCGCGTATTTGTCGCCGAAAACGGCCGACTTCCGTTCGCTGATGCGGGGCGCACGATCCGACCAAGGTTCCAGCTCTGCAAGGCAGCGCGATGCTGTTTCCAGATAAGGAATCACTTCCAGATCAGATACATCAGGAAGAACCAGCCCTGCATATGGCTTTGGATTCACGGTCATTTCTTTGAACCTCGGTACGAAAACAAACAGTCGGTTGAGGCTCTGTAGACCGAAAAATCTTGGTCAAATTCGGGCAAAAGATCGTTTTTTGGTCACATTAGCCGCCCTAATGTGACCCTAAAGAATAATGGGCGCCCCAAAAGCGCCCACTTAAGGTTGTATACATTTTAAAGGCTCTTCAGCACAGAATCTGTCTATTGCGCCCGCGCAGCGGCGTAGACAATCGCTCTGAGGTAGTTACCGCTGTCATTCCATACCTTCAGAACTTCAAAGTTGCGCGTTCCATCACCGTAGGGCTGCCCGGCTTTCCAACCGTTCTTGGCCAGCATATTCGCTGCCGAAGCCAGAGCGTCCACCGCATTGTAAGGATCAGCACGTCCATCGCCGTTGCCATCCACGCCGTAGCGCAGCCAGTTGCCCGCAAGAAACTGCATGTGCCCCAACTCACCTGATGGGCCGCCCTGCGTGCCGGGGGTAATCAGCCCCTTGTCCACCATCTTGAGCGCAGCGACTGCGTGCGGCTCGAACCTTGGATGGCGGCGGCAGTAGGATGCGAGCGTTACAGCACCATCGACGATCTTGGTTTTTCCCAGATATCCACCCCAGCTGGTTTCGAGCCCCCAGATCGTCGCAAGCAAAGAACCGGGCACGCCATAACGGCGTTCGATCGAACTAAAGGTGTTCGGGTTCTTGGCAACCTTGCTGCGCACCCGTTTGATCATCGGCGCTGCTGCCCGACCGTTTGGCAAGAAACCGTGCGGGGTCTGCCTGCAAAGTGCCCTTCTGCGATGACGGCGACGATTCAAAGCGCCAGGTGATCCCGGAGAGGCTTGCGCCGTTCAGGGCCTGCAAACCGCGCTGCCCCACGCCCGAAGACTTCGCATCGCCCGCGAAATGGCTTTTGTAAGCGCTCCAATTGCCTTTGGACGTAATGCAATCCGCGGCAAAGGCTGGCATCGCCGCCATGGCCGACAAACAAAGGGCTGAAAGGGTAAGACGCATGATAAACTCCGGGTAATGATCAATTGCCCGCAGAATATGCAAATAATCGCATAGTGGCCAAGGGGGAATACATGACCCCACCAACCACGCCTTTGCGATCAAACAGACCGATCATCCGGCCCAGAACACGACCACGTCCATCGCGCCGCTGTCAGACAGGGCCAAAAAGAACCCGGCAAGGCCCATACACAGGGATGCAATACGCATGTCTTCGCCCTTGGTCAGGTTGTGCGCAAACAACGGAATCGCGATGGGCAAAGCGACGGTCGCGACCGTCAGTGACACGGCCCACGTCGACAGACGCGCCTCAACAGGGATTGTGCTGGCTGGGCCTTCGACCGCCTGCAACTCCTCGGCGGTTGCCTCGCGTAACATCACATCACGCAGGCAGCTCTCCAATTCAGTCCAGTCCGTTTCCAAGACCGCCGCCCGGCCAAGCGGCTGGAGTTGCCGCTCGGCCGCGCAGTCCCCATGGCCATTCGGAACAGCCAGAGGGCGCTGTCGCGGTACAGCATTTTGGTTCGCGCTCCTGATCACACGCCGCGGTACAACCGGCCTGTCCAGCGGCCGCCTTGGCGCGTAGCGTCCGGCGAGGTGATCATCCAAGCCCGCGACAAAGGCCTCTTTGGGAATGCGTGATTGCGAGCCTGTCCAAATCACGTGGCTCACAGGCAATCGAGTGACAAGGAAATAGGCGATCACCGCTAGTCGCTTGAGCGTCGTCTTTTCACTGGCCCCCGACTTGATCGCCGTCAGGGACAACATTGTCTCGTCCTGCACGAAAGCCAAATCAAGCCGGTATTGCGATTGGCCAGAGCCAAAACTCAATCGGGTCAAACCGGCTTCGGTCGTCCTCAGGATCGAGGGATCACCGATCGCCTCGGCCACCATTTCCGAAACTTTGGGAAGCGACACCAACTGTTCGCGCTGCAGGATCAGTTTGACAGTAAATGAGCTCGTGCCTGTCATCTGCGTCTCCTTTGGAAACTGCTTTTTTGTTGCAAGCAGTCTCGAAAGGAATTGTGCGGAGGACATGCGGTTCACATGTCTAGTTTAGGACCATCACCCTGTTAAAATTCGTGATCTGTCAACAATAGGGTTGGTTTGGCGCTTTCATTAATCAGGCTGTATGCGGCACAATAATTCCTGTCTTTTCCATGCGAAAAGGCCAGAGGATCAACTCTGGCCTTTGGAAATTTTGTGCCGGTTTTGATCAGAAGCTGATGGAAGCCATCGCGCCGCTGCTGCTGAGGGTCATGAAAAAACCGGCCAGACCCATGGCAAGTGATGCAACCCGCATGTCTTCGCCACGGGCCACATTGTATGCCATCACTGGTACAGCCACGGGCAAGGAAATCGTGGCGACGGAAAGCGAAACGGCCCATGTGGACAACCGAACCTCAACGGGGATCGGGCCGCGTTCGGCTTCGACTGCCTTCAACTCTTCTTCGCTGGCATCCCGCAAGAGTGTTTTGCGCATATCTGCCTGATAGGCGAATACATGCGCGTCAAAACGATGCTCGGAAATAGCGCTGGATTTGTTGGCCGCCTGCAACAGTGTTCCGCTGTCCACGACTGGTAGCAACTTAGCGATTTTCGGATCGACATGGGCCAAGTCCGGGCGCAAAACTTGCGCACCGGATGGCTTGATGCGGCGTGGAGCGATTTTTGTTACGTTGTTTGTTTCGCTCTGCGCGCAATCGTCGGTTTTTGCCTGTACTGCACCAAACTGGTCTGCCAGACCTTTCACAAACGTGTCTCGTGGAATGCGCAGGTCAGTATCTGCCCAAATCACATGCGAGACAGGAAGTTGCACGGCCAGAGCAAAAGTCAGAGGCGCCAGCCGGGCAAGTACTGTTTCAGTAGAAGCCGCATCATCGTCTCGCAATGTGACGGACAACTTGGTTTCGTCTTGGATGAACGCGAGCCGCATAGTCAGTGACATTCCGGCCGATTCAACGGTCAACGTCGTCAGATCGACATCGCACACCGCCGACGTCCCTGATGCTTCCAGTGTCATGCACAAGACCTCGGCGACATGGGGCAGTGAAATGCACTGCGTCTCTTCGACAATCAGGGTTGCGGATGCTGTGTTCTGTGTCGCGGTCATGGTTGGTTTCCCCAAGGCGTTTTTCTAATGGTTAACGACACGTTCAAATCCAATTGCGGAAATCACATGCAGGATCGATGGCCAACAAAAGGCCGCTTTCCCACTTTTTTGACAAAATTCAGCGAACTTGGGCAATGGAACACCACATTCTGACTGTTTCGCCATAAACGACGGTCAAATCCATTTCGTATGACCACTTTATGCCCGATTCAGGGCTGGTTCTGCATGAAAGACCGGACACAGAAAGTTGCATTTTTTTCGTTTCACCGCTCTGCCCCCAATCCATTCTGACGCGCCTGCGCAGAGATTCCCCTTGAAATGCAGACAATCCGGCCCGATCAACACAACTGTTGATGGGTAATCAATGCAATCCCAGCGCGAATCACGCCAATCTGGTCACGAACTCTGCGAATGGACACGCGCAGGGCCGTAGAGCAGCAACTGCCGCTTCCTTTTCGCAAAACAAAAGGGCGCCCGGTCTGAGCGCCCTTTGTCATTTCTTGTCTCATGGCGGGGTTTAACCGCCCGGCTGCTGAATTAGCAGCTGTAGTACATGCCGAATTCAACAGGGTGCGGCGTGTGCTCGTAGGTTTCGATCTCTTCCATCTTGAGCTCGATGTAGCCCGCGATCTGGTCTTTGGTGAACACGTCACCGGCCAGCAGGAAGTCGTGATCGTTTTCAAGGCACTCGATTGCTTCACGCAGGGAGCCGCAAACCGTCGGGATGCCGGCCAGCTCTTCTGCAGGCAGATCGTAGAGGTTCTTGTCCATCGCCTCGCCGGGATCGATCTTGTTCTTGATACCGTCAAGACCGGCCATGAGCAGAGCGGCGAAGCACAGGTATGGGTTCGCGCTTGGATCAGGGAAACGCGCTTCAACACGCTTGGCCTTGGGGCTTTCGGTCCATGGAATACGGACACAGCCAGAACGGTTACGAGCAGAGTATGCGCGCAGAACAGGTGCTTCGAAGCCCGGGATCAAACGCTTGTAAGAGTTTGTCGAAGGGTTGGTGAAGGCATTCAGCGTTTTTGCGTGCTTCAGGATGCCGCCGATGAAGTACAGCGCTTCCTGAGACAGATCAGCATACTTGTCGCCAGCAAAGAGAGGCTTTCCGTCTTTCCAGATCGACATGTTGCAGTGCATGCCGGTGCCGTTGTCGCCATAGATCGGCTTGGGCATGAAGGTTGCCGACTTGCCGTAGGCCTGTGCCACGTTGTGGATGACGTACTTGTACTTCTGCAGCTCGTCCGCCTGTGTGGTCAGCGAGCCAAAGATCAGGCCCAGTTCGTGCTGACAGGACGCAACCTCGTGGTGGTGCTTGTCCACTTTCATGCCCATGCGCTTCATGGTCGAAAGCATTTCGGAACGGATATCCTGGCCGTCGTCGATTGGGTTGACCGGGAAGTAACCGCCCTTAACGCCCGGACGGTGGCCGGTGTTGCCCATTTCGTATTCTGTGTCGGTGTTCCACGATGCGTCGATCGCGTCGACTTCGTAGGATACCTTGTTGATCGAGTTGCTGAAGCGCACATCGTCAAACAGGAAGAATTCCGCTTCCGGGCCCCAGTAGGATACGTCACCGATGCCGGAGGACTTCAAGTATGCCTCGGCCTTCTGAGCTGTACCGCGTGGGTCACGCTCGTAGGCTTCGCCTGTGTCTGGCTCAACAACGGAACAGTGAACGCAGATTGTCTTTTCCGCATAGAACGGATCGATATAGGCGCTGTCACAGTCGGGCATCAGTTTCATGTCCGACGCTTCGATCGACTTCCAGCCCGCGATGGACGAGCCGTCGAACATGAAGCCTTCTTCGAGGAAGTCCTCGTCGACCTGATCTTCCATTACGGTCACGTGCTGCAGCTTGCCACGTGGATCGGTGAAGCGGATGTCGACGTAGGCGACCTCCTCATCCTTGATCATCTTGAGCAGATCTTTTGCGCTCATTTCGCTATTCCCTTGTCTGATAGAAAGTTGGTTCGTGTTCTTGATCGGTCGCCCGTCAGAGCGCCTCGGAGCCGGTTTCACCGGTACGGATGCGCAACGCCTGCTCTACCGGGCTGACAAAAATCTTGCCGTCCCCGATTTTGTCCGTCTTGGCAGCCGAAACGATCGCGTCGATCGCGCCATCTACCTGATCGTCATCCAGAACGACCTCGATTTTGACCTTCGGCAGAAAGTCGACGACATATTCCGCGCCGCGATACAGTTCGGTGTGACCTTTCTGACGGCCGAAACCTTTAACTTCGACAACGCTCAGGCCTTGAATGCCGGCGTCTTGAAGGGCTTCCTTGACCTCGTCGAGTTTGAAAGGCTTGATGATCGCCTCGATCTTTTTCATGGCCGTGCTCCTCACTTTGGTTCCGTAGGTGTGCAGATCATTTCCAGTGCAAGGCCACAATCAGATAGGCCTGCAGGCACAGGGCCCTTAGCCTGTAAAAAAGCGCTCTGCAAATTTATTGATCGTTTTGTCTATTTTTTGTGCAGTTTGAAAACTTGCGGTGGTTCCGGGCTCCTTACCGAGCCCAGATCAGAAGATCAGCCAAGGATATCATCGCTGGTCACGCCGACGGTACCAATCAGATCTATTCGGATTTCCGCGCCACCGATTCCATCAAGATCGACAAACACACGGGTATCGCCACCCACTTCGACGGTGCGGACGCTGGGCGTGCCCCCCAGCGAGAAGCCACCGAGAATATTCACCTCGAACACCCCCTCGAAAAGCGGGCGCAAATCCAGATAGTCCGCGCCCACCGTAAAATCTGTCACCACGTCGATCACCGCAAGCGATGGCTGCTGGTCCAAGGTGAATACGAAATGGTCTGCACCGCCGCCACCAGCCAGCGTGTCAGCACCGCCGCCGCCCACCAATGTGTCTTCGCCGTTTTGGCCAATCAGATCGTCATCACCAAAACCGCCGCGCAGCAGGTCGGCATCCGGGCCTCCCAGCAGGCGATCGTTGCCCGAGCCGCCAGACAGCGTGTCATCCCCTTCTCGACCCAGCAGAGTATCATTCAGGGCCCCACCATGGGCTACGTCGTCGCCTTCACCCCCATCAATGGAATCGCGCCCGTTGTGGCCGCTCAGGACATCGTCACCATCTCCGCCACCCAGCGTGTCATCACCGGTCGCGCCGAGCAGCGTATCATTGCCATCTTCGCCACTGATGTCGTCGTTGCCCACACCGCCGGTCACGTAGTCATTGCCCAGGCCTCCGCGAATGATGTCGTTCCCCCGCGCACCATCGAGATAGTTGTTGCCCGCGTTGCCGGTCAGAACATTGCGTTGCGCATTGCCAACGCCATTCAGATCCGAGGCACCCATAAGGGTCAGCCGTTCGACAAAGTCAGGCAAAGCATAATCAACCCAGGATTCCACCCGGTCCGCATTGCCTTCACCCGCGACCTCGACGATTTCGACGGTCGGATCGTCAATGCGGAAAACATCGTTGCCATCATCGCCGCGCAAGGTCCCGTTCAGGGTCCCGCCCCGGCCATCGAAAAAGTCGGACCCGCCACCAAGGCTGATATTGCCGTTAATGACACCCGAATTGATCAGATTGTCAGCGCCACTTCCGCCCAAATAGGCAAAGTCGGACGGGTTGAAGGGCTGGCCGCCTGTGATGGTGCCTGTGTTGGTAACAAAGGTAATCCCGTCTGCAGATGCGGAATTGTCGATGCCTTCGTTGGTTCCACTGATCACCCCGTGGTTCTGAAACTCGGTAAAGCCAGAGTTGGCTATCTCAAGAACCACAGCCGTTGAGGTCGAGGTGATCGTGCCTGTGTTCACCACATCATGGTTTACAGGTATCACGGCAGCGGCATCCGCGGTCAGGGAAAGTGCCGTTCCCACGGCGGAAATCGTCCCGCTGTTCAGAACGAGGCTTTCGGTCGTCACATCTGCCGTGATCCCGTTACCCGCAGATAAAATGGAACCCGATGCGCCAACCACCAACTCAAATTGCGTCGTCCCAGACGCTTCAATGGCCGTTGCAAAGGCCTGAATAGATCCGTTGACGATCAGGTCTGAATTCCCGGACATGACAATGCCATTTCCAAGGGTCAGGACCGACCCGTTTTGGCCGATTGATCCGCCTTCATTGTTGTTCAGGGTTTGTGTCGCGGTGACAGAATTGTCGATTAGAAAACTGGGCATGGTTGCGCTCCTTTCAGCATCAAGGAAAGCGGACCACACGCCGAAAAAGGGCAATAACAGGAACAAAATCAAAAGCGCTTTTGAAATACGTCAGCGCGAAGTCCCACCTATAGAATGCAGGCAGTGTGGTATTGGTCGGGGTGTTATGTCAAAGATTCAGTGAACGGCCCAACCATAGCGGGTACGGCGACAGGAGCAGAATTTGGCACAATTGCTGACAGCAGCCCAGATGCGGGCCATGGAACAGGCGGCGATTGACAGCGGCGCGGTGACCGGACTTGAGCTGATGGAACGGGCGGGCGCTGGGGTTGTCGAAGCTGTCATGGAAGAGTGGCCCGAGCTGGCCCAGGGCACGCATCGCGCTTTGGTGCTTTGCGGTCCGGGCAACAACGGTGGCGACGGGTTCGTCGTGGCGCGTTTGCTGAAGGAACGTGGCTGGACAGTCGAGGTGTTCCTCTATGGCAATCCGGAAAAACTGCCGCCGGATGCGAAGGCAAATTTCGAACGCTGGCAAGCTTTGGGCCCAACAAGTGACATGCTCGACATGGATGCGGCCAGTTCTGTTGCTCTGGATCCCTCCGAAGACGGGATCCTTCTGGATGCGATTTTCGGCACGGGCCTGAGCCGAGGCTTGGAAGCTGATTTGCGCCTTGCACTCAGCAGCTTTCGCAGCGTTGTTCCGGTTTGCTTTCTGAAGTCCGTCAATGTCGATGTGCCAAGCGGGCTTTGTTCGGACTCAGGCAAATGGCTGGTTGGAGAAGACGGCTTTGACACCGCATGGCGTACCGACCTGACCGTTACCTTTCATCGCCCGCGCGTGGCCCACTATCTGAGTGATGCGCAGGCCCAAAGCCTGCGCGTGAAGGATATTGGCCTTGATGCCATTCAAAACCAGCGGCACGCCAGCTCGATTGCGCCAGGCCTCACCGCCCTTTTGTCAGACGCCGCGTCACGGACCGATCCGCTTGAGATGGAGAGCCCTGGCTTTGGCGCAAAGGACATGTTGGATGCTGTTGCGCCGCAACCGGCGATCACTGAATTGCTTCAAGGCTGCGTCGGCTTGATCGACAAGGCCGAAACGGGTGGACACAAATACACCCATGGACACGCCTTGGTTCTGTCAGGTGGTTTTGGCCAGACCGGGGCTGCCCGACTGGCTGCGCGCGGGGCGTTGCGTATCGGCGCGGGGCTGGTGACTTTGGCGGTGCCCGGATCGGCGCAGATGGAAGTGGCCTGTCAGATCACCGGTTTGATGATGCGGCGGGTGGAAGACGCGGCAGAGCTGACCGAGGTGCTGAGCGACGCGCGTTTGAATGCGCTTTGCCTCGGGCCGGGACTGGGATTGGAACGGGCGCGGGACGTGGTGCCTGCGGCATTGGCTTTTGAACGGCCAACGGTCTTGGACGCTGACGCGCTCAGCGCCTTTTCCGACAATCCCGAAATGCTCTTTGCCAATCTCCACGGCGCTTGCGTGATGACCCCCCATATGGGCGAATTTGCCCGGCTGTTCCCAGACATCGCTCAAAAGCTCAACGCTCCGGCCAAAACCGGCCCGGCCTATTCCAAGGTCGACGCCACGCGAGACGCCGCAGCGCGGGCAGGCTGCGTGGTTCTGCTGAAAGGCCCGGACACCGTCATTGCCGCACCCGACGGACGCACTGCCATCAATGCCGCACTCTACGAGCGCCAAGCCCCCTGGCTTGCCACTGCCGGATCAGGCGACGTTCTCGCGGGCTTCATCACAGGGCTTTTGGCGCGCGGCTTTGAGCCGATGCAGGCCGCTGAAACCGCCGCTTGGTTGCATGTGGAATGTGGGCGAAGCTTTGGTCCCGGCCTGATCGCCGAGGATCTACCAGAAATTCTGCCAAAGGTTCTGCAAAGCAGGATGGGCTGAGCGACAACGCCCAATCAGTCCCAGTCGAAGGCCGCGAAAACACCGTGATGGTCCGAGCCCAATTTAGGTTGGGTCAAAACGGTCGCGGAAAAACCCTTGCTTGCCATGACGTGGTCGATGCCCACAGGCAGCGGAATCACCGGCAGCTCAAAGGTGGCAGAATAAGTGCCGACGCGACGCGTACCGCTGGCCTGCCCGATCCGAGAAACCGTATGTGACCACGCAACGGCGTTGAAGTCCCCGGCGAGGATCACCCGACCGTCCAATCCACTGAGGAAAGCCTCTAGTCTGTTAACCTGATCAGCCTGACCATAGGGCCATGGCCAATGCAGATGAATGGAGACCAACCAGATTGGCCCACCCTCTGACATGAGCTGAACAGCCGCGGCCCCTTCCCGACCAGCACAGCGCGCAGTGCCGGGAACCGCCCGGAGCCGGGACAGCACGGCCACACCACCGACCGTCGCAAAGTCGCAATAGATCTGCGTCGGATATTGGTCTTTTAAGGCCGCAAGAATGGTCTTGTTGCGCCCTGAAACCTCTTGAAGGGTCAAAACGTCGGGCATTTGACGCGTGACAGCCTCCAGCCATGCCTGATCTTCCTTGCGACTGAAGAGCAGGTTCTGCTGATACAGGGTCAGCGCCTTGCCCGGCGTGTCGCCCGGACCGTTGGCGGGAATAAAACGGCTGTATCCATGCGGAACAAGGACCGCCACCATTGCGGCCACGCCAAGTCCGCGCTGCCATCCTCTGGCCCCCAGTGCGAACAACAGCATTGCACAAATCGCGAGAGGCACCCGGAACACCGCGAAACTGTCGGCAGCAGGATGCCATTGGCCAAAATACCCAGCCAGCACCAAAGCGGCCACCAGCCAGGCCCCTGCGCCAAGAAAACCCCTGATCAAGCTCATGTGACAATTCCCGAAACAAAAACCCGACGGTTTGAAACATGCCTCACCGGGGCGAACACCTTATCTCACAGCGCCGTGACAGCACTGACACGCAGCTTGCCCGCGCATCCGGGAAAGCCCAGTCTATTAACGCAACACCAAAGGACCCCGCCATGCCTACAGAACGCCTTACCTTTCCCGGCCACTCCGGCGACATGCTGTCGGCGCGTCTGGACATGCCCGAAGGCCCACATCTGGCTACCGCTCTTTTTGCCCATTGCTTTACCTGCGGCAAGGACATCCCCGCCGCCCGGCGGATTGCCGCGCGGCTTGCGGCGATGGGGATTGCTGTGTTGCGGTTCGACTTTACCGGGCTTGGCCATAGCGGTGGGGAGTTCGGGAACACGACTTTCAGCTCGAATGTTGCCGACCTACAGGCCGCTGCAGCCTATCTGGATCAACGCGGATTGGCCCCTGATCTGCTGATCGGCCACAGCCTTGGCGGCGCGGCCATGCTGCGTGTTGCACCGCTGATCGAGAGCGCTCGGGCGGTTGTCACGATTGGTGCGCCCTATGATCCGGGACACGTGACCCATGTATTCAAAGAGGCCCTGCCCCAGATCGCGGCGCGCGGTAAGGCGCAGGTCGATCTGGGCGGTCGCCCCTTCACGATCACGCAGGCCTTTGTGGATGATCTGAGTGCTGACCCCGAGGGTGCCTCTATTGGCACAATGAAGAAAGCCCTGCTGGTGCTGCACGCGCCTCGCGATTCAGTTGTCGACATTTCCAACGCGACAAACATCTTCACCGCTGCCAAGCACCCCAAGAGCTTTGTCACACTGGATGAGGCGGACCACCTGATCTCGCAGGCGGCAGACGCTGAATACACCGCCGAAGTGATCGCTGCCTGGGCCGGCCGCTACCTTTCGCTCACGCCACCGGCACCGCCCATTGGAACACCCGAAGGCGTGACCCGCGTATCCGAAGCCGATCCCAAAGGGTTCCTGCAGGATATTCAGAATGGCCCGTTCCATCACATGCTGGCAGATGAACCGTTGGCCTATGGCGGCACCAATCGCGGCATGTCGCCTTATGGATTTCTAGCAGCAGGTCTGGGTGCTTGTACGTCGATGACGGTACGCATGTACGCACGCCGCAAGGGCTGGCCGCTGACGCATGTGTCGGTGGATGTAACGCACGACAAGGTGCACGCACAGGACGCCGCAGCCAGCGCAGGTATGCGCGCGGACCGGTTTGTCAGACGGATCACGCTTGCCGGTGATCTGGACGACGCACAGCGCGCGCGGCTTTTGGAAATCGCCGACAAATGCCCGGTGCATCGCACCTTGGAAAAAGGGGCCGAGATCGCGACAGAGTTGGTCTGAATGCAAAAAGGCCGGGCACTTGGCCCGGCCTTTGAAATCCAGATCGGCAGGCGCCTTTTGCGCCCTACCCGGTTCAGCCGCGCGCGCGGCCCACCAGTTTCCAAGCGGCAGGCAGAACCAGAGCGGCCAGGGCCAGCTTGATCGCGTCGCCCAGCAGGAACGGTGTCAGACCCCACTGCAGGATCGGCTTGTCCCAGCCGTAGAGCATACCCAGCCAAATCAAGCCCGGAACGTAGATCAGCGCATTGCCGATCAGCATGGCACCGGCCATTTTGCCAGCGCTGCGATCCCAGCCCGCGCGCGCCAGAGTACCCAGCGCCAGCGTGGCCAACACGTAGCCCACAAGATAACCGCCTGTGCCGCCCATCATGTATTCCAGACCGAACTTTTCAGCGGACGAGCCTGCAAACACGTCAAAGCCCAGTGCGCCAATGATCATGTACCCGAGGATGGTCGCCAGACCGAGGCGTGCGCCATAGGCTGCACCGATGGTCAGCACGGCAAAGGTGCCCATGGTGATCGGAACCGGCCACATTGGCACTTTGATTTTTGCAGCCACTGCCAGCACGGCGATGCCCAGAACAACAAGCGCGGCCTGCTTGAGACGCAGAGCGGCCCCTTCACTTGGCCCAAAGGCTTCGGCCAGCACCGGACGGTTGAGAGTCAATGTCATGATGGGGTCCCCCGTGTGATCGTCATGTATCAAGTAACATTGTGCAGGGTTTTGCCGCAAATGCCGCGCTGCCGCAAGTCCGCAACGCGCATAGTTTGCAAACCCATACTTTGCAAAAGCAAAGGGCCCGCTGTTTCCAGCGGGCCCTGCAATCGCTTTCATGCGGATTATGAGATCCGGTTAAGCAGCTCGTTCAGGCTGTCCTTGGCGTCGCCATAGAACATGCGCGTGTTCTCTTTGAAGAACAGCGGGTTCTCGATACCCGAGTAACCGGTGCCTTTGCCGCGCTTGGACACGAATACCTGCTTGGCTTTCCAGCACTCAAGAACAGGCATGCCAGCGATCGGGCTGTTTGGATCGTCCTGAGCGGCCGGGTTCACGATGTCGTTCGAGCCGATCACGATGGCGACATCCGTTTCCGGGAAGTCGTCGTTGATCTCGTCCATTTCCAGCACGATGTCATACGGCACCTTGGCCTCGGCCAGCAGCACGTTCATGTGACCAGGCAAACGACCCGCAACAGGGTGGATTGCAAAGCGCACTTCCTTGCCCTTGGCGCGCAGACGGCGGGTCAGTTCGGCCACGCTCTGCTGTGCCTGAGCAACCGCCATACCGTAGCCGGGGATGATGATGACACTGTCGGCTTCTTCCAGCGACTGGGCCACACCATCGGCGTCGATTGCGATTTGCTCACC
>JAHDIS010000077.1 GCA_020630695.1 Paracoccaceae bacterium | reverse complement strand
AATGGGCCCCCGGACTGCCAAAAACACGATCCGGCAAAATCATGCGACGCATCCTCAGAAAAATCGCCGAAAACGACTACGGCGCACTCGGAGACACATCAACTCTCGCCGAACCTCAAGTCGTCGAAGAACTCATCAATAACAGAATGAACCGGTAAGACAGATATCGCGTTTACCATCAAAGAGGGGCAGGCCGTTGGTCTGCCCCTTTTCAGTTCCGCGCTTCACCGGACGATTCTGCTTCGAACTTTAACGGCTTCGATACGGTAATCGCAGGCATATGGTAACCTGTTTCCCGTGGGGGCGCTGAATGGAGTAGCGCTCATGCAGATTCCCAGCCTGCCGCAGATCGCGGGGCCGCTGACGACGGGTCATCCCCTTGGCCTGCCGGAAGCAGCACAACAGAAAGCTCAGTCATCTCAGGTGCCATCAGTGCAACCCTCTGATGGCAGCGCATCTGATCCGTGGCGAGATCACCCATCCCAGCACAATGCCCAACAGGGCGACCGGGATACCGAAGGCCAACCCAAGACGGCACCGCCTTCGATCATGCAAATCAAAATCTCTCAACTGCTTGATGCTCAGGCCGAAGAACAACCCGGGCAATCACAAGACCACACGTCCGCGATCATTCCCGAGCCAACCGATCCCGCAAGTCAGTCTTGAGGACCTTGCCGTAGTTGTTCTTGGGCAAACCGTCCACGGGGAAATAGGCCTTGGGGCGTTTGAAACGGGCGATCCGGTCGAGACAATGGGCATCCAGATCGGCGGTGACCAATGGCACGTCTGACACGACGAAAGCCACCACGTCTTCGCCCCATTCGGGGTTCGGCCGACCGACAACGGCGACTTCCTGAATGTCCGGGTGTTCCAACAGGGCCTCTTCGACCTCACGCGGGTAAATGTTGGTGCCGCCCGAGATAATCATATCCTTCGAGCGATCCATGAGGGTCACGTAGCCATCGGCATCCATGCGGCCCATGTCCCCGGTCCACAGCCAACCGCCCTGCAAAGTCTTTTGCGTCGCGTCAGGATTGTTCCAATAGCCTGGCATGACAACATCGCCGCGCACCAGAATTTCACCGGTTTCTCCGGCAGGCAGCAAAGATCCGTCTTCGGCCCCAATGGCCACCTCGACCGCTGATTGCGCTCGTCCAACCGATCCAAGCCGTTCGCGCCAACGCGAATGGCTGCGATCAGTCACGTCATGCCGGGACAGGGCCGTGATGCCCATGGGACATTCGCCCTGACCGTAAATCTGCACGAATACCGGGCCAAGAATCTCGACCGCTTCGATGATATCGGCGTTATACATAGGTCCGCCTGCGTAAACGATCGTCCGCAGGCCTTTCCCATTTCGCCCCTGCATCTTGGCCGCGCGGGCCAAGCGTTGAACCATCGTCGGCGCCATGAACATATGCGTGCCATCAAACGCCTCTGCGAGGTCCAGAACCTCGATTTCATCGAACCCGCCAGAGCGCGGAAATACATGCCGAGCCCCCGCCAGAACGTGCATCATATTATAGATACCGGCACCGTGACTGAGAGGCGCGGCATATAGCGCTGCATCGTCCGGCCTGATCTGGTCGCAGTCGACCTGATAGCTGAGCGACATGGTCGTCAACATCCGGTGCGTAATCATCACACCCTTTGGTCGGCCGGTGGTGCCGGATGTGTAAAACAACCAAGCCAAATCATCCGGGCGCCGATGCGCCACATGCCCGACCGGGTCGCCTTGGGTCAGCGTCATCCAATCCGGGCCTCCGGTCTGGATGACAACGCATGCGCAAACCGCAGACAGGCCCTCTGCCAGTTCTGCGGTGGCAAGGCACAGTTCCGCACCCGCATTTTCGACGATCCACGCCGCCTCTTTGGGGTGCAGCTTTGCGTTGATTGGGACGACCACGGCCCCGAGATACCAGACCGCATATTCCGCGATCAGATAGTCCGGCACGTTCTTCATGAACAGCGCGACCCGGTCTCCGGCGCTCACACCCTTGGCAGCCAGCCCCCCTGCCAGCCGTCGCGCGGCCGCATCGAATGCCCCGTAATCCGAGACCAACTCGGTGCCCAGAAACAGGGCCGGACGATCCGGATGAACCTGCGCGGCACGCTCAAGCCATGTCCCGATATTCATAGCTTCGCTCCCTTTTGCCCATAGGAATGCAAGCCTCAATGCCAAGGGCAAGCCAAAATCCGCAATCCCCCCGCTTTTCACTGCGTCAACTTCGGCCTATAAGCGTGCAGCCAAGGCTGCGACGAACAACGGGCCAGGCAGCCAAGATATGGGAACGGGCGAGGACCGCATGAGCAAGAATACCCACGAGACCGATGTTGCCTTTATCAAGGCGCTGGCGGAATTGCTGAATGAAAACGACCTGACCGAACTGCAGGTCAAACGTGAATACGGCGAAGATGACAGCCTGAATGTCCGGGTCAGCCGGATGCAGCCACAGGTCGCCGCCGCACCTGTTGCAATGTCTGTTCCGGCGGCAGCGCCTGCTGCTGCAGCCGCTCCGGCGCCAGTTGCGGACGCCGCAGATGCCAGCATGCCAGAAGATCCCGCCTCGCATCCCGGCGCGGTGACATCGCCCATGGTCGGCACAATCTATATGCAGGCCGAACCCGGTGCACCTGCGTTCATCAGCGTCGGATCGACAGTATCCGAAGGCGATACACTCTTGATCGTGGAGGCGATGAAGACGATGAACCACATCCCTGCCCCGCGCTCTGGTACGGTCAAACGTATCCTCGTCGAAGATGGTGCACCGGTAGAATACGGCGCACCACTGGTCATTCTGGAATAAGGTCGGCCAAATGTTTGACAAGATCCTGATTGCCAACCGGGGCGAAATCGCCCTGCGGGTGATCCGCGCCTGCCGCGAGATGGGCATTCGTTCTGTTGCGGTGCACTCCACTGCGGACGCAGATGCCATGCACGTGCGCATGGCCGACGAAACCATCTGCATCGGGCCCGCGCCCGGCACCGACAGCTACCTGTCGATCCCGGCCATTATCGCAGCATGCGAAGTGACCGGCGCTCAGGCCATTCATCCCGGCTATGGTTTCTTGTCCGAAAACGCGCGTTTCGTTCAGGCCCTCGAAGATCATGGCCTGACCTTCATTGGACCTTCGGCTGAACACATCCGCACCATGGGCGACAAGATCACGGCCAAGGAAACTGCGGCAAACCTCGGGATTCCTGTTGTACCGGGTTCCACTGGTGGCGTTGGCTCCGTCGAAGAGGCCAAGAAGATCGGCGCCGATTTCGGATATCCGGTTATCATCAAAGCGACAGCCGGCGGCGGTGGTCGCGGGATGAAGGTGGCCGCATCCGAAGCTGAAATGGAAAGCGCCTTTCTGACGGCGCGCGCCGAAGGCAAGGCTGCTTTTGGCAATGATGAAGTCTACATCGAGAAATACCTTCAAAAGCCGCGTCACATCGAGATTCAGGTCTTTGGCGACGGACAGGGTGGTGGCGTACATCTGGGTGAACGCGATTGTTCACTGCAAAGACGGCACCAAAAGGTTTTCGAAGAGGCCCCCGGCCCTTCGATTTCCCCCGAGGAACGCGCACGCATCGGCAAGATCTGTGCGGATGCCATTGCCAAAATGGGCTATTCGGGCGCAGGCACGATTGAGTTTCTGTATGAAGACGGCGAATTCTATTTCATCGAAATGAACACCCGTCTGCAGGTCGAGCATCCGGTCACCGAAGCGATCTTTGGACAAGATCTGGTTCGCGAACAGATTCTCGTGGCCTCAGGCAACAAGCTCTCGTTTTCTCAGGATGAACTCGAGATCAACGGCCACGCGATCGAAGTCCGCATCAATGCCGAGCGTCTGCCCAACTTTTCGCCCAGCCCGGGCAAAATCACGCAGTACCACGCACCGGGTGGTCTGGGCGTGCGGATGGATTCAGCGCTTTATGACGGCTACAAAATTCCGCCCTACTACGACAGCCTAATCGGCAAACTGATTGTGCACGGGCGCGATCGCACCGAAGCGTTGGCACGTCTGAACCGTGCCCTGGGGGAACTGATCGTCGATGGTGTGGACACCACTGTGCCGCTTTTCCACGCATTGCTGCGGGAGAAAGACGTGCATACCGGTGATTACAACATCCACTGGTTGGAAAAGTGGTTGGAGGCCGGCGGGCTGGAAGACTAGCCTGAGGGGCATGATCAGCAGCAGAATACAAGTGATCCCAAGACCAGAGCGCGTCTCATGACGTCCGTCGACACGGATCTTTTGTTGCATGCCTATCGCACTGGCATCTTCCCGATGTCCGAGCATAGGGACGACCCGGATATCTTTTGGGTCGACCCGCGCCGCCGCGGCATCATCCCGTTGGATGGCTTTCACATCTCGCGCAGTCTGGCCAAGCGGCTCAGGCGTGACGACTATGAAGTGACCTTGAACCAAGACTTTGGCGGCGTGATCGACGCCTGCGCGGACCGCTCTGAAACCTGGATCAACCCGGCAATCCGCAGCCTCTATGTCGACCTAAACGAAGCAGGTCATGCCCATTCGCTAGAAGTCTGGCGCGACGACCAACTGATTGGCGGTGTCTATGGTGTGGTAGTCGGGCGCGCCTTTTGCGGCGAGTCGATGTTTTCCAACGCCACGGACGGATCAAAGATCGCTCTGGCATGGCTGGTGGACCATCTGCGCCGAACCGGGTTCGTTCTGTTCGACACACAGTTTCTGACGCCGCATCTGGCATCGCTCGGCGGGGTCGAAATCACCCGAGCGGCCTATCGCAGGATGCTGGATGAAGCATTGATGGAAGATGCCGACCTGCTTTCAGAGCCGCTGGCTCAGCACGGTCAGGACGTTGTGCAGCGCAACACCCAGATATCATAGCGTGGGTGGTCCAGCGGGTTGAGCGCAGGAGAAGACGCAATCATCCAGCCTCGGTAGACCGGTTCGGCCACTCCGGCTTCGCGGATGGTCAGAAACGCAAATGCATCGCCCGACCGGTTGCCACGCGGGTATCTGCATTCGCCCAGTGTCACGCTAAGCGCACCCAATTCGGATGTCTGGCCATTGGAAAGGGTCATGTCCGTGGTCTTGGCATTCAGCTTATCAAGACCGCGCAAAACTGCCCCGTCACCTGAATTGACAGCCACCTGTGCTGCCGCCTGCCCGCCCACGAGCAAAGCAGCAAAAAACGCAAAGCGAGTGATCATTCGCCTTCTCCGGACACAAACTTAAGCAACAAAGAAACAAGGCTGACCGCCCCTTGGGTGTCGAGTATCTCGTCACCTTCGGCGAAATAGAAAGGCGATCCGCCGGGGCTGATCTCTACGTAGTTCCCGCCCAAAAGCCCTTCGGAGGCGATCACAATCGCGCTGTCGTCCGGGATCTGGATGTCATCACGGATCGTGACAACCGTGTCTGCGCGGTAAGTTTCTGCATTGAGGTCGATACCTGTGACGGTTCCCACCTTTACGCCAGCCAGACGCACGTCTGTGCCAACACTAATGCCCTCCAGGGACCGAAACGATGCTGACAATTCGTATCCGTCGCTACGCAGCTGAAAGCCGGTGCTTTGAACCGCGTACAACCCAAACGCCAAGGCAGCAGCAAGTACGCCGCCGCCAACCAACACCTCGGTGGTGGAGTGGGTCATTCCGGGCTCCAGGCCTCATAGTCGCTGCGGGTGGATGGATCACCACGCCGGATTGAACCGGCAGGCGCATAGGCCAGCGCCGTGCCTGTCAGGTTTTCCTGATGTGGCTTTTCCCATGCCTTATGCGGCAATGGTCGATCTGTGGGCGGTTCTTTGAACGTGTGGTGCAGCCAGCCATGCCAGTCCGGGCTGACGCGCGATGGTTCGGCTTCGCCGTTGAAGATCACCCAGCGGCGCTTGCCGTCGCGGGTCTCGTAAAAAGTGTTGCCCTGCTCATCCTCACCCACCTTGGTGCCATTGCGCCAAGTCCAAAGCTGGGTGTTCAGCGTCTGACCGTTCCACCAAGTCACGGCGCGCAAAAGAGTGTTGAGAATGCCCATGGACGACTCCTGTATGTCTTGGCCCTATATGGCGAAAAGCGGGGCCAAGGTCCAGTGGCCCCGGCGCCGCATGTGCAAGCAATCGCGCAAATCGGAAACTAGGCCAAAGCCGTCAGTTCAATCTCGATCCGGAATTTGGGATCGATCAGATTGCATTCAACCATCGTCGCGGCCGGAGGATTTGCACCAAAGGCCTCGGCAAGGATTGGCCAGCAGGGTTCAAATTCAGCCGCTTCTGGTAGATAATAATTCACGCGGACGGCCTTTTCGAAACTGCTGCCAGCCTCTTCCAGTGCACGCTGAATTGTCGCCAACGCATCACGGCACTGTTCCGCTACGGTTTCGCCCTGCCCGACTGTTCCAGCGACGTGAACAAACCCGCCTGCGACGACGGCGCGGCAATACCCGACTTTTGCTTCGAATTCTCCGCCCGACGAAATGCGTCTGATGGTCATCTGTCTCTCCCGGTTGACTGTTGGTTCGGCGCCCCATGTTGTTGAGGCCCCCGCAACCGCCGTGTTTTCCAGAAATAGCGGGAATTTCAAGAGATTTTGTGGTGGGAATTGCCTCGGCAGCAGCCACCTGAAAATGTTTCGCGATGATTTTGGATACGGCGAAAAAGCAGCACTGATCTAACCGCCCAATTGGGAAAGCGCGTCCATTCAGTTTGTTACCAAATTTTTTGGCTATCACGATCAAGTCGATTGGCATCGCCAAAGGGGATCTGGATGAGACCCTGCTCAAACGCACGCCGCGCGGGAACATATACAATCTGGTGGATGACTACCAAAAACCGATCTGCGAAATGCGCAAGCGCAATCCAAGAACTCATGAGAACCTTGCTGCAATTTTACGAGGACTGGCGCCGCCCGGGCAGCAAGGACATCAACGGCAACGAAAACGAACGGGCTATCCCAAAGGGATAGCCCGCCGTGTCAATTCATCAATTCTGATGTGAAGCGCGTAACGGCTGATTTAGCCAGCCGATGCTTCCTCTTTTTTCTTGTCACCGTAGATCATCAGCGGCTTGGCTTCGGAATTCACGGACTCTTCGTTCACGACGACTTCGGTCACTTCGTCCATTCCCGGAAGTTCAAACATCGTGTCCAGCAGGATGCCTTCGAGGATCGAACGCAGGCCCCGCGCACCGGTTTTGCGCTCGATCGCCTTCTTGGCGATTGCGCTGAGTGCATCATCTGTAAAGGACAGTTCGGTTTCTTCCATCTCGAACAGGCGCTGATACTGCTTGACCAACGCATTCTTGGGCGCGGTCAAGATGGTAACCAGAGCGTCTTCGTCCAGGTCTTCCAATGTTGCGATCACAGGCAAACGACCCACAAATTCAGGGATCAGGCCGAACTTGAGAAGATCTTCAGGTTCAAGATCCTTGAAGGTCTCGCCCACGCCTGCTTCGGAATCGTCGCGCACATCAGCGCCAAAGCCCATTGCACTGCCTTTGCCGCGCTGCTTGATGATCCGGTCCAGGCCCGCGAACGCACCGCCGCAGATAAACAGAATGTTGGTGGTGTCCACCTGCAGGAATTCCTGCTGCGGATGCTTGCGCCCGCCCTGTGGCGGCACGGAGGCAACGGTGCCTTCCATCAGCTTCAGCAAGGCTTGCTGCACGCCCTCACCCGACACGTCGCGCGTGATCGACGGATTTTCGGACTTGCGTGTGATCTTGTCGACCTCGTCGATGTAAACGATGCCGCGCTGTGCGCGTTCGACGTTGTATTCCGACGCCTGCAACAGCTTGAGGATGATGTTTTCAACATCTTCGCCGACATAACCCGCTTCGGTCAGGGTCGTGGCATCCGCCATCGTGAAGGGCACATCAAGAATGCGCGCCAACGTTTGGGCAAGCAATGTCTTACCACAGCCGGTAGGACCGATCAGCAGGATGTTGGATTTGGCCAGTTCGATGTCAGACGATTTTTGAGCGTGGTTCAGACGCTTGTAGTGGTTGTGTACCGCCACCGACAAAACGCGCTTGGCCATGGCCTGACCGATTACGTAGTCATCCAGAACTTCGCAGATTTCGCTCGGGGTTGGCACACCTTCCGAGGACTTCAGGCCAGCGCCTTTTGTCTCTTCACGGATGATGTCCATGCACAATTCAACGCATTCATCACAGATGAAAACCGTTGGTCCCGCAATCAGTTTGCGTACTTCGTGCTGGCTCTTGCCGCAAAAGCTGCAATAGAGCGTGTTTTTGCTGTCACCGCCAGAATTCGTTGCCATCTTGCACCTTTCTTGGCCCTAATTCGGGCTCGCAAAGCGCTGTTCACAAACGCTTGCAGCCGCTGGCCGTCCTGTTCGCTCCAGCTTAGGGGAGCCAGCCGGGGCGAGCAATGCGAAAAATTTGCCCGCCCACGACACTGTGTTTTCAAAATCGATCAGGACTTCTTGTCGCCTTCGCCGTCATCGCCGGTGTCGCGGCTGGTGACGATTTCATC
Organism: Paracoccaceae bacterium; assembly: GCA_020630695.1. Lineage (GTDB taxonomy): Bacteria > Pseudomonadota > Alphaproteobacteria > Rhodobacterales > Rhodobacteraceae > Thalassococcus_A > Thalassococcus_A lentus. The sequence continues at coordinate 8,657 of JAHDIS010000077.1, read as the reverse complement.
GATCAAGCCCCATTCTTTCGCATCTTCTGGCGACATGAAATTGTCCCGCTCAAGTGCCTTTTCAACGTTCTCAAGGCTCTGGCCCGTGTGGTGGACATAAATTTCATTCAAACGTCGCTTGAGCTTCAGCGTTTCCTCGGCGTGGATCATGATGTCTGTGGCCTGACCCTGATAGCCACCAGATGGCTGGTGCACCATCACACGGCTGTTGGGCAGCGACAGGCGCATGCCCGGCGCACCAGCGGTGAGCAGAAGCGAGCCCATAGAAGCCGCCTGTCCGATCACCAGCGTGCTGACCTTGGGTTTGATGTACTGCATCGTGTCGTAGATCGACAAACCGGATGTCACCACGCCGCCGGGGCTGTTGATGTACATCGAGATTTCCTTTGAGGGGTTTTCAGCCTCAAGGTGCAGCAACTGTGCCACGATCAGCGAAGACATGCCGTCGTGCACAGGGCCGTTCAGGAAAATGATCCGCTCTTTGAGCAATCGCGAAAAGATGTCGTAGGCCCGTTCGCCGCGGCTGGTTTGCTCAACCACCATGGGAACGAGATTCATATAGGTTTCAATAGGGTCTTTCATGATCGCCTGCCTGCCTGTGCTGTCACGTGAGAATTGGTAACGGAGTTGCGTTACCAGAAGCTTAGTGTTGGCCTAGGGGGGCTGCAAGGGGCCGGACCTCAATTTGCTGTCACGCCTTGAAAGCCAGCCGCCGGCTCCTAGCCTTTCCCACAAGCCCGAGCCGGAGCAAGCATGAACGCCTTTTCGCCTACCCACACCGAAGCGCTGCGCCGTTTGTCTGCCTTTGTTCCAAAGGCCGGACGAGACTATGCCGCCAAGAGAAACTACGCTTTGGGGCCCGCGCGGCACGCTGAGGCCGTGTCGGTTTTGTCACCCTATATTCGGCATCGCCTGATTACCGAAGAGGATGTGCTGACTGCCGTTTTGGCCCGTCATTCCAGCAAGGCCGCTGAAAAATTCATTCAAGAGGTGTTCTGGCGGACCTATTGGAAAGGGTGGCTGGAAATGAGGCCCAGTGTCTGGACGCAGTATAAATCCGGGCTTTGGCGTGCATGGAACCAAATTCAGACCCAATCCGGTCAGCGCGATACATGGGAGGCCGCCTGCAAGGGCGAGACCGGAATAGACTGTTTCGATTCATGGGCGCATGAGCTTTTCCAGACCGGGTATCTGCACAACCACGCCCGTATGTGGTTTGCCTCGATCTGGGTTTTCACGCTTCGGCTGCCATGGGAATTGGGTGCTGACTTTTTCATGCGGCACCTGCTGGATGGTGACGCTGCGTCCAATACATTGTCGTGGCGGTGGGTGGCGGGGCTGCAAACACGCGGCAAACACTACATCGCCCGTGCGTCCAATATCTCGAAGTACACCGAAGGCCAGTTCTGCCCGGCGCCGGGTGTTTTGAATACATCCGCTGACCCGCTACCGGGCAGCGAGCACCCGCCCCGTCTTGCACCCCCGCAGAGCGCAACACTGGATCCATCCCTGCCGACCGCAGTTTTGCTGCACGAGGATGACCTAAACCCCGGTTTCCTCGCCAAACTCGGCCTGAACGTCGTAGGTGCCGCGGTTTTGCCGGTCCAGACCAGCCAATCACCGCTTTATCTGGCGGAGGGTGTCCTGACATTCCGAAACGGCGCTGTCGCGGACATGGCCGTCCGTTGGCAGGAACGCTTTGGGCAATTTGACGTCTCTCTGCCCGCTCAGGACATCGGCGCATGGGCCCGCGATCGGGGCACGCACCAAATCGTGACACCTTATGCCCCTGTCGGGCCGGTTGCCGAGGCTTTGCAGCAGATAAAAAGCATCCCTGTTCGACAAGTGTTGCGCGACTACGATGCAAGCGCGTGGCCTCATGCCACCGCAGGTTTCTTCAAGTTCAAAGCAAAAATCCCAGAGCTGTTGGGCTCCATGAACGGGCTCAAGGTCGCCTGAGTTCCCGCAACAAAAAAGGCGGGCATGAACGCCCGCCTTTTCCGATGTTATAGGATCAGATTAGCTGAACATATCGGCTGTGATACCGGCATACCAACCCACGCTTTCTTCGTAGGTTGCTTTGCGCAGGGCCGCATCTTCACCAGTCTGGCTGACAAAACCATCAACCTTGGCAATCTTTTCGTCGGTTGCCTCATAGCTGGCACCAACCTTGACGCCATCATCCGTGTCGATGAGCGACCAGCAGGTGTTCGAGAACTTGGCCGGGAACACACGGCTGCCTGTCAGCGCACCGCGCACGGCCATTGCCGCGACCTTGGCCTGGCTGTTCGCCGAGAAGCCGGACTTGGGCATGTCACCCTGTGCACAGGCATCCCCGAGGATATGGACGTTCTCGTCCAGACGCGACTGCATGGTATGGCCGGAAACCGGCGCCCAGTTGCCTTCGGTCAGGGCTGCTGCGTCGCAAATCGCGCCTGCCTTCATGGCCGGGATGACGTTGACAACGTCTGCATTGACCACTTCGCCGTCGATATCGACAGTCATGTCCGCCGCATTCACCGAAACGTTTTCGCCACCGAAGTCGGGGCCAATGCGTTCGATCATGCCGCCATAGTGCTTTTGCCAGCCTTCTTCGAACAGACCCTGCTTCGAGAACTTTGGCTTGGGATCAGCGATGATGATCTTGGCCGTCGGATTGTTGGCCTTCAGATAGTGCGCCACCATCGACACACGCTCATAGGGGCCAGGAGGGCAGCGGTAAGGGTTCGGCGGAGCGACCATTACATAAGTGCCGCCTTCTGGCATGGACTCAATCTGACGCTTGAGCAGCTCGGTCTGTGTGCCGGCCTTGTATGCGTGTGGCATTGCTGTCTGTGTAGACAGATCCCAACCCGGAACAGCGCCATCCACAAAGTCGATGCCCGGCGAAATCACCAGACGGTCGTAGGGAACGGATCCGCCGCCCGCCAGAGAGACCGTCTTGGCGTCACGGTCCACACCGATCGCCCAATCGTGCACAACGTTAATGCCGTGAGTCGCGGCCAGAGTGGCGTAGCTGTGTCCGAGGCTGTCCATGGTACGGAAGCCGCCAAGGTACAGGTTCGAGAAAAAGCAGGTGTAGTAGGTGCGGGTAGGTTCGATCAACGTGACGTCGATTTCACCCTTGCTGTCTTTTGCAATGTAGCGCGCAGCGGTTGCACCACCGGCGCCACCGCCGATCACAACAGCTCTTGGCTTGGCCTGTGCACGCACCATTGGCGCGGCAAGCGTAGCGCTTGCGGCCGTTGCGGTGCCCAAAAAGGCCCTTCTGTTCAATGTCATATCCGGTCTCCTCCTGATTGGATATTCGTGTGAAACAAATTGAACGAGACCGAAGCCTCTTTCCCTATGTTCCGGTTGAAACGCGCCCGCCGGATTAATCCGAAGGCGCGTTGCGTGGCGGATCTGCTGCCCGCTTGCATACGTCCGCCCAACCAGTGGGCGGCGCATGATGCCAAATCGTTCGTTTCAGTCAAAATGTTGCAAAGCCCCGCAGATCGGCGTTCACCGATCTGTCCAAGGGATATGCAAGCGCGCTCAACCATCCTGTTCGATTTTCGCAAAATATGCAGCCAGCGCTGCGATTTCCTCATCCGACAAGCGCGACGCCATCATCTGCATGACGGGATGGGGGCGGACCTTGCGTTTGTAGGCATGCATCGCGACGACAAAGTCTTCCTCATACCAGTTCACGATAGATGGAATTCCGTCATCCGATCCACTGCGCTTGTGGCAAGTCAGACATTCCGCAGCGAGGTATTCGCCGTATTCGGCATCCCCTACGATCGCCAGAATTTCCGGCGACAGCACAACCTCATGCGCGTTGGCGGTTGGGGCAGCTTCAGGGATATTCTGCGGGCTGGCCGTGAATTGGCGCAGATACGCAAGCACGTCATGCCGATCTTGAGGATCTTTCAAGCCACGGAACGACATCCGTGTTCCCGAGATCAAGGCTCGCGGATTTTCGATATAGGCATCAAGTGTTTCAGCATCCCAAACCAGCCCATCGCCAAAGGCGCGTTGCATGGATTTGGAATATTTGAACCCCTCGATGCTCCCCGCCTTGCGGCCGAAAATCTCGTTCAGGTGCGGGCCGGCCCGATTGGGCGCGTCCGGTCCAACCTTGTGACATCCAGTGCACTTGCGAAACACATCGGCACCCCGCTCGGCATCGCCAAGCAGCTCACCGTCGCTGTCGGCAAAGGCGCCTGCCGGAAGAGCAAGCGCCAAAGCCAAAGCTGCAAAGAAACTCCGCATCTTCATCATGGATCGAACGATTTCAGATAGGCCGTAACAGCGGCAATATCGTCAGACTTCTTGAGACCTGCAAAGGCCATACGGGTGCCTTTGACCGATCCACGCGGATCCGCGAGGAACTCTGCCAACTTTTCTTCGGTCCATTCGCCGCCCATGTCGGCCATTGTACCCGAATATTTGAAGCCATCGATACTGCCGATCGCGCGTCCAACGACACCGTTCAGATGCGGACCAGAGCGGTTCTTCGCGCCCTCGCCAACCTGATGGCAAGCCTTGCATTTCTTGAAGACCTTTTCACCGGCCTTGACCATCGCAGGATCCAGTGCCGCGACAGCGACCTCTGCAGGTGCTTCTTCGGCAGGCGCTTCTTCGGCGGCAGCAGCGACTTCGACGGCGGCAGCTTCTTGTGCAGGCGCGGCCTCGGCTGCTGCGTGATCTTCTTCCATGCCTTCCTCTTCTGGCGTCACATCCAGAACAGTCGCACGCATGGTGATCTCAGGCTGCGCGTCCTTGCAATTTTCCATGCAGGGCTCAGTGCGCCAGATCGTATATTCGGTTTCGGCACGATCATCGACGATGAACCCACCCGCATTGGGCATTTCAACGTCAAGGAACGTCTCTTTCGACAGTTCAAACTCATCATCAATGATGTCGTTCGAATAGAGGATATAAGCCGTGATGGCATAAACTTCGTCTGCGCTCAGAGACTGCGCGTTGCCGAAGGGCATGGACCGGTTCACATAGTCGAAAACGGTAGACAGATAGGGCCAGTAGCTGCCCACGGTCTTGAGCGGATCTTCATCCGCCAGCGAACCGTCTCCGCCCGCCAGCTTGGGCCAGTTGTCCACGCCTTCCGCGAAAGAGCCGTGGCAAGAGGCACAGTTCTCTTCGAAGATTTCTTCGCCGTCGAACGCATTGCCGGAACCATCTGGCAAACCCGTGCCATCCGGGCGCACATCCACATCCCATGCAGCAATTTCTTCGGGCATGGCAACACGTCCAAGGCCAAAGTTTTTGCCTGCACCACCTTCGTCAGCATAGGCTGCTGCGACAAGACCGCCGCGCGCGGCGTCGCCTGTCGTTGCATCGGCGACCTCTGCCTTTGCCGGTGCTTTTTCGGCCTCCAACGCGGCAAGCGCGTTGGGCGACAATGCACCCAGTTTTTGCAGATCAGCGGGGACCTTAGCGATGTTACGGTCGGCAAAATTATAGCCCGCCAACAACATAGCGATGACGCCAGCCGATACACCGCCGAACAGATTAAGAGACTTCGACATTTTCTGCCTCCCCGTTGGGTTTCACATGCCATGTCTGGATGCAGTTGTTGTGGTAGATCGAATTCAAACCGCGCACCTCGCGCAGCTGTTCTTTGGTCGGCTGGACATAGCCAGTTTCATCCATCGCACGGGATTGAAGCAGCCAATCTTCGCCGTTCCATTCCGTATCCAGATAGAAGCGTGTCAGGGCCTTGTTCTCGCCGTCCTTGGCCAGACGTGCGGTTTCCCAGGTCATGCCGCCATCTTTCGAAACATCAACGCGGGTGATTTTGCCATGGCCGGACCATGCCAAACCGGTGATGACCACAGGGCCATGACCGTGCTTGATCGGCGACTGCGGGCTCGGGCTTGTAACCACGGACTTGGCATCCATGACCCATGTCCACTTGCGCGACGTGCCGTCTTCCAGTGTGTCGGTGTACTTCGACGTTTCTTCGCGGCTTTCCACGGGACCGTCCATCACTTCGATACGGCGCAGCCATTTGACCCACATGTTGCCTTCCCAACCGGGGACAACCAGACGAACAGGGTAGCCATGCTCCATCCGCAGCGCTTCGCCGTTTGCCTTGAAGGCAACAAGACAATCGTCCAGCGCTTTTTCCATCGGGATCGAACGACCGTTGGACGATGCGTCAGCGCCTTCGACGTAGACCCATTTGTCTTTCAGATCTCCGGCCGCATCCAGACCCGCCTCGGTCAACAGCGTCCGCAGCGAAACCCCGGTATACTCCATGTTGTGGATCATACCGTGTGTGAACTGCGCGCCGTTCAGCTGCGAGCCAGCCCATTCCATGCCGGTGTTCGCCGCGCATTCACAGAAATAGACGTGCTGTTCGCGTGGGAACCGTTCGAGATCAGCGTAAGAGAATACCAGCGGGGTATCCACCAAACCATTGATCATAAGACGATAATCTTCTTTGCGCAGCTCGATCGCACCCGAATGGTGGCGTTCAAAAGCACAGCCCTGCGGCGTGATCGTGCCGTCCAGTGCATGGATTGGCGTAAAGTTGATCGAGCTGATCGTATCAGCGGTCAGCCATTCGACATTACGGCGAACCACGTCCGCTTCGTATTCGATGGGCAGGCCATAGGGTGTTGCGTCAACACCGTCACCCAGACCAGAGGCCCAGCCCTGAACTTCGGTGATCAGCGGATCGGGTCCAGCCGCGCGTGCTGCTGTTGCAGCCACAGTCCCTGCCCCAAGCGCGGCGGCGCTGGTCAGAAACTGGCGGCGCGAAGGGCCGTTGGTTTCTTTGCTCATGTTCTTGCTCCTTTTCAAAGGATGGAAGGCCCTCAGGCCCCCACCACCTGAACCGAATTGTTGGGGGCAACCGTGACTGTGCCCTGCTTGCGGATGTGGTTCTCCACCACGTCCCAGATCTGCGGACCTTCTGTGCCTTCGTTGACCGAGGCCCAGCCGGCGACCACGTAGTTTTTGGCCGGATCAATCGCTTCGCCGTTCTTAAGCAAGGTCATGTCGGTCACCCGTTCGCCTTGCTTTTTGTTCACGTCGATGCGGTAGCCCATGCCCCCGATGCGAACCATGTCGCCACCCTGCTGGTAATAGGGGTCGGGGTTAAAGATGTTGTCAGCCACATCCTCAAGGATCACCTTGATGAATTCGCCCGTCATTTCAGTGCGATAGGCTTTGCCGTAGGTCATTGAAGTCACGTTGAAGATGTCTTCGCGCGTGATGTCCTGACCCGGCAAAATGGATGGCCCCCAACGAACGCCGGGCGACATGGCAATGTCGGCCTCTCGCTCAGAGAGCAGCGCATCACAGATCAGATCATCCCAGCTCCCATTGAAGTTGCCGCGGCGGTAAAGCAGGCTGTCGGTCTGGCCGATGACTTCTTCCAGATCGGCCTTGTACGGCGCGCGCTGTTCATCAATCAGCGCAGCAACATCTGCATCGGGCGTGATCACATCCGAGAAAATCGGGATCAGCTTGTGACGGAAACCCATCATGCGGCCTTCGCGGACGTCCAGATCCACGCGGGAAACGAACTTACCGTTCGACCCAGATGCGACAATGATCGTCTCGCCGACCAGAACCGGCTCAGGCAGCGCATCATGCGTGTGACCAGACAGGATCACATCGATACCTTTGACGATGCCAGCCATTTTCTTATCGACGTCAAAACCGTTGTGGCTCAGGCAAACAACAAGTTCCGCGCCTTGCGCACGCACTTCGTCCACCATTTCCTGCATGTTCTCGTCACGAATACCGAATGAGTATTCCGGGAACATCCAGCCAGGGTTTGCAATTGGCATATAAGGGAAGGCCTGACCGATGACAGCGATCTTGACGCCGCCGCGTTCAAAGAACTTGTAAGGCGGGAACAGTTCTGCAGGCTCGTCCCATTCGGCATCAAAAATATTCTGGCCGAGAGCAGCGAACGGCAGACCTTCGACAATCTCTGCAACGCGATCAGAACCCAGAGTGAATTCCCAGTGGAAGGTCATCGCGTCTGGCTTGAGCGCATTCATGACGTTGACCATGTCCTGGCCTTCGGTCTTGTAGCAGGTGTATGACCCATGCCACGTGTCGCCGCCGTCCAGAAGAATTGCATCAGGGCGATCTGCACGGATTGAATTGATCACCGTGGCGACACGATCCAGCCCGCCGACGCGCCCGTAACCCTTTGCGAGGGAAGCAAAATCATCATACGACAGCGCATAGTGGGAGGGACTGCCATCGTCGATGCCATAGAGTTTACGGAAGTCAGCGCCAGTCACATGAGGAACTGCGCCACGGTTGTCGCCCACACCGATGTTCACTTCCGGTTCGCGGAAAAAAATCGGCTTTAGCTGGGCGTGGATGTCCGTCACGTGGATCAGGGAGACATTACCAAACGTGTCGAACTGCAAAAGCTGGTCCTGAGACAGGCTTTGCTGCGCCGCAAGCCGCGCCCAATTGCCAAAGCCCGACGTGCCGTACAGAGCCGAAGCGGCCATGGACACCTGCAAAAAATCGCGTCTTGAGATCATGGGAGGGATCTTTCCGATTTCGCACACATTCGCATGTGTGAATGAATTAAGTAAGAAAAGCCCGCGTCAGTTCCCCGACGCGGGCTTGATTTTTAGTTACGAACTGCGGGCGTCTCTACAGACAGACCGTTG
>JAHDIS010000110.1 GCA_020630695.1 Paracoccaceae bacterium | reverse complement strand
GCGAAGGTGGCCGCACCGTCGGTTCCGGCGTCGTCGCCAAAATCGTCGCGTAAATCTATACGCACGTCAAAGAATTGGGCCGCTCCGATTGGTGCGGCCCTTTTTTTTGTTGCCGGTTGGGCTGGTTTGGCCCGCCTGTACCGGACAAAAGATAACTCTCGGATTTCAGGTTCTGCGGATCAAACGCGCGCCTGGCCGGGCTGCGACAAAATTTCTTGGGGATCTGCCGCAGCGCAGCGTTGCAATCGCAGCATGAGATTCTGCAAAAAACTTCAATGACTAAACGAAATCGCATTCTGCGGCATACTGAAACGGTATACCGCTGTATTCACATAAGCCTTTAAAAACATTTGATTTTTTCGGATTCTCCGGCAGTTCTAGGTGCAACGCTGCGGGAGGAGCATGAAAATGGATCAGATAAATTTGGTCGCTTGGACAGGGCGCAACGCCCAAGAGTGCGGTGGGCTTGACCGCCGTCAGGCGCAGATGATGCATGCAACTCTTGGATCGGCAGAAGACCCAGCGCCCGAACACGGCGATCCATTGCCTCCACTTTGGCATTGGGCAGGCTTTCCTCCGATGGCGAGCATGGAACAGTTGGGTGAAGACGGGCATCCTCAGCCCGGTGGATTTCTGCCACCCATGCCATCTGCGCGCCGCATGTGGGCTGGTGGCTCGGTTCATTTTCACTGTCCGGTCCATATTGGCGAGACTTTGACACGCCAATCGATGATCCGGGACATCCAGCAGAAAGAAGGCGGCGCCGGAACCATGGTGTTCGTGACGGTTGAGCATCTGATTTCCGGAGAGCGCGGCTTGGCGATCCGGGAACAGCAGGACATCGTCTATCTGCCCATGCCGGATGCCTATTCTCCACCCAAGAGCCGGCCACTGCCAACGAACCCAGTTCTGATGTCTGGATTCGAGGCGTCGCAGACCCGTCTGTTCCGCTATTCAGCCCTGACGTTCAACGCGCATCGCATTCACTATGATCTCGATTACACGCGATCCGTTGAGCACTACCCCGACCTCGTTGTGCATGGACCATTGCAAGCGACCAAGCTGATGCAGGCCGCTGTGGCCCATCGCGGCCGTGTTCCGACAGATTTCCATTATCGCGGCGTGCATCCTGTCTTCACCGGGCCGGTTGATATCGTTGCTGTCGATGAAGAATGCGGCCTGTCGCTCTTTACCGGCCAGAATGGCCATCAGGGTATGCAAGCCACCGCCATATGGGAGGAAACAGTATGACCGGCGTTCTTAGCGGCATGCGCGTGGTCGAGGGGTCTGCCTTTGTGGCGGTGCCTTTGGCGGGAATGACCCTGGCGCAGATGGGGGCGGAAGTGATCCGTTTTGATCGGATTGGCGGAGGCTTGGATGCCAAACGCTGGCCTGTGGCACCGGGTGGACAAAGCCTGTTTTGGGATGGCTTGAACAAGGGCAAGAAGTCTATCGCCGTTGACATGAAAAGCCCCGAAGGTCGTGAACTGGTGACGCGCATTGTCACCGCACCGGGTGATGACGCGGGCCTGTTCATCACGAACCTGCGTGTTCGCGGATGGATGGATCACGAAACCCTTTCGCAGCATCGCGATGATCTGGTGATGGTGACATTGACAGGTGATCGAAAGGGACGGCCGCAGGTGGATTATACGGTAAACCCTTCGCTCGGGATTCCGCACATGACCGGCCCCGAAGGCAGTGGCCCGGTGGCGCACGCTCTGCCGGCGTGGGATATTGCGGCGGGCAACATGGTGGTCTCGGCACTTTTGGCGGCTGAGCGGCACAGGCTGCGCACGGGGCAGGGACAAGAGGTCGAATTTTCGCTCAAGGATGCTGCAGCAGCAACCATTGGACATCTGGGAATGCTTGCCGAGGCCAAGATGTCTGGCCGTTCCCGACCCAAGGCGGGCAATGCACTGTATGGCGCCTATGGTCAGGATTTTGTCTGCGCTGACGGCGCCCGGATCATGGTGATTGGCCTGACTGAACGCCAGTGGGGCGGAATCGTCAAAGCAACCGAAACAGACACCCAGATGCAGACGCTGGAGGCTGAGCATGGATGTAGCTTGCGGGACGAAGGCACACGTTGGCGGCTGCGGCACGAAATAACAGCCATTCTGGCGCCTTGGTTCGCCGCGCGACCCAAGCCCGTTATCGCCGCCCTTTTCGACGAAAAGGGGCTGACTTGGGCACCTTTCAGAACGCTACCCGAAGCCTTGTCGGAAGATGCAGATTTGGGGCCGGACAACCCAATGTTTGAAATGATGAACCAGCCTGGGGTCGGTCAATATCCGGTTGCCGGATCCGTGTTCAATTTTGGCAGTCATTCCCGGGAAAAGCCGGTGGCCGCGCCGATCCTGGGGGCGCACACCGAAGAAGTGCTGACCGAAGTTGCAGGCTGTGATGATCGCGAAGTGGCCAGACTATTCGACAAGGGAATCGTCGCGCAGGCGGTGACCCAAGCGGATCTGAACGCGGCCTGAGCAGGCTTGCTTTGAATTTCGTGAAACAAAGGCGCAGAACGGGCCTTGATTTCGGTCTTGGCATGGCGTACCCCACGCCTCGGACTTTAGGGGTATAGCTCAGCTGGTAGAGCGACGGTCTCCAAAACCGTAGGTCGCGGGTTCGAACCCTGCTGCCCCTGCCATTTCCCGTAAAACGGTTTGACGGACGATCCGTCAAAAAGGGCTGCGGATTTTCCGCAGCCCCTTTTTATTTGCCGGACGCCTATGGGAGAAAAGGCGTCCGGTGGTTGGCGGGCGACATTAGTTGACGAATGCCTGCACGAAGCCGCGCTTTTCGCTCTCGGAGTCGCCGGA
>JAHDIS010000076.1 GCA_020630695.1 Paracoccaceae bacterium | reverse complement strand
CATTCGATATTCATGCAAAACATGCAGCGGGTATCCGCGCCGCTCCATGTCGATGCGCGCCAAGGCCCTCCAACTGCCGCCTACTAGAAACAGGCGATCACGCTGTGAGCCCATGTGCTCCTTGAGGCTGGCCATCTCGGCGGCGACATAATCGGCGCGTGCGTGCGCGCCACCGTCCAGATCCTTGAACTTGAGAGGCCCAAGCGCCGAAGTGATCCGTTTACCGACTTCACCGCCCTGAATTTCAGCAAGCTCCATGGACGAGCCGCCAATGTCGCAGACCAGTCCAAAGGATCCCGGCCATCCCAGTAGAACGCCCTGTGCCGAAAGCCGGGCCTCTTCCTCGCCATCAATCACATAGATCGTCAGGCCGGTTTCGGCCTCCAGCTCTTTGCGAAAACTCTCGCCATCTTCGGCCTCGCGCATGGCTGCTGTTGCCACGATGCTCAGCAATGGCAGTTCCATGCTTTCGGCCAGCAGTTTGAACCGCGCCAGAGCGGACCGTGCGCGTTCTTTGCCTTCGGGGTTCAGGCGGCCCGTCTCACGCATGCCTTCGCCAAGGCCGCACATGATTTTTTCGTTATAGAAATACGCCGGGCTGCGTGCCGCGCCGTTGAAGACAACCAGGCGAACAGAGTTGGAGCCAATGTCGACGACGCCGACGCGGGACAGGGCCCGCGTTTTCGGATCGTCGAACAGCGGCTTGCCAAATGGAGTCCATTCGCCGGTTTCAGAGGGGTCGTGTCCGTCCATGGCAGCCTCATAGGTGTCAAGGGAACCATGACAACCAGCAGCGATATCGTCAAGAAACGGTGCGCCATTGTCTGCATCATTTGACGAAATGATAGGTCTTAGCCGTCTTCCGTGTGCGTCAGCTTTGGTACATCTGCGGCGCCCGCGGATCCCCGGCCCGACAGCGACGGGTTTTCCATGAAAAACCTATGGCAGTTGAAGGAAAATTCGCCCTCGGGCAACACATGTCGCACGAAATCACCAGAGGGGGTCATCAACCAGCTTTGCGCGGTGTCAGCCAGATTGGCGGCCATGATCTGACTGACGATCTGCGCCTTTACCGTGGGGTTGTTGATTTCCACGGCTGTTTCCACCCGCCGGTTCAGGTTGCGACCCATCCAGTCTGCTGAGGAAATGAATACACGTGCCTTTTTGTGCGGCAGCCCATGGCCATTGCCAAAGCAAATGATACGCGAATGTTCGAGATACCGACCGACAATGGACTTAACCCGGATATTCTCGGAAAGGCCCTTGATCCCGGCGCGCAGACCGCAAATGCCACGAACGACACAATCGATTTTCACGCCTGCCTGACTGGCAGCATAGAGTGCGTCGATCATGTCCGGCTCAATCAGTGAGTTCATCTTGAGCCAGATTTGCGCGGGTTTTCCTGCCCGTGCATGGGCTGCTTCGGCCTCGATCAGCGCCAGCATTCCGGTCTTGAGAGAGTGCGGCGAAATAAACAGGTTTTCGAGCCCCTCGGGCTGCGCATAGCCGGACAGGTAATTGAAGACTTTCGAAGCATCGCGGCCAAGCGCAGGATCACAGGTAAAGAAACTCAGATCCGTGTAAACCTTGGCTGTGATCGGGTGGTAGTTTCCGGTCCCGTAGTGGGTGTAGGTCACCAGTTTTTCACCTTCGCGGCGTACGACCGTGCTGATCTTGGCATGGGTTTTCCAATCCAGAAAACCATAGACCACATGAGCCCCCGACCGTTCCAGACGGCGCGACTGCCGGATGTTCGCAGCTTCGTCGAAACGAGCCTTCAGCTCAACAAGGGCCGTTACCGATTTCCCCTCTTCCGCCGCCTCGCAAAGCGCTTCGACGATCGGCGAATTCCGCGATGTCCGGTAAAGTGTCTGCTTGATTGCGACGACGTCGGGATCACGCGCAGCCTGATTGAGAAAGCGCACCACCATGTCGAAGGTTTCATAGGGGTGATGCAGCAGCATGTCCTTTTGCGCGATGGCGTCGAACATGTCGCCCTCGTGATCCTGAACCCGTTCTGGAACGCGCGGTGTGAACTGTGGCCATAGCAAGTCGGGGCGGTCTTCCAAAACCAGTTCGCTGAGGTTCGCCATGCCGATCATGCCATCCAGTTCGATGACTTCCTCGTCGCGAACATGAAGCTCGCGCATGACAATCTTGCGCAGCCCCTTTGGCGCACCTTTGGAAATCGTCAGCCGCACCACTTCGCCGCGTCGGCGGCGTTTCAAGGCAACTTCGAATTCGCGCACAAGATCTTCGGCTTCTTCTTCGACTTCCAGATCGCTGTCGCGCAAAACACGAAATCCGAAATGGTTCTTGGCGATGTAGCCCGGAAACAGGCTGTCCACGTGCAGCAGCAACACGTCTTCAAGCCTGATGAACCGATGTTCGCCTTCGGGGGCTGGCAGCGCCATAAAGCGGTCAATCTGGGCCGGGATTGGCAGCAGGGCCTGCAAAGTGTTCTTGTCCCGAACCCTCTCGAGTTGAAGCGCAAGGCAATATCCCATGTTTGCGATGAACGGGAACGGGTGCGCCGGGTCGATCGCCAGTGGCGACAAAACTGGAAAAACCTTGTCGAGAAACGCCTGCGCCAGATGCGCTTTGTCCGCTTTGTCCAGAGTGTCCTTATCGACAAGACTGATGCGCTCGGCCTGCATTAGCGCTTCCAACTCACGCAGAACATTTTGCTGTTTGGCCATCAATCGGCGCGCGTTGTCATCAATCAGCACAAGTTGTTCGGCGGGGCTAAGCCCATCGGCTGCCGGGGTGGTATTGCCGGCCTGCGCCAGTTCGCGCAGGCCTGCCACACGCACCGTGTAGAATTCATCGAGATTGGTGGCCGAAATGGACAGGAACCGCAGCCGTTCCAGCAAGGGCACCTTTGGGTTCTCGGCCTCTTCCAGAACGCGCCAGTTAAAGCCCAGCCAGCTTAGTTCACGATTGAAAAAGCGGCCGGGGCCGGTGGGATCGAAATCCTGCAATTCGGATGGGGCCGCCAGCGGGGCGGCAAGAAAATCAGCCTGTTTCATGCGAAGCAAACTGCCCCGCGCAAATGTTGATCGTGTGTGTGCATAACTCAGTCATGCCTTGTCGGGCCGTCTTGTTCAAGCTCTGCCAGCACGGATCGCGCCAGTGGACGGGTGACACCGCCCCCCCGCCCAAGCGCCGCACGGTCGAGCCGGTGAACCAATTCGAGGGCAGCGGCATAGCTGCGTGGCATGTGCCCGGCCAGAAAGGGAATGACATCCGGCGAGGGAACAATCTGACGATCTGCGAACAGTTTGGCCAGCAGGGCTGTCAGCAGCATGTCGTCTGGCTGCGGCAGGTCCGCGCCCTGCGCGCCGAGCATACGGCTTTTGAGATCGGGCAGCACCAAGTCCCATTGCAGCGCCGGGTTCTGAGCCGTCAGCAACAATGCATGACCCTCTGCCAGAACGAGGTTGTGCAAATGAAAGAGCGCTTCTTCGGCAGCAGAGTTGCCTGCAATCTGTTCCACGTCTTCAACGCAGACCGGTGATGTTGAGACGGCCGGGATATCCGCGTTGGGCAGATCGGTGGCCCGTATAATGGTTGCGCCTGACAAGGCCGCCCAGACATGGGCCAGATGCGTCTTGCCCGACCCGGACGGACCGGTGAGGATGAATTTGCGGGCTGGCCAGTTTTGCCAGCCTTCGACGAGCGCAACCGCCATGGCATTGGCGGGCGTGACGAAAAAGTCTTCGCGCCCCAGCGCGGTCCGGACCGGCAGGGGCAGGGGCAATTGACGGGGGTCGCTCATGGCTGGTCTTGCTCTTGCGCTCCGCGCCCGTCGAGGCCTTTGTAGAGGCGGCTATCGGTGTATTGCTTGGCCACAAAGCGCGTGATGACCCCAAGCGCGGCAGCCAGCGGAACAGCAACCAGCATTCCGACAAATCCAAACAGGGACCCAAAAACCGACAGGGCCAGCAACAGCCAAACGGGGTGCAGGCCGATGCTTGAGCCAACCCAGCGCGGGGTCAAAACGTTGCCTTCGATGAACTGCCCGGATTGGAAAATGGCCCAGACCAGAACAATCCAGTGCCATTCGCCCCAGAACTGGAACAGCGCCAGACCAATCGCCAGAGCGCCCCCCACCAAAGCGCCAACGTAGGGAATGAAGGTCAACAATCCTGCAACCACGCCGACGACCAGCCCAAAGTTCAATCCCACGAGCCAAAGCGTTGCGGCATAGTAGATTCCCAGAACCATACAGACCGATCCCATGCCCCGGACAAAGCCGGCCAGTACGGTGTCGATGTCTTTGGCAAGTTTGCGAATGACAGGCGCATGATCGCGGGGCAGCAATTCGTCAATCCGCTCGATCATATTGTCCCAGTCAAGCAGCATGTAGACAGCCACGACCGGAACAATCACGAACAGAAGAACAATGTTGATGACCGAAGCTGCAGAACTCAGCGCGGTGTTCAGCAATTCTCCGCCGCGATCGCGGATCGTTTCACCCAGTCGGGCAATGGTTTCGTTCAGAACCGATCCTTCATCCATCACGCTGGGAAAGCGTGAGGCAAGAAAGGCCTGCAGGTCACTGAACAGTTTGGGTGCGAATTCGACCAAGGCCAGCGCCTGACTGACAAGCGTTGGTATGACGGCCAAGGCCAGAACAACAAAGGCCAAAAGCGCCAAGACCGTTATGATCGTTGTGGCGATCGCACGGGAAAACCCCATGCGCTCAAGCCTGTCCGCAACCGGGTCAAGGAAATAGGCAATCGCGCCGCCCAGCACGAAAGGCAGCAGAACGTCGCCAAGGAACCAAAGCACAACGGCAAAAACCGCCGTCGCTCCGCCCCAGTATTTTAGCTGATCTTTGACCGGTAAGGCCATGGCTGCTCCTGTATGCCTTTCTCTACATCGCGCTTTCGGCAATCTGTTTCAAGTCCGTGTTGCGTGATGCCGGGCTTTCGGTGCCCTTGGATTTATCCTGCTAACCGCGTTTCAGGCTAAGCCGCGCAACGGTGCCGGATTTTCCACGTTCAAAGGTCAGGGTTCCACCATGCTCAAGCGCAATTGCAGAGGTGATCGTCAGTCCCATGCCGAACCCTTGTGTCGCCGCCGCGTTTTCGCCCCGTTCGAATGGGGCCGAAAGCGTCTGAAGATCAATCGCCGAGGTGTCGCCGCCTTCGTCCTCGACAAACACATGGGCCATATCCGCGTCCGTCTCTAGGCGCAGAACTGCGCGCCGGCCGTATTTCAGGGCATTGTCGATCAGATTGGACAGCGCCCTGTGCAGGGCGATCGGACGACCCTTGATGACAACTTTTTCATCTTCTCGTAGCGCGCTTTGACCACGACGCGACATAAAGATCGATTGTCCGCCTTCGACCACGAGCGGTTGGCTGTCTCCAAAGGAAACAGGTCGGCCTACGTCTGCATAGTCGGCGACCACAGCCTCAACCAATGACCGCAAAGACATCTGGCGGGGCGCTTCGGTGCTCAGTTCAGCACGGGTATAGGTCAGGACGCTCTCGATGATGCCAGTCATTTGGTCAATGTCGGCTTCGAACTTGCCCCGCAATTCCGGGTCTTCGATGAGCGCGGCCCGCAGCCGCAGCCGTGTGGCTGGTGTTCCCAGATCATGGCTCACCCCTGACAGCACCAAAGCGCGTTCTGCCAGATGATGTCGCTCGTTTTCACGGTACGCGTTGAAGGCCGAAATGATTTCCTTCAGCTCAGTTGTGCCCGTTGGCTCGAAGGCTTCGGCCGTTCCGAGCCTGCGTTGGCTACCCAGTTTTCCGGCAAACTGGCTGAAATGCTGGGCGATGTTCAGAATGGCTCCGGCCAGAATGGCAAGGCTCGCGCAGGCGAACAACACGGCCAGCAATCGATAGTCTTTGGGGTTGGCGGGGCAGTGCCAAAGGGAGGGGGCTTCAAACCGGGTCCAGTCTTTGCCGGGTGCGAGGGCCAGAACAATCGCCGGGCTGCAATAGTTGGCGAGCAAGGCAATCACCTCGCCGACCGTGTCCCGCGCTGCACGGCTGTCACGCAGGGCCAGCTCCGAGATTGGGTAGCGCAGGTCAGGCGAGACAATGGCAAACTTGATCTGCGCGCCGCTCAGCGCATTGGGATCAAGGCTGACGGAAAAATTGGTCACGAGGGCAGGGCGGGGCATATTGCTGAGACGCTCGAACTGACCGGCCATAGCCTTGGGAAGATCGGCTTGGGGCAAGGCAGTTGCCGTGACCTCGGTTGGTAAATCTGCATTGTGGGCCAAGGCATCGAACAGCGTTTTGCCGGCATGACGGGCTGCTGTGATGTGGTTGTTCCATGCATGATTGGAAACCGTCCAAAGCCCGATGGCCGCAGCGCCGCTCAGAAAGGCGAGCACCACCAATGACACTCCGATGAAACGCAGGCTTTGAAGGGTGGTAATCATGTCTGGGTCGTTGCCACATCGACAGCAAAGACATACCCCATACCGCGCTGCGTCTTGATCATTTCAGGCTGTTTAGGATTGGGTTCGATCTTGGACCGGAGCCGTCCTACAAGCATATCGATCGCGCGGCCGCTGGCATCGGCTTCACCGTCACCGGTCACATCAAGGGCGGTCGCGATTTCGTCGCGTGTCAGCGGAATGTGTGGATTGGCCAGAAAAGCCTGCAAGAGCGTCACTTCGCGCCGGGAGAGCGGAACCTGATATCCTTCGGGCGATGTGACTTCGTCTGTACGTCCATTGTAGTTCCAGCCTCTGAACTCGAAACTGGTCAGCCTGCGGCGATGCGCCAGAGAGGCCGCGCGCTGGGTCCGGGCAAGAACCGCCTTGATGCGTGCGAGAAGCAGACCGGTGTTGAATGGTTTGGCGATATAGTCGTCAGCCCCGACCGCATAGCCAGCCATGCGTTGCTGATCGGTGGACAGGGCCGAGACCATTATGATGGGGACGGCATTGTCCTTGCGCAGGCGCGCGCAGATCTCGATGCCATTTTCGTCGCCCAGCATCACATCCAGCAGGATCAGGTCTATGCGTCCCGCTTCCATGTGGCGCCGCACATCGGATTCCGACGCGGCAGGCAGAGCGATTGAACCATTCTGCTGTAAGAACTGCGTCAGGATTTGACGCATCTCGGGATCGTCGTCGACGACGAGTATGCGTGGAATAGACATCTGCCCCGACCTCCCTGCGGTTCTTGTGCCTAGCTCTCTTTTGTAACAGCCTGCAACAAAATCAATTGCAGTGTAACAGCCTGTAACAAGCAGGGCGATTTTGTGGATGCGCAGGCGGAATACCGGCCATTAGCAAATTGCAATCCGCTCGTCTCAAGCAGCATCAAAGCGTCACTGAAATACTGTCAAAATGACATCCGGGAGGAAAACGCGATGAAGAATTTTGCATTCACGGTCTCAGCGATCGCAATGTTGGCCGGTGGCGCAGCGCATGCTGGCCCCGAAGCCGAAGTACTGCACTGGTGGACATCTGGCGGCGAAGCCAAGTCGGTTGCCGTTCTGCAGCAGGAGTTCGCCGAAAAGGGCGGTGAATGGACCGACATGCCAGTTGCCGGCGGCGGCGGCGATGCAGCGATGCAAGCCCTGCGTGCACGGGTTCTGTCGGGCAACGCACCAACAGCTGTTCAGCTGAAGGGTCCGGCCATTCAGGAGTGGTATGAAGAAGGCGTTCTGGCCGATATCTCCGCTGTCGCCGAAGCACAGGGTTGGGCCGATGTTCTGCCCGCATCCATCGCTGGCCATATGCAGTGCGAAGGCACATGGTGCGCCGCGCCGGTCAACGTACACCGCGTAGACTGGATCTGGGCGAACGCAGACGTTCTGGAAGCCAACGGCATCGCGATGCCAACCAGCTGGGATGAGTTCAACGCGGCGGCTGAAAAGCTGCAGGCGGCGGGCATCATTCCATTGGCGCATGGTGGTCAGGCATGGCAGGACGCAACCGTTTTCGAAGCAGTCGCGCTGGGCATTCTTGGCGCTGATGGTTTCCGCAAGGCATTCGTGGAACTGGACGAGGCAACATTGACCTCGGACGAAATGATCGCTGTGTTTGATCAGATGCGCACCCTGCGCGGTTTCGTCGATCCGAACTTCCCGGGTCGGGATTGGAACCTTGCAACCGCGATGGTCATGAATGGCGAAGCGGCGTTCCAGATCATGGGTGACTGGGCCAAGGGTGAATTCCTTGCTGCTGGTAAAGCACCGGGCGAAGATTTCCTTTGCGCCTCTGTGCCGGGCGAAGGCTTCCTCTACAACGTCGACAGCTTTGCGATGTTCGAAGTTGGCGGCGACGACAAGCAGGAAGGGCAGGCGCTTCTGGCCGAGCTGATCGTCGGCAAGAACTTCCAGAAGGTCTTTAACCTGAACAAAGGTTCGATCCCTGCGCGTACAGACGTTGCTCTGGATGACTTCGACAGCTGTGCCAAACTCAGCTCTGATGACATGGCTGCGTCCAGTGAAGGTGGCTCGTTGCTGCCATCCTACGCCCACGGCATGGCCCTCAGAGGCGCTCAGTCTGGCGCGATCACCGACGTTGTGACATCGCACTTCAACTCGGACATGACCTCTGAAGATGCGGTTGCACAGCTCGCCGCAGCCGTCGCCAACAGCATGTAATCCAGTCCCCGACTGCATGCAAAATTGCCCCGCCGCTGCTATGCTGTGGCGGGGTTATCCGACAACTCACAGGGGACAGGACACGTGAAATTCCTCGAAGATCACCTGCCAAAGCTGATGCTCGCGCCGTCATTCATCGCGATGCTGATCTTTGTCTACGGCTTTATCGGTTGGACAGCTTGGGTTTCTCTGACCCGGTCAAGACTCTTGCCGCGTTACGAGATAGAAGGCTTCATTCAATACGAGCGGCTGTTTTCGTCGCTGCGCTGGGACACAGCATTTACCAACCTGTTCCTCTTTGGCGGGTTGTTTATCGTGATCTCGATGATCCTGGGGCTGGCGCTGGCGATTTTTCTTGATCAGAACATCCGGGCCGAAGGCGCAATCCGCACAATTTACCTTTATCCTATGGCGCTTTCCATGATCGTGACCGGCACAGCCTGGAAATGGATCCTCAATCCCGGTCTGGGTCTTGAAGCCATGGTGCAGGGTTGGGGCTTTGAGGGGTTCAAATTCGACTGGCTCGTCAATCCGGACATGGCGATTTATACCGTTGTTCTGGCCGCCATCTGGCAAAGCTCGGGTTTCGTGATGGCGCTGTTTCTGGCCGGGCTTAGGTCCGTAGACGGTGAAATCATCAAAGCCGCCCAGATCGATGGTATTCCCAACTGGCGCATCTATTCCGCGATCATCATCCCGTCGATGGCACCGATTTTTCTAAGCGCGTTCATTGTGTTGGCACACCTCGCGATCAAGAGCTTTGACCTCGTCATTGCATTGACGGGTGGTGGCCCCGGTTTCTCGACAGACTTGCCCGCAACCTACATGTTTGCCATGGCGTTTTCGCGCGGTGACATCGGTCAGGCTGCGAGTTCCGCAATGGTCATGATGGGTGTGGTTTTCACCATCGTGGTTCCCTACCTCTACTCTGAGCTGAGGGTCAAAAATGACTGATGCCGTCTATTCAGAAGCGCGTTCACAAGGTCAGATAACCCGCCTTGTCCTGCGCTGGCTGCTATACCTCCTGCTCTTCGTCTTTGCCTTGTTCTATCTCGCACCTCTGTTCGTGATGGTCACAACGTCGCTCAAGAGCCTTGAAGAAATCCGAACCGGTGATCTGATCTCATTGCCGAGACAAGTGACCTTTGACGCATGGCGAACCGCCTGGGCCAGCGCCTGCACAGGTATCCAGTGCGAAGGGGTGCGCCCATACTTCTGGAACTCGGTTCTGATCGCCGTTCCAGCCGTGCTCATCTCGACCCTGCTGGGCGCCATCAACGGCTATGTGGTTGCGCAATGGCGGTTTCCCGGGGCCAACATCTTTTTCGCCCTGATGCTGTTTGGCTGCTTTATTCCGTTTCAGGTCGTTCTGTTGCCGATGGCGCGGATGCTTGGATTGATGGGCATTGCGGGCACGATCCCGGGGCTGATCTTTGTTCACGTGATCTATGGTCTGGGCTTCACCACACTGTTTTTCCGCAACTACTATGTGACAATTCCGGCTGAGCTGACCAAGGCTGCCAAAGTGGATGGCGCTGGATTTTTCCGCATCTTCTGGTCGATCTTTTTGCCACTGTCGCTACCGATCATCGTTGTCACGGTCATCTGGCAATTCACGCAGATCTGGAATGATTTCCTGTTTGGCGTGTCATTCAGTCAGGCCGGAACACAGCCAATCACAGTGGCTCTGAACAACATCGTCAACTCCACCACCGGCGTTAAGGAATACAATGTGGATATGGCCGCTGCGATCATTGCAGGTCTGCCCACGCTCCTCGTCTACGTCGTCGCTGGCAAATACTTTATCCGCGGGCTCACCGCTGGTTCCGTGAAAGGCTAACCCCATGGCACCTATTCTTGAAATCCAAGGCCTCTACAAAAACTACGGTTCGACCGAGATCCTCAAGGACATCAACGTATCCATTGATGCGGGCGACTTCCTTGTGCTGGTGGGCCCTTCCGGTTGCGGCAAGTCAACGTTGTTGAACTGCATCGCCGGCCTTGAGCCGATATCTGGCGGAACACTGTCGATCGGCGGGCAGGACATGACCCACGTCAGCCCCAAAGACCGCGACATCGCCATGGTGTTTCAATCCTACGCGCTCTATCCGACCATGAGCGTGGCCAAGAACATCACCTTTGGAATGAAGGTGCGCGGCGTTGATCAGCAAACGCAGGATGCGAAGCTGAAAAAGGTCGCCGAGCAATTGCAAATCGATCAGCTGTTGCATCGTCGTCCCGGACAGCTGTCCGGAGGTCAAAGGCAACGAGTGGCTATGGGGCGTGCATTGGTTCGCGATCCCAAACTGTTCCTGTTCGATGAGCCGCTGTCGAACCTTGATGCCAAGCTGAGGGTCGAGATGCGCACCGAGATCAAGGCGCTGCACCAGAACCTTGGCGCCACGATGGTTTATGTGACCCATGACCAGATCGAAGCGATGACACTCGCAACCAAGATCGTCGTCATGAAGGGTGGCGTGGTCCAGCAGATCGGAACACCTGCAGAAATCTACAATCGCCCAGCCAATATGTTTGTTGCCGACTTCATGGGCAGTCCGGCCATGAACCTGATCCCAGCTAAGGCTGTCAAAAACGGGTCTGGAAACACGATCGAGATTGAAGACAAGACCGGCAAGCCGATTGTTCTGAAAGACACCAGTGGCCGCGATCTGCCAAACAACGTGGTGATCGGTGTCCGGCCCGAGGACATCTCGGAACCCGGCGCGCGCAATGGCAAAGCCCAGCAAGAGGCAGACTTTCTGGTCGATATTGTCGAGCCAGCAGGGGCGGACACGTATGTGGTCACAAGTCTGGGTGGGCGTCAGGTTACAGCACGCCTGCATGCAGAAACCACGGCGCAGCCGGGTCAGCATCAAACGCTGGCTTTCGACATGGCCAAGGTTTCCTACTTTGATCCGGACACTGGACTGCGGCTCAACTGATGCAACTGGTTGCTGATATCGGCGGAACCAACGCCCGGCTGGCAAGTCTGGAAGCCGGGCGGCTGCACACGGCCCGCAGCTATAAGAACGCCGCCTTTCAGGGCTTTGATGAACTGGTCACGCAATATCTGAGTGATACGGCGCAGACCTCGCCCAAACGACTGGTTGCAGCCATCGCAGGACCGGTTCAGGGCAACGAAGGGCGGTTGACCAATTTGCCATGGCATGTGTCTGGTCCGGATATGTCCCGGCGCTTTGCCGGGGCAGATGTCACGATCGTGAATGACCTGACCGCGCTTGGCTATGCTGCGCTTGATCTGGGTGCTGTGCAGCTTAAACGGCTCGCGCCGGGTTTGCAGGGCAAGGCGTTGAGGGGCGGGCGCAATGCTTTGGTCGTCGGCATCGGAACCGGTTTCAACGTCAGCCCGGTTGTCGAGTCAGAAGGCCAACGGGTTTGTCCGGCGGTCGAAGCGGGTCATGCCAGTCTTCCTGTTGCGATTGCGCGAAAACTGAACGGGATTAAGCCTGTCCTGGCTGATGAGTTTCAATCGATCGAGTCCCTGTTTTCGGGCGCTGGTCGGCGAAAGTTCCTGTCGCTTGTCTGTGAACAAAATGTCGAGCGCGCAACACCCTACCTTGCCGCATTTGGCGCAGCTGAGAATGCCCGCTTTGATCAGGCGCTCGATGACTATGCGGCGCTTATCGCAGCCCTTTTGGTCGATCTGCGTCTGACCTATGGGCCTGAGAATGGCATATTCCTTGCAGGCGGCGTCGCTCGTAGCACACTGGATCATGGACGTTGCCGTTTCCTGCAGGGCGTCTTTGCCGATCAGGTGCAATTCCTGTCCGGATCGCCAGCGATCTATCTGATCAAGGACGACTCCGCAGCGCTGCTTGGATGCGCAAAACTTTGTGCGCACCACTGATCAAAGCGTAGGAATCGACCGTCCAAAAAAAAAGGCCGCCCGAAACCGGGCGGCCTTTGAACTGTCTGTCAGGTGGCGTGATTAGTGGCACGCAGGGCGATCGCCCGGCAGCAGCACTTTGTCGATCACATGGATCACGCCGTTGTCTGCCTGAATGTCTGCTACCACCACATTGGCAACTTCGCCTGTGCCATCGGCAATGGTGACACCGGAATGCGATGTGATGCACAGACGCTCCGAGCTCAGGACCGGCTTGTAGTAGTTTGAGCCGGACGCAAAATCGGTGGAGCCCAGTTTGCGGTCATCGACGTGGTACAGCAGAACGTTGGTCAGCTGGTCCTTGTTTTCCGGCTTGAGCAGCGTTTCGACCGTGCCCTCGGGCAGCGCTGCAAAGGCATCATTCAGCGGCGCATAGACTGTGAACGGGCCGGGACCGGACAGGGTTTCGGCCAATCCTGCGGCTGTCACTGCGGCGACAAGCGTGCTGAAGCGTTCATCGCCAGCGGCAATGTCCACGATTGTATTGGCCGAGGCCGCAGCGCCAAAAGTAACGGCAGTTGCAAGGGCAGCAGTGAATGTCTTGATCGTCATAGCGTCTCTCCTGTTGGGTTAGATAAGTTGGATACGGAGCGAAGGACGCATTGGGTTTGCGTGATCACGCAAGCGTCATAACGCGTGATCTGATCCTGTTCTCTTGCATCGGGGCCACGCATGGATCACAACAGCGAAAACGCTAATTACGTCAGGACGCATCCCATGCGCATGAGCCGCTACTTCCTACCTGTTCTCAAGGAAAACCCTTCTGAGGCGCAGATCGTCAGTCACCGTTACATGCTGCGCGCCGGGATGATCAAACAGTCCAGTTCCGGCATCTATTCTTGGCTGCCGCTGGGCTTCAAGATTCTCAAGAACATTGAAAACATCGTTCATGAAGAACAGGTTCGTGCCGGACATATCCCGATGCTTATGCCCACCCTGCAGTCAGCGGATCTGTGGCGTGAAAGCGGGCGCTATGATGACTACGGCGAAGAAATGCTGCGCATCACCGACCGGCATGGACGTGACATGCTCTATGGTCCCACAAACGAAGAGCTGATCACCGATATTTTCCGGTCACATGTGAGCAGCTACAAAGACCTGCCTTTGACGCTCTATCACATCCAGTGGAAATTTCGCGATGAGATCCGGCCACGCTTTGGGGTGATGCGCGGGCGCGAATTCTACATGAAGGACGGCTACAACTTTGACCTGACCAAGGAAGATGCGCTGCATGCCTACAACCGGCATCTGGTCAGCTATCTGCGCACCTATGAACGCATGGGCCTGCAAGCGATCCCGATGCGGGCTGATGGCGGTCCGATTGGCGGGGACTATACCCATGAATTCCTCGTACTTGCTGAAACGGGCGAGTCTGAGGTTTTCTACGATAGTGAGATCACAGACCTGCGCTTTGGCGATCGTCAGATTGACTATGACAGTGTGGAGCAGTGCCAGGCAGTTCTGGAAGAGTTCACCAGCCGCTATGCGCGCACTGATGAAACCCATGACGAGTCAATCTTTGCTGAAGTGCCCGAAGCGCGCCGCCGTACGGCACGTGGTATCGAGGTGGGGCAGATCTTCTATTTCGGCACCAAGTATTCCGATGCCATGGGCGCAACGGTTCAGGGCCCGGATGGCAAGCCGACGCCTGTGCACATGGGCAGCCACGGCATTGGGGTGTCAAGATTGTTGGGTGCGATCATCGAAGCATCTCATGATGACAAGGGCATCATTTGGCCCGAAGGCGTCACACCCTTCCACTGCGGGATCGTCAATCTGAAATCCGGCGATGCCGAAGCGGACGCGGCCTGTGAAGCCATCTATGGTGCGTTGGCGGCCTTGGGGCTGGAAGCACTATACGACGACACCAGCGAACGGGCAGGGGGCAAGTTTGCCACCATGGACCTGATTGGTTTGCCATGGCGGATTACGGTTGGACCGCGCGGGTTGAAAAATGGCGTGGTTGAGCTGACCTCGCGCCGCACCGGCGAGAGCGAAGAGCTGCCGCCCGAGCAGGCCGTGGAGCGGATTGCACAAATCTATGGCCGCGCCGCGCCGCAGGCGTGATCCGAACCGGCCTTGGCCAGATGGCCTTGCCACTTTGGCCTGGGCGGAAAAGAACTTGGTTTCGGCGTGCTTGCGCACGCCGACCGGCGCGCCTTCGGCGCGTTTCGCGTATTTTCAAAAAGAAGAAGCAAGGCGCGGCGGTACCGCTTTGAGCGATTGACAAAGAGTGGCGGTCTGCGCAGGCTTTTTGTCATGCGTACCGGGATGATTGCGCTTCTCGTTTGGATTTGCCTTGCCGGTTCGGGCGTTGCTCAGTCGGAACGCGTGCGGCTGGAATGGGAACGCTGGTTGGATCGGGTCGGGGCCACTGAGGCGTCGCTTGTTTTCATGATCGAGAATGCAGAATTGTCGATCGAAGCGCGGGGGATCGCCCCCGACACGCCGATGCCGCTGGCCAGCAATTCCAAGGCGATTACAGCGCTGTGCGTGGAGGCGCTGGTGCGCGAAGGCAAACTGGCGTGGGACGATCGGGTGGCGCGGTGGTATCCCTCCGTCCGGACTGAGCTGACAGTTGCGGATTTGGTGGTGCATCGCGCAGGACTTGGCCGCGATTCTACGCAGCGCAAAATGCCGCGTTGGCGCGGCGATCGCTCGCCGCGTTGGGCGGAGGTTCGCGCTGCAGCTTTCGCCCGCAAAAAACATGCCGCGCCGGCCAAACGCTATCGCTACAGCAATGAAAACTATGCCATTCTTGGTGATCTGATCGAAGTGTTGAGCGGGCAACCCTATGAAGGGGCCTGCCGTTCGCGTGTTCTGGAGCGCTTTGGCGTACAGGGCGTTTTGGGCGATGCCTATGGTGGCTTTGGACCTTGGGGCGGGTGGTCCATGTCGGTGCGTGACTATGCGCTGTTGCTGCGCAAGGGCTATGTCGGCCGCGATCCTCAGGCCGGTCCGTATGCGCCGGTCGCGGAGTCAGGAAAGGTGATTTACGGCCTGGGGATGCTGGCCCGTCTGAGCCCCTATACCCCGAACCAATGGCATGTCGGGTCATTGTGTTTTGGCGGGCAGGGGCATGGCGCGCTCGCGATGAACTTGGGTGGGCGTTACACGGTGGTGGCCGCTTACAATGCCTGCGCCAGCGCGGCCGAGCGCGAGGCATTGGAGCGCAGCCTCGTGAAGGCGATTTTTGCCGACTGAGCAAGATGTCCCGATTTTCCCCGGATGCATTGCAAAGTCATGGCTGACCCACGTTCTGCTTTGCGGTAACCTGCGGGTAAATAGTAGACGAGGCAGCAAGATGATCAGAGCGCTGGCATTGGCGGGTGGCGTTGCGGGTGGCGTGGGGCTATCGCAGTTCCCCGAGTTTTCGCAGCAGTACACGCAGCGGCTGGGCGGCGCGGTTGATGAACTGACGCGCCAGATCGAACGCTATGAACGGGACGCGGAAAAGGTCGGTCTGACGCTGGACGGACTTTTGGAGGGTATGTCGGGCGAAGGGCCTTTGGCGCAGACGCAAGCTGGCAATATGGCAGACGACATCGAGCGACATGCCCGACTGTCTGCGGATCTCGAAGCGCTGGAAGGTGCGGGCCCATTCACCCGCGCAAGGCTGGCCACCCATATGGCTGATCGCGACATCGCAGCCAAAGCATATGAGGCATATAAACCGGCGGTTCCTGCCACCTTTGAAGGTGCTGTCTTTGCCGGAACCGGGTTGTTTGCAGGATGGGCCGGCATAACAGCGGTCTTTGCTTTTCTGGGCGGGCTGTGGAGCATGCTGACCGGCCCGTTTCGGCGCAAGACGTCAGCCTGACCTGCGCCCCTTGCGCCGGAGGGCGGCGGCGACTAGACAGCCAGCCAAATTGCAACGCTGACAAATGGGTCAAGGAGTGTCGCCATGGGTTTTCGAATGGGCATCGTGGGGTTGCCGAACGTCGGCAAATCGACGCTTTTCAACGCGCTGACCAAAACGGCGGCGGCGCAGGCTGCGAATTTTCCGTTTTGCACGATTGAACCAAATGTGGGCGATG
This sequence comes from Paracoccaceae bacterium, assembly GCA_020630695.1. GTDB lineage: Bacteria > Pseudomonadota > Alphaproteobacteria > Rhodobacterales > Rhodobacteraceae > Thalassococcus_A > Thalassococcus_A lentus. The sequence goes on along the minus strand of JAHDIS010000076.1, from coordinate 1,321 downwards.
TTGCTGTTCCGGATGCAAGGCTCGATACGCTGGCAGAAATCGCGCAGTCCAAGCAGATTATCCCGACACGCATGACCTTTGTGGATATTGCCGGTCTGGTCAAAGGCGCCTCCAAGGGCGAAGGGCTGGGCAACCAGTTTCTGGCAAACATCCGCGAAGTGGACGCAATCGCCCACGTGCTGCGCTGCTTTGAAGACGAAGATGTGACGCATGTGGATGGCCGGGTTGATCCCGTGGCCGATGCAGAGACCATCGAAACCGAATTGATCATTGCCGATATGGAATCGCTGGAAAAGCGTTTGCAGAACATCGTGCGCAAGGTGCGCGGCGGCGACAAGGAAGCCGTGCAGCAAGAGCGCCTGATGAAGATGGCACTGGAAGCGCTGGAAGCGGGCAAACCTGCCCGCGTGGTCGAGGTGGACGCCGAAGACGCAAAACAGTGGAAGATGCTGCAACTGCTGAGCACCAAACCGGTGCTCTATGTCTGCAACGTGGACGAGGGCGAGGCCGCAACTGGCAATGCGCTCTCAGCCAAGGTTGCCGAAATGGCTGCCGCGCAAGGAAACAGCCATGTGATCATCTCGGCAAAAATCGAGGAAGAGATCAGCCAGCTGGACGAAGAAGAAGCTGCTGAGTTTCTCGAAGAACTGGGCCTGAAGGAAGCCGGGCTGGATCGCCTGATTCAGGCGGGGTACGATCTTTTGCATCTCCAGACCTACTTTACCGTTGGCCCGAAAGAAGCGCGCGCCTGGACCATCCGGGCCGGAACTTTGGCGCCGCAGGCCGCTGGTGTGATTCACGGCGATTTCGAAAAGGGCTTCATCCGGGCCGAAACCATTGCCTACGATGATTTCGTCACGCTTGGCGGCGAGCAACCGGCCAAGGACGCGGGCAAGATGCGGGCGGAAGGCAAGGGATACGAGGTCAAGGATGGCGACGTCCTGCACTTCCTTTTCAATACCTGAGTGGCATCCGTTGCCCAACTACCACGGTTGTCTGATGCGGGCTGACGCCACGTAACCCATGGTTGACGCCGAGGGGCGTCAGGTGTGATACAGGATTCGCAATCTACTCTCCGTAGATCAGTTCTGTGTCTCTCGGAGGCACATTAACGAGTATGCCCGATTTCCATCCTCGGGTTGTTATCTTTGGCGGCATCGCGATTATTGAGCGGTGTCGCCTTTTTTATGCGCAAAGCCCTGTTTGATCGCGTTCAAACATTTTGATTTTCCGCCTTGTATCTCCGCCTTTGGCGCGGCTATACCCGTCGGCGGAGACGTGGCCGAGTGGTCGAAGGCGCTCCCCTGCTAAGGGAGTAGGC
>JAHDIS010000075.1 GCA_020630695.1 Paracoccaceae bacterium | reverse complement strand
AAGCTGATTGCAGGCACTGAGAGGGAAGGCAAATCCGTCGAAGAGATCGTCAAGGGCACCTATGATGCTGGCGCGGTCGCTCAGAACGGCATTTTCAACAATGCGTCGCAGCATTGGAACCACACCCAGTTCTGGGAAATGATGGGTCCCGGTACCGGCGGTATGCCCGGTGAGCTGGAAGCGCGTCTCAAGGACGGCTTTGGCAGCGTTGAGACGTTCAAGGAACAGTTCTCGGCTGCAGGCGCGGGTCAGTTCGGCTCGGGTTGGGCTTGGCTTGTTGTAGACACAGACGGCACTCTGAAGGTGACCAAGACAGAAAACGGCGTGAACCCGCTGTGCTTTGGTCAGACCGCACTGCTGGGCTGCGATGTATGGGAACATTCCTACTACATCGATTTCCGCAACAAGCGTCCGGCCTACCTTGCCAACTTCCTCGACAATCTCGTGAACTGGGAAAACGTCGCGGCCCGTTTGGCCAGCGCCTGATCCGTTCCGGACAGTCAAGTTTTGCGGGGTGCGGCGTGGCCGCGCCCCGTTTTCGTTGTGCAGACCCACGCGCAGCGACGGCCGAGCCCGAGACAATCACATGACAACTCACCGGTTTTTCTGGACCTGACCGCAACACAGGCATAGAGCCATAGGCAGGAGGCACGCATGGATCAGGCTCGCAGCGGTGTTGTCGCACTTTGTGCGGCCTGTGTGATCTGGGGGCTTTCGCCGCTTTACTACAAGCTTTTGATCCACGTCCCGCCGCCCGAATTGCTGGCGCATCGTACGCTGTGGTCTGCGATCATCTTTTTGGCCTTGCTGGCCGCACAAGGCCGGATCAAGGCATTGGGTATGGCCTTGGGCTCGGTACGGGCCCTATGGATCACCTTGGTGTCGGCGATCATGATTTCCGTCAACTGGGGCCTTTTCATCCTGTCGGTTCAAATTGACCGGGTCACGGAAACCGCTTTGGGATACTACATTTTTCCACTGGTTGCCGTGCTGTTGGGGGTGATTGTTTTGCGCGAAACCCTCAGCCGGGCGCAATGGCTGGCGGTGGCACTGGCCTGTGTTGCGGTTTGCGTTCTGACGGTCGGGCAGGGTGTTGCACCTTGGATTTCGCTGATCCTCGCCTTTACCTTCGGTTTGTATGGCCTGATCAAAAAGCAGATGGCCGCAGGCCCCGTCGTCAGTGTCACAGCCGAGGTGCTGGTGCTGATGCCATTCGCGCTGGGTTGGCTGATGTGGCTGCATCTGGGCCGCGACGTACCCAGCCCCGGTGTGTTCGGGCAGGATATCGCAACTTCGGCGCTGCTGATCTTTTCCGGGTTTATTACGGCCTTTCCGCTGGTGCTGTTTTCGCGCGGGGCACAGCAGGTCCGGCTGGCGACCGTCGGATTGGTGCAGTTCATCAATCCGACGCTTCAGTTTCTTTGCGCCGTTCTGGTGTTCTCAGAGCCCTTCGGCGTCGTCCACGCCGTCACCTTTGCGCTGATCTGGATCGCGCTGGCGCTTTATTCGGCCAATGCGCTGGCTCAGGACAAGGCGCGGCGCAGGATGGCCATGACCTCTTCGCAGGACACACCGGTCTGAACAAAATCCAGCAGTGACGCATCAGCAAAGCCGTGATCGACAACATGGCTCAGCAAACCGCGCAGCGGTCCCCAATACCCCAGAACGTCCAGAAGAACGATCGGTTTGTTGTGCAAACCCAGTTGCCGCCATGTCAGCACCTCGAAAAATTCGTCGAGCGAACCGGCCCCGCCGGGCATGACCACCACCGCATCCGCGTTCATCAGCATGACTTTTTTCCGCTCATGCATCGTTTCTGTGATGATAAAGGTGCTCAAGTCGCGTTTTCCGACTTCCCATTCCAAAAGGTGGGTCGGGATGACGCCAAAGGTTTCACCGCCTGCGTCCTGCGCAGCGCGCGCAACGGTGCCCATCAGGCCAACATCCCCGGCACCGTAGACCAGCCGCCAGCCTTCCTGCGCCAAGGCGCTGCCAAGCGCCGTGGCCTGATCGGCATATTCAGCTTCGCGCCCATTGCGGGACCCACAGTAGACACAGACGGATTTCAGGGTCATGACAGGGCTCCTTGAGGCCGGTTTTACAGCGGTTTTGACCGCGACGTATGCCCTTGATATACACAGCTAGCTGCATGCGGTTGCAAGGTAAAAAGGCACCGCTTTCGAAAGGGTTGCTGCCATGAGCAAGATCGCCGCTTATAGCCTGTGGGGCGGGCTGGGTACGGCCGGTGCCGTCGGTGTCGCCGTCGCCACTGGCGTGCTGGATCTGTCGCAACTGCGTTCTGCCCCGCAAGAGCCGGTTGCTTTGGTGCAGCCTGCCGAAAAGGGCCTGGATGAGACCCCGGCCGAAGTGGCGGTTGTTTCCGACAAGGAGATCGCAGCAGTTCCGGACAAACCGGAGGAGCCCGCTGCCGTTGCAACCGTGGCCTCGCCGGTTTTTGATTTGGTGCGTGTGGAGCCTGAAGGGCTGACGCTGGTGGCGGGCAAGGGCGCGCCCGGAGCCATGGTCGACTTCATGGTGGACGGATCGATGCTGGCCGCGGCTGAAGTGTCGCCCGGTGGCGGCTTTACCGGGTTTCTGGATTTGCCACCCTCTGCAAACGCACGTGTGCTGAGCCTGAGACAGACTTTGGGCGACGTGGTGGTGATGTCTGACGAAGAGGTCATCATTGCACCCAATCCGGTTGCGCCCGAGGCTGTGCCTGAGGACACAGAAGCAGAGCTGGAGGCCGTTGCCGAGGCTGTTGAGGATGCGCCCGAGCAACCGGCCGACACCGTAGCCGAGGCTGCCGTTGACCAGGACGAAGCGGACGTGATCGCTGAGGCCGAAGTTCAGGCTGATGATCAGGGCGAAGCAGAGCCGGTTGTCGAAAATGATCCGGTTGCTGAAGAGACAGCAGTGGCTGCAGATGCCACAGACGCCGAGCCTGCAGAGCAGGAAGCGTTGGCCGAGGCTGATCCCGAACAGACTGAAGAAGAGGCCGAGGTCGTGGCAGCACTGGAAATGGCGATGGTCGATCCGGATGCCGGTGACGATCTGGCGGCGCCTGCACAGGTCGAGGCCGCTCTGGCGGATCCGGCGGCACCTGCCGCACCCGCTGATATCCCTGCTGAACCGGGCGTGTCTGTCGCCAAGCAAGACGCCGCGCCGGAACGCCAGCCAGCCGCGCCGCCCAAGGTGGCGGATGTGGCCGAACCTGCCGCGCCTTCCGCGCCCGCAGTGTTGCTGAGCAGCGCTCGCGGCGTTGAAGTTCTGCAGTCGGCCCCACTTGCGCCGGGCGATGTTGCTTTGGATGCCATCAGCTATGATGCCGAAGGTGAAGTGTTGTTGTCCGGGCGCGGCGATACAAGCGGCTATGTCCGGGTCTATCTGGACAACAAGCCGCTAACCGACAGCCGCATCGAAGGCGACGGCCGTTGGAGGATCACGCTGCCGCAAGTCGATACCGGAACCTACACGTTGCGTGTCGATCAGATCGATGAAACCGGCGACGTGACGGCGCGGGTCGAAAGCCCGTTTTTGCGCGAAAGCCCCGAAGTGCTCGAAGCCGCAGCCGCAGGCGAGGGACCGGTGCGGTCGGTCACCGTGCAGCCGGGCGCGACGCTCTGGGCCATTGCGCAGGATCGCTATGGTGAAGGCGTGGAATACGTCAAGGTTTTCAAAGCCAACAAGGATCGTATTCGCAACCCGGACCTGATCTACCCCGGTCAGATTTTCGATCTGCCCGAGGACTGATTGAACCAACCCGGCGGACTTGCGGGCAGCCGGGCAGGTCGCTTGGCCAAAAATTCATACATTTCGGCACCGATGGTCTTGGCGCGCTGATGGCGCGCGCCTATCTGGTGTGGTCCGCATGGTCTTTGTCCGCGTCCAAGGTGCAGCCCCCGGGGCTGGCGGTTGCTGCGTTCAAACGATAGGGGTGCAGGACAAGACAGGAGACGCGCGATGCCGCCAGAAATGACCGATGCCGAAATCGCCCGCGAAGAACGGGCATCTGGCTGGCGTACCATCCGGCGTGTTGGCCCGTACCTTTGGCCGGACGACAAGCCTTGGGTCAAACAGCGCGTCGTGATCGCGCTTTCCTTCCTTATTCTGGCCAAGCTGATCGCGGTCTTCACTCCGATCCTTTACAAGCGCGCGGTCGACAGCCTGTCAGGTGACGTGCCTGACCTGATGCTGGGCGCAGTGGGCTTGACCATCGCCTATGGTGTCGCGCGGCTGATGACGGTGGGATTTCAGCAGTTGCGGGACGCGGTGTTTGCCAAGGTTGGACAGCGCGCGCTTCGGACGCTGGCACTTGAGACCTTTACCCATATTCACCGCCTCTCGATGCGCTACCATATCACCCGTAAGACCGGCGGTCTCAGCCGGATCATCGAGCGTGGGGTCAAGGGCGTCGATTTCCTGTTGCGGTTCATGCTCTTCAGCGTCGGACCGCTCATTCTGGAACTGCTGCTGGTGGGCGCAGTTTTGTTTTTCCTTTTCGACATCTGGTATCTCGCCGTCGTGGCAGGGGTCATTGCGCTTTATGTCTGGTTCACCTTCAAGGTCACCGAATGGCGGGTAAAGCTGCGCCGTGAGATGAATGATCAGGACACCGATGCCAACCAAAAGGCCATCGACAGCCTGCTGAACTTTGAAACGGTCAAATACTTTGGCGCGGAAGAGCGTGAGGCGCAGCGCTATGACAGTGCCATGCGCGCCTATGAAGGCGCGGCGATCAAGACAGCCACATCATTGGCTTTCCTGAATTTCGGTCAATCCTTACTGATCACTTCGGGATTGGTGATCGTCATGGTGATGGCGGCGCTGGGTGTGCAAAACGGCACGCTGACTGTCGGCGATTTCGTCATGGTCAACGCCTATATGATCCAGATCACCATGCCGCTGAACTTCCTTGGCACGGTCTACCGTGAAATCCGTCAGGCGCTGGTCGATATGGGCGAGATGTTTGGCCTTTTGGGTCAGCCGCGCGAGGTGGCAGACAAACCCGGTGCGCCGGACATTGATGTGCAGGGCGGCATTGTCGAACTGAAGGGTGTGGCCTTTGGGTATGACGCAGCGCGGCCCATCCTGAAAGGCGTTTCGATCAAGGCAGAGGCGGGCAAAAGTGTCGCGCTGGTCGGGCCTTCGGGATCCGGAAAATCCACGATTGGACGCTTGCTGTTCAGGTTCTACGACGTACAGGACGGCGCGCTGACCATTGATGGACAAGACGTGCGCGACGTGACGCAGGACAGCCTGCATGCGGTGATCGGGGTCGTGCCTCAGGATACCGTGCTCTTCAACGACACAATCCGCTACAACATTGCCTACGGCAAAGCCGGAGCCAGCGAGGACGAGATCATCCAAGCGGCCAAGGCGGCCCAGATCCACGACTTTATTCAGGCCCTGCCGGAAGGCTACGACACAGCCGTGGGCGAACGTGGGCTCAAACTGTCCGGCGGGGAAAAACAGCGCGTTGGCATTGCGCGCACCCTGCTCAAGAACCCGCCAATCCTGCTTCTGGATGAAGCGACCTCGGCGCTGGATACCGAAACGGAAGCCAGCATTCAGGACGCGCTGCGCCTTGCTGGCGAAGGACGCACGGTGATCACCATCGCACACCGGCTGTCGACCATAGCCGACGCTGACCGGATCGTGGTTCTGGAGAAAGGCGAAGTGGTCGAAGAAGGCACGCATGACGCACTGCTGGCCAAATCGGGACGATACGCACAACTCTGGCATCGCCAACAGGCCGAAGACGACGCAGCCTGACAGCGGATTCCGTCCAGCGATGTAATAGACCCGTGTTTGCCAGTTTCTGCCATGCATGAAACTGGGTGCTGTTCATTGGGAACTGGCATCTGCCACCCAACGGCTAACAAGATCCTCTTTGGTGCGGGTTGTTGGGCTGGTTAATCTGATCAATCGCCGCATCCGCCGCAATCGCCTGAGCCGCAGTCCCCAGCTTGGTTGTCTGAGAAGAGATCACCGGTTTCAAAGGTCAGGGTGAATTCTCCTCTGCTTGTCAGGCTGAGCAGCGACTTCGCAAGTATTAACATTGGCAGGCTGAGCAAAACCGCAGTGAAGATCGGATTGAAACCCGAGAGCATGGCGATGAACCCGAGGAATACAAACGCCGCCGAGAACACAAGGCTTAACACTGCGCTTACCCTGTTGTGTTCTTTCCATATGCCTTTGGGCGGTGTGCCAAACAGGTCTTTGTACGCTTCCACAGTGGCTTTGTAGTCTTCGAGGTGACGCGCACGCGGCACGCCGGGGTTATGGTGTATGCGTTTATTCAGCTTCACGCAAAACACTTCCCAATAGTCGCGGCTGTGTTGCATGTGCAGATGCCAAACCAGATCTACCGCCTTGGATGGCACGTTGCGTGATCTCCGCGTCGCGCACAGGTACATGAACTTGCGATATTCGGAAATCGCGACTTCAGCGGTGTCCCGAAAGATGTGGTATTCGGCCATCATCTGTTTCAGAAACGGCTTGCCTGCGGAATCCTCAGGCATTTCGTGCGTTGCGATCCGCTCCCATAGCAGATTGTCGAGAGAGGTCATCGGAGCCTCCTGTGTTTTCTCTTTCTATGCACTTTGCACCTACCGAGAGAATGTAACAGGTTGATGACAAAATAGATTGCGTTCCCGTTGTAGATCACGCTGCAAGAGCCTCTCGGGATAGCGGTCTTGGCTAGAGATTGCATGCCAGAGGTGGGTCTTTGCCGCGATTCCGGGCGGTTCGGCGATTATTCGGGTCTTTTTGAAAGCCTTCCGCGTTGCAGCCTGTTGCCTATCGGAAACAAGTTTTCTAGATGGTGGACAGCTGCATACAATACGCAAGGGGAGAGCGATGGCTGAGCGGGTAGATCGTCACGGATTGCAGGTGGACAAACACCTTTCGGATTTCATTGAAACACAGGCGTTGCCGGGCAGCGGTGTCGAGGCAGACGCCTTTTGGGCCGGGCTTTCGGAGCTTGCCCATGACTTTGGCCCGCGCAATGCGGCATTGCTGGAAAAACGCGAAGACCTGCAAAAGCAGATCGACGACTGGCACAAGGCGCATGCAAACCAGCCGCATGACCACGAGGGCTATAAGGCGTTTCTGGAACAGATCGGCTATCTGCTGCCCGAGGGTGACGCATTCGAGATCAAGACGGCGAACACCGACCCCGAGATTGCCTCGGTTCCCGGCCCGCAGTTGGTTGTTCCAATCACCAACGCCCGCTACGCGCTGAATGCCGCCAACGCGCGTTGGGGCAGTCTTTATGACGGGTTTTATGGCACGGATGCCATGGGCAGCGCGGCGCCCAAGGGGCCATATGACAAAGGCCGGGGCGCGCGGGTTGTTGCGCGGGCGCGGGTCTTTCTGGACGAAGCCTTTCCGGTTGATGGTGTCAGCCATGCGGATGCGCGGCGGTACTTTGTGGACAAGGGCGCTTTGCTGGTCGATGACCAGCCGCTGAGCCAGCCAGAGAAGTTCATCGGCTACACCGGGCACCCGAAGGCGCCGGACAGCGTTGTTCTGCGCAACAATGGCCTGCACGTGCAGCTGGTGTTTGACCGCACGCATCCCATTGGTGCCCGCGATCAGGCCGGATTGGCTGATGTACGTCTCGAATCTGCGATTTCAGCCATCATGGATTGCGAAGATTCCGTCGCCTGTGTGGATGCCGAAGACAAGGCGCAGGCCTATTCGAACTGGTTGGGCCTGATGAAGGGCGATCTGTCGGAATCGTTTGAAAAGGGCGGTGAAACCGTCACGCGTTCGCTCAGCCCTGATATGGCGCTGACCGGTGCGGATGGCGGACCGATCACACTGAAGGGCCGGGCCCTGATGCTGGTGCGCAATGTGGGCCACCTGATGACCAATCCGGCCATCTTGCTCAAGAACGGCTCGGAGATCTTTGAAGGGCTGATGGATGCCATGATCACCGTGATGATTGCGCGGCATGATCTGAACAAGACCGAAGGCACCCGCAACTCGACGCAGGGATCGGTCTATGTGGTAAAGCCGAAGATGCATGGCCCCGAAGAGGTGGCATTCGCTGATGAAATCTTCAGCCACGTGGAGCAGATTCTTGGGCTGCCGCAGTACACCGTAAAGCTGGGAATCATGGACGAAGAGCGCCGCACCAGCGTGAATCTCAAGCAGTGCATTCGGGCAGCCGAGCATCGGGTGGCCTTTATCAACACGGGTTTTCTGGATCGCACCGGCGACGAAATCCACACATCGATGGAAGCAGGGCCATTCAGCCGCAAGGACTTTATCAAGCGCAAGGCCTGGATTGGCGGCTATGAGAACCGCAACGTCGATATCGGTCTTGAATGCGGACTGTCGGGCAAGGCCCAGATCGGCAAGGGCATGTGGGCCATGCCGGATATGATGGCGGCCATGATCGAGCAGAAGATCGAACATCCAAAGTCGGGTGCGAATTGTGCCTGGGTGCCTTCGCCGACAGCGGCAACCCTGCATGCCCTGCATTATCACAAGGTGGATGTCTTTGCCGTACAGCATAAGCTGCGCAAGGGCGGACGCCGGGCGCATGTGGACACCATTCTGGACATACCTCTGGCGTCCTATCGTAAGTGGAGTGGTCCGCAGGTGCAGCGCGAAGTGGAAAACAACGCGCAGGGCATTCTTGGTTACGTGGTGCGCTGGGTTGATCAGGGTGTCGGTTGTTCGAAAGTGCCTGACATCAACGATGTGGGCCTGATGGAAGACCGGGCCACCTGCCGCATCTCGGCGCAGCACATCGCAAACTGGCTGCATCATGAGATTATCGGGCGCGACGAGGTGATGGAAATCATGAAGCGCATGGCCGAGGTTGTGGATCAGCAGAATGCTGGGGACGCTTCCTACAGCCCCATGGCGCCCGGTTTTGACGGGATTGCCTTTCAGGCGGCCTGCGATCTTGTCTTTGAAGGCCGGGTGCAGCCTTCGGGCTATACCGAGCCGGTTCTGCATCGCCGCCGGCTTGAGCTGAAAGCCAGCCTGGGCTGAGGAAAAGAGGTTTTGCGCCCCGCGTTGCGGGTCGCCGTGGGCGCGTGCCGGCTTTGCCAGCACGCGCCAACCTTTGAATGAACCGTGGGGCGCAGGACAGGCCGGTTTGCCCCGGGGGCTCTGCCCCCGCAGCGGGGTCTTGCCCCGCTGCGCCCCCGGAGTATTTGACCAGAGAAGAAACACACAATCGACAGGATGAAGGAGTTTTCCTGATGGCCAACCTATCTTTGCGCCGCGCGCGCACGATTATTCGCAAGACACTGGAGCAGGGGCGCGAGATGGCGCTGAAGCCTTTGTCCGTCGTGGTGCTGGACGCGGGGGGGCACGTGATGGCCTTTGAGCGCGAAGACGGTGCCAGCCCGGGCCGGTTTCAGATTGCCCACGGCAAGGCCTACGGCGCCGTGATGCTGGGGATGCCCGGCAGTGCGCAGATGCAGCGCGCTGAAGACCAGGCCTATTTCATGGCCGCTGTGAACGGTGTCTTTGGCGGACAGGTTATTCCGGTGCCCGGCGGCATTTTGCTACGCGATTCCAAAGGCGCGGTGCTGGGGGCAGTTGGCGTGACAGGGGATACCTCGGACAATGATGCGGCGGCGGGCAAAGCCGCGGTGGAAGCTGTCGGTCTTGTGGCCGATCTGTAATCAGCAGCGCTGCGCAGATTAATCTGCAGGCAGTGACAGGCCTTTGCGCAGGTGTTGCGCGCTGAGGCGCGCGGCACATCTTTCGCCGGGCGCAGATGTGGGGTACATAGCCTTTGAGTAGTGCCAAAGAGGCCCGCGCATGACCCGCCCCATCGTCGGAATTATCGGCAACCAATACCTGATCAACGATCAGTACCCCGCGCATGCAGGCGGTACGATGAATTCCGAAGCGGTTTCGGACGTTTCTGGATGTCTGCCGCTGCTGATCCCTGCGGACCCGCGCTTTGTTTCGGTGCAAGAGCTGTTGGAGGTTTGTGACGGCTTTGTGCTGACGGGCGGGCGCCCCAACGTGCATGCGGAAGAATATGGTGAGCAGCACACGGATGCCCATGGCGATTATGACCGCGCCCGTGATGCGATCACCCTGCCGCTTGTGCGGGCCTGCGTGGAGCGGGGGCAGCCTTTTCTTGGAATTTGCCGCGGCTTTCAGGAAGTGAACGTGGCTATGGGCGGAACGCTCTACCCGGAAATCCGTGATTTGCCGGGGCGTGACAACCATCGCATGCCGCCGGACGGCTCGCTGGAAGAAAAATTTGCACTGCGCCATATCGTGACATTGAGTGAGGGCGGTGTGTTTCACCGTCTGTTTGGCGCACGCGAAGTGATGACCAACACATTGCACGGGCAGGGGATCAAGACTGCCGGTGCGCGGGTCGAGATTGATGGCCATGCGCCAGATGGAACGCCTGAGGCAATTTTTATCAAGGACGCGCCGGGTTTCACCCTTTCGGTGCAGTGGCATCCGGAATGGGATGCTGCAAATGACCCGGTGTCCCGGCCCCTGTTCGCGGCCTTTGGCGAGGCTGTCCGGGCTTGGTCGGATGGACACGGGTTGCCGCACAAGCGCAGCGCCTGACCGATGGCGGTTCCGAGCGAAATCATCGTTTGGGACGCGGAATTTCTGACAGATCAAGGCGCGATGCAGCGCATGTGGTGCGGTCCAACCGATCCTGATCCGGTTTTGGTCCAGCTTGGGGCGGTTCGTCTGTCTATGACAGGGACCTTTGAAATTTCATCACCGTTCAGGATGCTGGTTCGGCCACGCGACAGGTTTGGAGAGAGGATCCAGCCCTCGGCCTTCTTTTGTAAACTGACGGGTTTGAGCGCCGATGCGGTGGCGCGCGATGGCGTGCCATTGGCCGAGGCACTGGAGCGGTTCGCGGATTACTGCAAGGGCGCGCCCGTCTGGGCCTGGGGCAAGGATGAGTTCCACGCCGTGGCAATCAGCTGCTATGTCGAAGAGATTGCTCCGCCGATGCCTGCGACCCAGTTTGGAAATGGGCCAAGCCTGATGATGCAGGCCGGTGTGCCGGTCGAGGATATCCTACAGATGCGCAGCCATACGATGCTGCCGTATTTCGATTTGCCCGAGCAGGGCGAACAGGCGCACGATGCTTTGGGGGATGCGCAATCGGTTGCGCGGGTTTTCCAGCATTTGCTGGTTCAGGGACGTCTGAGTGCACAGGATTTTGCGCGGCCTTAGAGCAGTGTCAGTGGGCCAAACGAAAAACGCCCGGCCACGTGGGGCCGGGCGCCAAATCATTGTTTCAACGGTCAGATATAGAAATCGACGTGCTGGTTCAGGGGCATTTCGCGGATACGCTGGCCGGTCAGATCAAAGATCGCATTGGCCAGTGCCGGGGCTGCCGGCGGTGTGCCGGGCTCGCCGATGCCTTGCAGGTGTTCCTGGTTTTCCAGAATCTGCACGGCGACCTGAGGCATTTGCGGCATGCGGAGCGGCTCGTAGTCCGGGAAGTTGCCCTGCTCAACCATGCCATCGGCAAAGGTGATCTGCTCGCCGATTGCGGCGGACAGCCCGTAGACCATGCCACCGGTCAACTGTGCCTCGACGTTGCCGGGGTCCAGAGCGATGCCCGGGTCGGCTGCGATCCAGGCGTTGGTTATGCGGATCAGTCCGTCTTCATCCTTGACCTCGACCACCATGGCCGTCGGGGTGCCAAAGCTGTAGACCATGGCCAGCCCGCGCCCGACACCGTCCGGCGTGCTGCCGGTCCAGCCAGACATATCCCGGACAGCTTCGAGGCACAGGAAGGCAGGCAGCCATTCATCACGGGTCAAATCCAGACGCATCTGCATCGGGTCTACACCCGCTGCGTGGGCGATTTCGTCCATGAAGCATTCGTGAAAAAATCCGTTAAAGCTGGCGCCGACGGACCGCCAGAACCCCATGGGCGGGTTCACTTCGGCGCGGTGCCCACGCACGCGATAGTTGGGGATGCCGTAAGGTTGATTGAACGCGGCATCGACGATTGAGCGATCCGGTCCGGACGGCGCAAAACCCATCCAGCGTTCCAAGGCCTGCGCCGAAATCGAGGGCGCGGATATTTGCGCATCAAGGTGGCTCGGTTTGCCATCGGTCAACGCGGCGCGCATGCGTGCCATGGCCGCGGGACGATAGAAATCATGGCGCATGTCTTCTTCGCGCGACCATGTGACCTGTACTGGCGTGCCGGGCATCTGCTTGGCGACGCGCGTGGCCAATACGGCATAGTCGAATTCGCCGCGGCGGCCAAAACCTCCGCCCATCATGGTGACGGTTACGTCCACGTCTTCTTCGGCGATCCCGGCCGCATCGGCGCAGGCGGTGCGCAGGAACGTCGGGCCCTGATTGCCGCACCACAGGCGCAGCTTGCCTCCGTCGAACCACGCGGTCGCATTCATCGGCTCCATGGTTGCATGTGCCAGAAACGGAACGCGGTATTCAGCCGTGATGGCCCCTTCGACGGGCAGGCTGGCTGCTTCGCCGTCATCCCGCATCGTGCTGTCAGGATCGAGATCAAAGCCCGCTTCGAGTGCCGCGAACATACCGTCCGTATCGGCAGGATAGGCGGCCGGTTCCCATTCGATCGGGATCGAATCCACGGCCTGCTGCGCAAGCCAGGTGTTGGACGCGATCACGGCAACGCCGTCACCCAGATCGATGACCTTTTCAACGCCTGCCATTCTGGAGGCCTCAAAGCCGTCAAAGCTTTTCATGCCCGCGCGGGTGGGCGCCATGCGCACAGCCGCGAACTTCATGCCCGGCAGACGCACATCGATGCCAAATTCAGCGGTTCCGGTGCTTTTGCCCGGGATATCGACGCGGGGCAGGGTCGTGCCCAGCAAGGTCCATTCCGAACGTGGTCGCAGTGAGACCTTTGGGGCATCCAGTTGGGCAGCCTCGGCAGCCAGATCCGCATAGTCCAGAGCCGTACCATCCGGGGCGATGACCTGCCCAGCTTCGGTCTTGAGATCGGCAATCGAAACGCCCAGCCGGTCCGCAGCCGCCTGTTTGAGCATTTCGCGTGCGCCGGCACCGGCCACCCGCATGCGTTCAAAGCCATCTTTCATGGCAGTTGAGCCGCCGGTGACTTGCATGTTGAAGACCTTGCCCAGCTGGCCCAGCATCTGCCCCAGACTGTGCTGGAAGCTGGACGCGTCATAGCCTTTGATCGGCAGGGCTTCGGACATCATTGCACTGTTGAAATAGGCCTGTGCAGGCGGGCCGTGAATGACCGAAACCTGATCCAAGGTGACGTCCAATTCCTCGGCCAGCAGAGCTGCCCACGTGGTGTGGGTGCCTTGACCCATTTCTGCGCGCGGTGCGATCAGCGCAATGCCATCGCCATTGATCACCACGAAGGGATTGAGCGAGCCATCCGCCGGATCGAGTGGGTTCGGGGCCGGTTTGGCAACGTACCAAGCGCCAAAAGCCGCGCCGCCTGCGACGGCAACAGCGCCAAACAAGAAGGTACGACGTGCGATTTTTCCGATACTTGCCATGATCTATGCCCCCTGAACTGCAGATTTGATTGCCGCACGGATGCGGGGGTAGGTGCCACAGCGGCACAGGTTCCCGGCCATGGCCTGATCAATGTCATCATCGGTCGGGTTCGGGTTTTCAGCGAGCAGAGCAGCGGCCTGCATGATCTGGCCGGACTGGCAGTAGCCGCATTGCGCCACCTGATGTTCGATCCAGGCCGCCTGAAGGCGATGCAGGTTTTCCGGAGTGCCAAGGCCTTCCACGGTTGTGACATCGCCCCAGACATCACCAAGCGCAACCTGACAGGATCGGACCGCTTCGCCGTCGATGTGAACGGTGCAGGCCCCGCAGGCCGCAACGCCGCAGCCGAATTTTGTGCCGGTCATGTTAAGCTGGTCGCGCAGCACCCACAGCAGGGGCACGTCTTCGGGCAGATCAACGTCATGCGTGTCGCCGTTGATGGTCAATTGCGTGGTCATGGTAACCTCATACTTGGATGCAGCAGGCGCCGAGAAAGCGTTTCGGCTTTCTGACAATATAGGCAAAAAATGTCAGGCCGTCAATTGACAAAAAAGACCCAAAATGTCAGAGTGTATACATGATGGATCAGACCGTTCGCATAGAGGTGCCCAAGGACAAGACCGAAGCCATTCTGGCCGCGGCCTTTGATGTCTTTGCACGTTACGGTTTTCGCCGGACGTCGATGGCGGACATAGCGCAGGCGGCGAACATGTCGCGCCCGGCGCTTTATCAGCACTTCAGCGGCAAGGACGACATCGCAAGAACCATGGTTGCGAAGTTCTTTGAGGACGCTGAACTGAACGTGCAAAGAGCGCTGGAGGAGCAGGGTGCGCCTGCCGAGGTGCTGGAGCGGGCCTTTCGTGCCAAGGGCGGGGCTTCGGTCAAGGTGATGATGGAGTCCCCGCACGGACAGGAACTCATGGATGCCGGGATTAGCGTCGCGGCAGATTTGTCGGCGCAGGGAATGGGTCGGTTGCGGGCATTGTTTGCTGCATGGATGAGCCGCGAAGCTGCGTCCGGCCGCATTGTGCTGGACGATGATGCGGGAGACATGGCCGCGTCGATGCTGGCGGCGCTGGAGGCTGGCAAGGGCGAAACCTATGAGGACTATGAGGCCCATCTGGTGCGTATCGCGCGGGTCTTTGGGCGGGCCTTGGCGGCAACCCCCAAATAAAGCATCCGTTGTTACATGGTGCGCCTGCGGCGCGCAGGATCAGCCCGAACCCGGCTGACGCCGGTCCGGTCCATTGCCGCGATCGGTTGCTGTTGGGCTTTTAGACCTCGCCACCTGCGATCTGAACGGCCTGTCCGTTCACGCTGCTGGACTGCGCGTGACACAACCAAAGCGCGGCCTGCGCCACTTCGTCAGGGGCAATCAGCCGTCCATGCGGGTTCAAATCCGTCATCAGGGCTCTGGCTTCGGTTTCGGCCATGCCTGTGCGCTGCATGATCGAGGTGGTGTTGCGGGTGATGATGTCCGTGTCCACATATGCCGGGCACAGCGCATTGAAGGTGTAAGGCTTGGTCGCGTAGTCCGCCGCCAGCGCGCGGATCAATCCCAGCATGGCGTGTTTCGAGGCGCTGTAGGTGGGCGCCCCTTTGAGCCCCTTGAGACCCGCGATGGAGCTGACGGCGATCACGCGGCCCCAATCTGTCTGGGTCATGGACCGCAGGCTTTCGCGAATGGTCAGAAATGCACCGTCCAGATTGGTCGCCATCATCTGGCGCCAGAACTGCATGTCGGTTTTGAGCAGGGCGCGGCCTTCGGCGATCCCGGCGTTCGGAACACAAATCTGGATGGGACCGCGGGCCTGAACCGCGGTGTCGATGGTCTCGCAGACGGCCTGTTCGTCGGTGACGTCCATGACCGCGGGAAAGAGCGATGCCGAGGATGCGGCAGCATCTTCCAGCGGGCCGGCACGGCGACCGGTGATGGTGACCACGGCGCCCTGAGCCGCCAGCGATTGCGCAATCGCAAGGCCAATTCCGGTGCCGCCGCCTGTCACCAGTGCATGTTTTCCCTCGAGCATCTGCGTCTCCCTTGTTTTGGGCAAGACTAACCGCTGCCGCCCAAGTGACAAGGGCGCTGCAGTTCGCTCTTGGCTTAATCATTCACGCATGCGAATGTGTATTTAAATTTAAGGAGGACTCACCATGAAATATGCGTTGGTTGCCTTGTGCGCATTAGGCACGATGGCCGCAGCGAGCGAGGATATCGCGGACAAATACCCGCAATCCGAGCTGTACAACAAACCGGTGGAAGTGATCCCTCATGTCTTTAGCGCCATTGGTGCAACGGCGCCTCCGACCTACGAGAACAGCGGGCACAACAACAACCTGTCCTTCATTGTAACGGGCGAGGGTGTGATCGTTGTCAACGGCGGTGCTTCTGCGCGTCTGGCGGCGGCGCTGCACGACGAGATCAAGGCCGTTACGGATCAACCGGTTAAGCTTGTCATCAATGAAAACGGGCAGGGGCATGCCATGCTTGGCAATTCCTACTGGGCCGATCTGGGCGTTGATATTCTGGCCCATGTGGATGCGACCGCTGAAGTCGAGGAAAACGGCGACTTCATCCTGCAAGGCATGCAGCGCTATAACCGCGACAAGGCCGAAGGCACCCGGGTGGTCCCGGCGAACTTGTCATTCGAAGACAAGCACATCGTGGAAATGGGGGGGGTCACGATCGAGGTTCTGCACCTTGGGCCAGCGCATGACCCGGGCGATGTTCAGGTCTGGATCCCGCAGTGGGACATCGTTATCGCGGGAGACATTGCCTTTCACGAACGCATGCCGCCGATCTTTCCCGAAACCGACACCGATGCCTGGGTGGAAACCTTTGAAGGGCCCTTTACCGATCTGGGTGCCACCTATGTGATCCCGGGCCATGGCCATCCGACCAACATGGCGCAGGTCACCCGGTACACGTCTGAATACGTCAAGGACCTGCGCGCCAAGATCGCAGCCCATATCGACGAGGGCGGTGATTTGGCAGGTGCCTATTATGTGGATCAGTCCGAATGGGAACATCTGGACACATTTAAGGAACTGGCGACCAAGAATGCAGGCCGCGTGTTTGAAGAAATGGAATGGGAATGATCCGCAGAACGATCAAACAGGCCGCCGTTTCAATTGCCTTGATAGCATCGATCGCCTCGCCGCTTTCGGCGCAGGATCTGGCGGATGAAATTATCGGATACATGGATTTTGCCACCTACGATGCGGGCATTATCCTGCCGGAACAACTGACCGAAGACATCTGGGATGCGCTGTATTTCGTGGACACGCGGGATGCAGCCCAGTTCAATGCGGGGAGCATTCCCGGAGCGGTCCATATTGAGTGGCGCGAAATTCCGGCGCGTCTGGACGAATTGCCTGCCGACAAGAAGGTCGTTCTATATTGCAACACAGGAACGTTGTCGGCGCAGGCGACCTTTGCGGCCCGACTGATGGGGCATGAGAACGTCGTGGTGTTGCAAAGCGGCTTTGACGGCTGGCAGGCGAATGCAGCCTATCAACCAGAGTGAAACAGCTGTAGGCCGGGGCCAACGCGCGGCGCTTGCCGTCAAAGAGATGTAGAACATGCTGAAGTGGATTGATTTGCCGCCGGTCTGGCTTTTGGGGGCCCTGGTGGTGGCCTGGTTGCAAAAGACCCATTTTTCCATGGGGCTGGGTTTTGGCCCGGCCTGGGCTGACCTCGTGGGTGGCCTGCTGGTCGGCGGGGGTCTGCTCCTCATGGCTTTGGCCGTCTACGAAATGCGACGGGCCAAAACCACGGTCATTCCGCATATGGACGCGGATCATTTGGTGACCACTGGGATCTTTCGACGGACGCGCAACCCAATCTATCTGGGTGATTCGATGCTCTTGCTCGGAATGATCCTCTATTGGGATGCCGTGTTTGCGCTCACACTTGTGCCGATCTTTGTCTGGGTGATCGAAAAGCGCTTTATCGTTCCGGAAGAGGATCGGTTGCGTCGCAAGTTTCGTGCGGATTTCGCCAGATACACGCAACAAACGAAAAGATGGCTTTGACTCTCAACAGCACTATCGTTATGGCCGCGCTGACTGCTTGTGACCATTAGGTCAGCAATGTAGACGCAAACCGACGACGTGAACTTTGTTTACGACACCTATGCAACCGCAAGGGGGATACAAGACGTGAAAATCGGGACGCCGAAAGAACTAGAGCAGGGTGAAGCCCGGGTTGCAATGACCCCGGATTCGGCCCGCCAGCTGCAGAAGCTTGGCTATGAGTGCATGATCGAAACCGGCGCGGGTGCCGCGGCTGGCTTTTCGGATGCGCTTTACAAGGAAGCGGGCGTGGAGGTCGTCAAAACGGCGGCAGCTCTGTGGAAGGCCGCGGATATCGTCGCCAAGGTTCGCCCTCCGATGGAAGCAGAAGCCAAGCGTCTGCGCGATGGTCAGCTCCTGATCTCGTTCTTCTATCCTGCGCAGAACGAAGCGCTGATGGCCTCTGCCGCCAAGAAGGGCGCCTCGGTCATCGCAATGGACATGGTGCCGCGTATCAGCCGTGCCCAGAAGATGGATGCTCTGTCGTCCATGGCGAATATCGCCGGTTACCGCGCGGTCATCGAAGCAGGCAACAACTTTGGCCGCTTCTTTACCGGCCAGGTTACAGCTGCGGGCAAGGTGCCGCCGGCCAAGGTTTTGGTGGTTGGCGCCGGTGTGGCCGGTCTGGCCGCGATTGGTACCTCCACGTCGCTCGGCGCGATCACTTATGCCTTTGACGTGCGCCCCGAGGTTGCCGAACAGGTTGAATCCATGGGTGCCGAGTTTGTTTTCCTTGATTTCGAGGAAGAACAGCAGGACGGCGCAGCAACCGGTGGCTACGCGTCGGTTTCCAGCCCTGAATTTGCCGCGGCGCAGCTGGCCAAGTTCCGTGAACTGGCGCCCGAGATGGACATCGTCATCACCACGGCGCTGATCCCCAACCGCGAAGCGCCAGAGCTCTGGACCAAGGATATGGTCGAAGCGATGAAGCCCGGTTCGGTCATCGTGGACCTTGCTGCCGAAAAGGGCGGTAAC
>JAHDIS010000010.1 GCA_020630695.1 Paracoccaceae bacterium | reverse complement strand
CGAAACCTTTGACCCGTGGCACCTGCCGCTGATCAACACGCTGATCCTGCTGTGCTCGGGCGCCGCGGCCACATGGGCCCACCACGCGCTGGTACATGAAAACAACCGCGAAGACATGAAGTGGGGCCTGATCATTGCGATTGCTCTGGGCGCGATCTTCACCGTCTTCCAGGTCTATGAATACACACACGCAGCCTTTGGCTTTGCGGGCAACATCTATGGCGCCAACTTCTTCATGGCGACAGGCTTCCACGGCTTCCACGTTGTGGTCGGCACGATCTTCCTGTTCATCTGCCTGCTGCGCCTGATGAAAGGCCACTTTACGCCTGAGCAGCACATCGGATTCGAAGCCGCTGCCTGGTACTGGCACTTTGTTGACGTTGTGTGGCTGTTCCTCTTTGCAGCCGTCTACGTCTGGGGTGGCTGATAGGCATCTGCCGGATCAAACCGGACTTTCGACATTGCAAACGCCCGGGTCCAGCCCGGGCGTTTTGCTTTTGGCAGATGTGGTTTTTTGCGTATTTGAAAAAAGAAGAAGCGCACGGTGCTTGCGCCTGCCGCGTTCTGCGCTAAACCCGAGACCACGTCGGAGGTTTCATGCAACGCATCCTTGCCCCTATCCTGATCGGCCTGATTGGCGCGGGCATCCTGGTGGCTTTGGGCACCTGGCAAATGCAGCGTCTCGACTGGAAGCGCGGCATCCTGAACGAAATCGAAACCACCATTGCCGGCGAGGCACAGCCCCTGCCCCGCGTCATAGAGCCATCCGCACAGCAATACCTGCCGCTGGCTGTTTCCGGGACATTGGAAGACACAGCACTATTCGTTCTGGTGTCAGTGAAGCGGCAAGGCGCGGGCTGGCGCGTCATCAGCGCTCTTCAGACTGACGACGGTCGCCGCGTTCTGGTGGACCGCGGCTTTGCCAGTGTGGACCAAAAGGATGCCGCGCTGTTTGCCGGACCGGTCAGCATCGCGGGCAACCTGCTCTGGCCAGACGAGCGCAGCAGCGCCACGCCGGAAAACGACCTGGACAAGAATACATGGTTCGCCCGCGATGTCGCACAGATGGCCGAAGCTCTGCAAACCGAGCCACTGCTGGTCGTGGTGCGGCAAGCAAGCCCCAGTGACGGGCACATTACGCCGCTGCCTGTGGACACCGGCGGCATTCCAAACGATCACCTGCAATACGCCATAACGTGGTTTTCACTGGCTGCGGTCTGGCTCTTGATGACCGGCGTCTGGATCAGACGCCGCGTAAACGGCAAAGAAAGCTGAAGCTATGCGCTATATCTCGACCCGTGGACAATCCCCAGCCTTGTCATTCGAAGAGGCTATGCTGTCCGGTCTCGCACGGGACGGCGGCTTGTACGTACCCGAAAGCATCCCGCAGCTGAGCATCGATGACATACGGGCCATGCAGGGGCAAAGCTATGAAGAGGTGGCCTTTCGCGTGATGCGGCCTTTCGTGGGTGACGGATTCTCCGACGCGGTCTTTGCTGATTTGATTGCCAAGGCCTATGCCGGTTTCGGCCATGGCGCGCGCGCTCCACTGGTGCAACTGGCTCCCAACCATTTTCTGCTTGAGCTGTTCCATGGCCCGACGCTGGCGTTCAAGGATTTTGCCATGCAGCTGATTGGTCAGCTGTTTCAAGAGGCGCTAGAACGGCGCGGCGAACGTGTGACCATTGTCGGCGCGACCAGCGGAGACACGGGCAGCGCCGCGATTGAGGCCTTCAAGGGGCTCAAGAACGTCGATGTCTTTATTCTGTACCCCCATGGCCGCGTGTCCGAAGTACAGCGCCGCCAGATGACGACACCCCCCGAAGACAACGTGCATGCGCTGGCGCTAGACGGCAGCTTTGATGATTGTCAGGCGCGGCTGAAGGATATGTTCAATCATTTCGAGTTCCGCGACAGCGTGCGGCTGGCCGGTGTCAACAGCATCAACTGGGCGCGTGTTCTGGCACAGGTGGTATACTATTTCTCGTCGGCCGTTTCCTTGGGCGCACCGGATCGCGCCGTCAGCTTTACGGTTCCGACAGGCAACTTCGGCGACATCTTTGCCGGCTACATCGCCAAGCGCATGGGACTGCCCATCGACAGGCTGGTCATCGCAACCAACCAGAACGACATTCTGGATCGTTGCATGAAAACCGGGGCCTATCAGACCGGAACCGTCGAGCCGTCGATCAGCCCGTCCATGGACATTCAGGTCTCATCGAATTTCGAACGCGCCCTCTTTGACGCCTACGGGCGCGATGGCGGCGCGGTTGCGCAATTGATGGACGAGTTGAAACAAGGCGGGTTCAGCGTCAGCCAGGGTGCTCTGGAAGCGCTGCGGGAACATTTCGACAGCGGCCGGGTGTCGGAACAAGAGACACTGGACTGGATCACAAAGGCCAACACCAGCATGGGCGAATTGCTTTGCCCCCATTCGGCTATTGGCGTGGCCGTGGCCGAAGCGCAGCGCGCGGCGGATGTTCCCATGATCACTCTGGCCACTGCGCACCCTGCGAAATTCCCGGACGCGGTGGAAAAGGCCAGCGGCATTCGCCCGCCTCTTCCCAACCGCATGGCAGACCTATATGAGCGATCAGAACGGGTAACACGGGTCGACAACGATCTGGCCAGCCTCGAATCCCTCATTCAGGAGCGTATCAAAACGTGACTTCTCTATCGGCGCCCCCAATGCCTGCGCAGGCCACCACAGCGGTCCAGCTGACCACCCTGCCCAACGGCGTGCGCGTCGTCAGCGAAGCAATGCCCGGATTGCAATCCGCCTCACTCGGCGTTTGGGTTGCTGCAGGCGGACGCCATGAACGCGCTGAACAGAACGGCATTGCGCATTTTCTGGAGCATATGGCGTTCAAAGGCACAAAGAGCCGCAGCGCGTTGCAGATCGCGGAAGCCATCGAAGACGTCGGTGGCTATATCAATGCCTACACCAGTCGCGAAGTCACGGCCTATTATGCGCGGGTCTTGCAGCCGGACACAGCGCTTGCGCTGGACGTCATTGGCGACATTCTGATGAACCCCGTCTTTGACGAGCGCGAAATCGAAGTCGAACGGCATGTGATCCTGCAAGAGATCGGTCAGGCCCTCGATACACCTGACGATGTGATCTTTGACTGGTTGCAGGAACAGGCCTATCCCGATCAGCCATTGGGCCGGACCATTCTGGGCGAAGCCGCCCGTGTCCAAGCCTATGGGCGTGATGACTTGTCCGGTTTCGTGACAGAGCACTATGGCCCTGAACAGCTGATCGTCTCGGCGGCAGGTGCTGTGGATCACGCGGCGCTGGTGGAACAGGCCCAAACCTTGTTCGGTCACCTTGCCCCCCGGCCCGGGCTTGCGGCGGCGACAGCACAGTTTGTTGGCGGCGAAGCGCGACGGGAAAAGACCCTTGAGCAGGCCCATGTGGCATTGGCCTTCGAGTCGCCGGGCTATCGGGACGCAGATTTTTACACGGCGCAGGTCTATGCGGGCGCTTTGGGCGGAGGGATGTCGTCGCGCCTGTTTCAGGAAATCCGCGAAAAGCGCGGTTTGTGCTACACCATCTTCGCGCAATGCGGCGCGTATGCGGACACCGGCATGACAACGATCTATGCTGGCACCTCGGGCCAAGAGGTCGGAGCCTTGCTGGAATTGACCGTGGACGAAATGAAACGGGCCGCATCCGATATGTCCATCGCCGAGCTGGACCGGGCTCGCGCCCAGATGAAAGCCGGATTGCTGATGGGGCTGGAAAGCCCGTCTTCCCGCGCCGAACGTATGGCGCGTATGATCCAGATCTGGGGCGAAGTCCCACCAATCACACGGACCGTCGAAAAGATTGACGCGGTCACGCTGGATGGTCTGCGCGACTATGCGGAAAAACAGGCGACACAGGCCAAGGCTGCTTTGGCGCTCTATGGCCCAATTGCGGGCGCGCCTGATCTTTCCCAGATCGAAGGACGCAGGGCGGCCTGATGCTGACATTGCGGCGCAAGTTACGGCTTGAAACCGAACGCCTGTCGTTGCGTCCGCCGTCGCACGCCGATTTCACACACTGGGCCACGCTGCGCCGCGAAAGCCGCGAGTTTCTAACACCGTGGGAGCCGACCTGGGCCGACGATCATCTTTCGAGGCGTGGCTTTACCAACCGGGTCTATTGGGCGGCCCGCTCGATCCATGCCGGTACGGCTGTTCCGCTGTTTCTGGTGCGGCGCGATGATGACAGCCTGATCGGGGCAATCACATTGGACAACATCCGCCGTGGACCGGCTCAGGCCGGGACCTTGGGGTACTGGATTGGCGAACGCTATGCCCGGCGCGGCTATATGGCCGAAGCGATTGCGGCCATGGTGCATCATTCCTTTGAACGACTGCAGCTCAGCCGGATCGAGGCAGCGTGTCTTCCTGAAAACGTTGCATCGCGTGGTTTGTTGGAACAGACCGGCTTCAAATATGAAGGCGTGGCGCAAAGCTATCTGCAAATAAACGGTCGTTGGCGCACCCACGTTCTTTATGCAGCGCTGCGCACGGACCGACGTGGACGCACCAACGTCGGCTAGCGGTCGACGGCCCATTGCGCGTGCCTGCAATCTTAGCGCTCTGGGCAAAGGCGGGATTCGTGCTACCCTTTTGGAAGCATCGCAAAAGGAGCCCTGCCATGCTTCGCTGGATCTGCCTTGCCCTGATCTCGCTCGTCCTTGCTGCGCCTGTTGAGGCGCAACAACAAGACAGACGCCCAAGCCATTGCATCGCGATCGCCGATCGCGCGCCCGGGCTGCAGTATATACACAAGGCCAGTTGGAAAGACCCGGTGCCAGAGTTCTCGGTCCGGCTGCACTATATCGCGCATGCATCATTTCTATTGCAGACCGGCAGCGGCCTGACCGCCGTGACCGATTACACCGGTTTTATCGGCAATACCCCGTTGATCCCGGATGTCGTTACAATGAACCATGCCCACGACACGCATTGGACGGCCTCGCCCGATCCAGCTATTCCGCATGTTCTGCCCGGCTGGGGAAAGGCCCACGGCGAAGGGATCGAGCACCATCTTGATCTGGGTGAAATGCTGGTGCGCAATGTGTCTACGGATATACGCAGCCAATGGGGCGGCACCGAAGAGCGCGGCAATTCCATCTTCATCTTCGAAGTCGAAGGTCTGTGCATCGGGCATCTGGGGCATCTGCATCACGAACCAAGCGACGCGCAATACGCAGCGATCGGACGTTTGGACGTCGTCATGGTCCCTGTTGATGGCGGCTACACCCTGCCCTTGCCCACCGTCGTGCGCATGCTCAACCGCATGAAAAGCTCGGTCATCATTCCGATGCACTGGTTTTCAGAGTACGGGCTTGGCGAATTCCTCAGCGACATCTCTGACAGTTTTGCCGTTGATGTTCGCGACAGTGCGTCAATCGAGATTTCCCTGCGTGATCTGCCAAAACGCCCAACCGTGGTCGTTCTGAAGCCTCGGTGGCTGTCCGAACGCGACTAGGCGGCCGTCAAAGCCCCGCTTGGTCAAGATCACCGATTGCGGTATCAGCAAGAAAACAGTCCGGAGCAGACATGACACTCAACCCCGCTGATGATGCCTTTGCCGAAATGGTACAGGCCCGGTTTCCTGCGGACACACTGCGTCGCACCGAAGCGCGCCACCGCGAAGAACCACGCGGTCGCTGGACAGGCAACGCGGGCTGGCTGGCTTTGCCACGTAACACGGAAGAAGCCGCAGAATTGGTGTCCCTCTGCGCCAAAGCGCGTGTTGGCCTGGTTCCTTATGGTGGCGGCACCGGGCTTGTTGGCGGACAAGTGTCGCAAGACGGCCCCGCCCCGTTGTTGATCGCAACAGATCGCATGACAAAAATCCGCGCTCTCTATCCCGAAGAGAATGTGGCCATCGTCGAAGCCGGAGCGATCCTTGCCGACGTGCAATCTGCGGCCCAAGAAGCTGACAGACTGTTTGCTCTGTCACTCGCATCCGAAGGGTCTGCCCGCGTCGGCGGTCTGCTCAGCACCAATGCAGGCGGCGTCAATGTTCTGCGTTACGGGAACGCGCGTGACCAGGTGCTCGGGCTCGAGGCTGTTTTGCCGGATGGCACGATCTGGCATGGGCTGAAGCGGCTGCGCAAAGACAATACGGGCTATGATCTGCGCGGGTTGCTGGTTGGTGCCGAAGGAACGCTCGGATTGATTACAGCCGCCGCACTCAAGCTTCAGCCAAGACCGCACAGCAACGCAACAGCCCTGTTGATGGTGCCGAGCCCCAAGATCGCTCTGTCGCTGCTCGCCTTGGCGCGCGCCCAACTGGGAGAGAACATCAGCGCCTTTGAGCTGCTCCACCGAACCGGTTTTGATTTTCTGGCGGAAACCCTGCCCGAGATCCGCCAACCCTGGCATTCACCCCCGGAATGGTGTGTCCTGATCGAACTGGGGCTTCCACGCGGGCTCGACCCGCAAGCCAGTCTTGAGTTGTTGTTCGAAGAGGCTGTATCAGCGGGCTTGGTCACGGACGGTCTCATCGCACAATCCCATCAGCAAGCGGCCGAATTCTGGGCGCTGCGCGAAAACTTCCCTCAGGCCAACCGAAAGATCGGGTCGGTTTCCAGCCACGATATCTCGCTGCCCCTCGGATGCATTCCGGATTTCATTGAAAAGGCAGGACCAGCGCTCGCACGGCTGGGCGAATGGCGGATCAACTGCTTTGGGCATCTTGGGGACGGCAATCTGCACTACAATGTCTTTCCGGTTCCCGGAAAATCCCGCGAAGACCACGTCACCGAGCGTGAACAGATCAAAACTCTGGTCCACGATCTCGCCCATGAAATGGGAGGATCCGTAAGCGCCGAGCATGGGATCGGCCGGCTCAAGGTCGGAGATCTGCAGAAATATGGCGATCCCGCGAAACTGGCGGCTATGCGCGCCATTAAGCAAGCGCTGGATCCCGATGGGATCATGAACCCCGGTGCCGTATTGCCAGCGACGGGCTAAGACTATCCGTCAGTTCGACGCCAGTTTTGATGAAACGCGAAAGACGCAACCATCTGACACCAGTTCCGGCGGTGTCATGCAAAGCCCCTTGGCAGTCTGGAATGCAGCCAGAACCTTGGGCACATAATCGCGGGTTTCAGCAAATGGCGGAACGCCCCCGTGTTTGGGGATCGAATTTTCGCCAGCATTGTAACCAGCCAGAACAAGAACCGGATCGCCCTCGAATTTCTCCATGAGAAAATCAAGAAATGCGACGCCGCCTTTGATGTTCTGAACAGGGTCAAAGCTGTCTTTCACGCCAAAGCGTTCGGCGGTTGCCGGCATCAGCTGCATCAGCCCCTGCGCACCCGCGCCGCTGACCGCTGATTTCTTACCAGCCGATTCAACAGAGATAACAGCCAATGCCAGTGCCGGGGAAACGCGCGTTCCGACTGTCGCCAAAAGAATGTCGCGCCCATGCGCGGCAGCGATGTCCTGAAGAGACTGTAAACGTGGCGCAGCGACCGAATGTCCTTGTGGCCCCTTGTTCAACGCCGAGAGCGCCGTAGACAAACGGCCCGGGCCCGAACTGGCCAGATCAGGCGAGACGGTCTGCCAATACCATGCGTATGTCCCGATATTCGTCGCGCCCTTTTTGGGCGCGGCTGCGGCAGCTGTTGCAGCTCGGGGCGCAGGCGCCGCTTTGGGCGGCGGGGCAACCGCCGGATTTGCGCGCGGCGCGATCTGAACGGTGATGCGTTTGCCGACACCCTTCTTGGGCACCTTGATCCTTTTGGCTGAAAAATCCTTGAAAGGCGCCGGTTCTTCGGCGCTTGCAGGACTCGCCAAGGCTGCGCAGCACGCAACCATCACAATTTTAATGAATCCCATGGGTTTGCTCGATCACTGCCTAGGGTTGTTTTTTTCCGATTTTCGCACAAACAGCGATTTATTACCAGCATCGTTGCCAAGTCATAAACAAGAGCGCCACAAATGGGCGTAAAAAATTCACGGATAACGGGAAATTAATCAATAATTACAATATTTTACAATATATATCAGCAACTTATCAAATTCATTCGTTTGCCCTGCATAAACGCCAAAATCAAACCATTCGTGTCACACTCTTGCCTCAAACCGAAGTCTATAACTCCCCATACCGCAACGACGCCGGGCTTGTGAGAGAGGACCCGGGGCAACGCCGAGGCGGTGAACGTGAGCAAAAACCTATCTACGGAGAGAAACCATGATGAACTTCCTGAACACATTCCGCAAGGATGAAGACGGCGCCGTGACTGTTGACTGGGTCGTCCTGACCGCAGCTGTTGTTGGCCTGGCGATCGCCGCGTACTCGACCATCGAGACAAACGCCAACACTCTGATCACCGCAGCCGGTGGCGCAGTGGCAGCAGAAAACGACTTCTAAGTTTTCCGCGGCGTAATCGCCGCACGGGTCGGCGCGCTCCGCGCGCCGGCATTCCCCAAACTGGGGTACACAAAACATACCCCTACTGGGGCTATCTGGAGAGATACAATGATGAACTTCCTGAACACATTCCGCAAAGACGAAGACGGCGCCGTAACTGTTGACTGGGTCGTCCTGACCGCAGCTGTTGTTGGCCTGGCGATCGCCGCGTACTCGACCATCGAGACAAACGCCAGCACTCTGATCACCGCAGCCGGTGGTGCAGTGGCAGCAGAAAACGACTTCTAAGTCTTTCTCGCGCAAGCTTTCGTCCCGAGCCGTTTTGTTGGCTCGGGATCACCCAACCAAGAGCAGGAAAGGGTTTGAAAATGTTTCGCTTCTTGAAAGCTTTTCGCGAAGATCAGTCGGGTGCAGTAACAGTTGACTGGGTTGTTATCACAGCCGCAGTTGTTGGTATGTCCGCAATCTCGTTCTTTGTGATTGAAGACAACTCCAATGCACTGATGTCATCTGCCGGTGGCGCGATCGCAGCGGAAAACGATTTCTGATCTAACAGAAACGGTCCCATGACTACGCGAGAAAGGCTGGCCCAGAAGGGAACAGCCTTTTTTCATTTCCAGGGACCGTTTCCGCGCGCTCCACGCAGATTCCTATTTCTTGGAAGCACCGCGGAAACGGCACGTTTTGGCCACAATACGTCGATAAACCCTGAACAATCGCCCGCATTTTGCGGGTTTGCACCATGAACCTAGAGGTGACTAATGCGACTTGTATTTGGACTTGTCTTGATTGCCGGACTCGGCTTGGCCGGTTTTGCAGTCTACATGGCGCAAAACTACATCGGCGCCTATGAAAACGCGCTGGCCGTGGAACGCGAAAAGGCAACCAAAGCCGTCGATACAACTCCGATCTACGTAACCACACGGGCAATCGCCTATGGTGAAGAGATCCTGGAAGAAGATGTGCAGCTGGCACCATGGCCCAAAGAGATTCTGCCAGATGGCCACTTTGGTGAAGAGAACCCTGTCTTCGTCGTCGGCGACCGTCCACGCGTGGCTGTTCGCCCAATGGAAAAATTCGAGGCCTTTCTCGACGTAAAGGTGAGTGAGCCAGGCGGCGACGCCGGGATCACATCCAGACTTAAGCGCGGTGAGCGCGCCTTTGCCATTAAGGTTGACGTGGCCACAGGTGTCTCGGGCTTCCTCCGCCCCGGAGACCGGGTTGACGTATACTGGACAGGCCGGATACCGGGCAACGACCCTAATCTGCCCGAAGGCGATGTGACCAAGCTGATCGAAACCGGCGTACGCCTTGTCGCGATCGACCAGATGGCCAACGCGGACAGCGTTGATGCGACGATTGCCCGTACGGTCACGGTCGCTGCAACACCGCAGCAGGTTGCCGGTCTGGCCCAAGCGCAGAGCACAGGACGTTTGTCACTGTCCCTGATGTCCTTCAACGACGATACGGTGGCCGAAGTCATCGAAGTGGACCAGCGGTCGCTGCTCGGAATTGAACGTCAGGAGCAGAAAGTGGAACGCAAACTCGAAGTCTGCACCACCCGCATCAACAAAGGCGGTGAGCGGATCGAAGTTCCAATCCCCTGCACGAACTAACACAAAACCAATAAGATACGGCAGGGCGTCCCGCGGGGCGCCCTGTTTGTGTTTTCGTGGCGTAAAAGCCTCTGTTGCGGGTTATCCACATAAATCCCAATCCAGAAGTCATTGATTCTTGCAAAAAAACCAAAGTTGACGCATGGTTTGACGAAATGCAGGCGCTAGACCTGTACAACGAGGCGTGATCGAGAGGCAGGTCACATGAAAATTGACAGATTTTTGAAGGCGGCCCTGCTTGGGCTGACCATGGCTGCTGTTCCTGCAGCACATCACGCACAGGCAGAAACTCTGCGCGTGGTTCGAACAGGAACGGAATCGGTGCTCAGTGTGCCGATGAACCGAGCGGTCGTGGTGGAAAGCGAAAAACCCTTCGCAGAATTGAGTATCGCCAATCCAGCGATCGCGGATATCTCTTCGTTGTCGGATCGCACGATCTATGTTTTGGGCAAAGCGCCCGGCACAACAACGCTGACCATCCTGGATGCTGCGGGGCAGCTCATTACAAACGTGGATGTGCGTGTCGCGGCAGACGTGACCGAATTCAAAGAGCGGCTGCGCCAGATCCTTCCCGATGAAGCGATTGAAGTGCGTACAGCCAATGATGGCATCGTTCTTTCCGGCACAGTATCCAGCACGATGCGCATGCAGCGGGCTCTGGATCTTGCCGAACGCTACGCACCAGAGCGCGTTTCGAACCTGATGAGCGTCGGCGGCATTCAGCAGGTCATGCTCAAGGTTCGGTTTGCAGAAATGTCCCGGTCCGTCGCAAAAACACTGCGCGCCTCGGTCGGCACAGGCGGATCTGTTCTGGGCGGCGACCTCGGTCTGGAAATCGGCACAGGCAACGCGGCCCCATTGGCCGACGTTGATACGATTGTCGGAAAACTGAACCCGCAGTCTGGATCAAACGCATCGCAAGGTGCTGTTTTGTTTGGCTTTAATGCTGGCGGCCTCGAAGTAGGTATTCTGCTTGAAGCACTGGAACAAAAAGGCGTTGTTCGAACACTCGCCGAGCCAAATCTGGTGTCCTTGTCTGGTCAGGAAGCGAAATTCCTCGCGGGTGGCGAATTCCCGATCCCAGTTGCACAGCAGGGCGGAACGATTTCCATCGAATACAAACCATTCGGTGTTGAATTGAACTTCATCCCGCGCGTGGTTGATGGCGATCTGATCAATCTTGAGCTGGAAGCTGCGGTATCGGCACTCGACTTTGACAATACGTTCGAATTCGAAACGATCACGGTTCCGGCCTTCCGTCGCCGCGAAGCGCAAACCACTGTCGAAATGCGGGATGGAGAAAGCTTTGCCATTGCCGGACTTCTTCAGGATGACTTCCGTGACCTGAATGGTCAGGTGCCATGGCTGGGCGACATTCCGGTTCTGGGTGCTCTGTTCCGAAGCGCTGAATACACACGCGAGCAATCTGAACTGGTTGTCATCGTCACGCCGCACCTGGTTACACCAACCAAGGGTGAGGCACTGGCGCTTCCAACCGATCGGGTCCGCCCGCCCACCGAAAAAGACCTGTTCCTGTTCGGCCGCGTCGCACAAGACGGCCGCGCCCCTAAAAAGGGTGCCGCTGGCGAAGTGGCTAAGCAGGATTTCAACGGCTCCTACGGCTATGTGATGGATTGAGGATCATGAAGCAGAAACACTATAAAATCAACGTGTTGGCATCGATCGCCTGTACAGGTGTTCTGCTTGCGGGCTGCACGAATTCAAACTCTGCGTCGATCAACAACCAGTTTTTCCACGAAGCGGGCGCGCTGGTCGACGGGGGTGACTTTGGTCACGCCACAATGAACAACACGCAGTATCAGAACGGCGAAAAGCAGTTCACCTATGACATGGCTCAGCGCTTTGCGTCCGAAGTCATGACAACCGTGAACTTTGCCTTCAACAGCGCGGCGCTGGATGCCGGCGCGCGTGATACACTGCGTGAGCAAGCCAACTTTATCCGCCAGTTCCCGGAAATCACATTCCGCGTCTACGGTCACACCGACAAAGTCGGCAGCAACGGCTACAACAAGGCCCTTGGTCTTCGTCGTGCGAAAGCGGTCGTAAACTACCTTGTGTCACAGGGTGTTGAGCGTTCACGCCTCGAAGCGCTGGTTTCTTTCGGAGAAACGCAGCCTCTGATCGTGACCGAAGGCAAAGAACGCCGCAATCGTCGCACAGTGACCGAAGTTTCGGGTCTTGTGGCCGGGCACCCTGCTCTGTTGGACGGCAAATACGCAGAAGTGATTTATCGCGAATACGTGCGCTCTGCACAGCCCGCTACGGTTCTGACCGGTATCAAGGGCAGCGACTTCATCACCACAGAATAATGTGAAAAGACCCGGGCGCTGATCGGCAACCTGCGCCCGGACCGTCTAGAAAAACCGTACAATTTCGGTTTTTTGGCCCAAATGTTGCCGCCTTTCCCATTCAAAGTCGCTTTCAGAGGATCAATGCGCCCGCAAAAAAGGGCGCGGGTGGTCCGGACACGGGTGGGTAAATTGTTTCAAAGCCATACCACGGTCCGGTGCCGCAAGAGCAAAGGACGTAAGGCGAATGACCAGCACTGCACCGACGCAAGGCGATCTCGCACCGATTGTTGCCTGCACAATCAGCAGGGACGTGCAGGAATTCGATCTGCTGATCGAGGATATGGAACTTATCCTTGGTGAGCATTGGGGGGATCTGGGCTTTGAAGAAGCCCTTCCTTTCATGAACCAGCCAGAAGCATCGCAGCTTGAATTTGTCGCGATGGCGATCGATTCTCAGGACGAGCCGGAAATTGCCCGGCTCGGAACGATCATCACGGGCGCCAAGGAAAAAGGCATCAAGGTGATCTTGATTGCCGAAGATGTCACGCCCGCCGCGCTGCACCAGTTGCTGCGTACCGGCGCGGACGAATTCGTGCCCTACCCTCTGCCCGAAGGTGAACTGGCCGCCGCAGTTGAGCGCCTGCGGATGCCTGAGCCTGTCGCTGCATCCGAAGATTCGGAAACCGTGCGCCTGCGCGGTGACGGCGATGGTGTTCTCATTGCGGTTCAGGGACTTGCGGGTGGCGCCGGGTCCAGCACGATTGCGGTGAACCTGGCCTATGAACTGGCTACCTCCGGCAAGGAAAAGAACCCGCGCGTTTGCCTGATGGACTTTGGACTTCAGTTTGGCTCCGTCGCAACCTACCTGGATTTGCCACGCCGTGAAGCGGTGATGGAGCTGTTGTCTGACGTCGACTCGATGGATGGCGAAAGCTTCGCCCAAGCCTTGGTCAGCTTTGAGGACAAGATGCAGGTCTTGACGTCGCCAGCCGACGTTTTGCCATTGGATATGCTGGGCGCTGGCGAAGTTGAAAAACTGCTGGACGTTGCCCGCGAGCATTTTGACTACGTGATCGTTGATATGCCCGGAACACTGGTGCAGTGGACCGAAACCGTATTGAACGAAGCGCAGGTCTACTTTGCAGTCGTCGGGCTGGACATGCGCTCGGCTCAAAACACACTGCGCCTCAAGCGGGCGTTGCAAGCCGAAGATCTACCCTTCGAAAAGCTGCGTTTCGTTCTGAACCGCGCACCGAAATTCACTGACTTGCAGGGCAAGAGCCGCGTCAAGCGTATGGCCGAAAGCCTTGGAATCTCTATCGACATCCAGTTCCCAGACGGGGGCAAGATCGTGGATCAGGCCTGTGATCATGGTCTGCCATTGGCAAGCCACGCAGCCAAGAATCCGCTTCGCAAAGAAATTGTAAAATTGGCCGAAACGCTGAACAGCATCGGCGGCGCCGATGAAGAAGCGGCCTGAGACGGGGTAATCCATGTTTTCGCGTTACAAAAAACCTGCCGAAACGGCACCCAAGCCGGCGCCGCAGCCCGCGGCGCAAGCTCCGGCAAAAGCCCCGGCAAATGCAATGGCGTCCGCAGCGGGCGATTTGGCTGCAGCAGTCAACAAGCCAAAGCCAGCCATGCGCAAACCCGCGCCCAAGGTTGCTGCAAAATCCGCGCCCGCGGACAAAGAGAAAAAGCGCAAGGAACGTCTGGGCGAGATCAAGCTCGAACTGCACCGCGCCCTTCTGGAAAACCTGAATCTGGCTGCGATCGATCAGGCTTCAGAGTCGGAACTGCGGGAAGAAATCAATGCTGTTGCCGCTGAAGCGCTGCAGGAACGCGGCATTGTTCTGAACCGTGAAGAACGCCGGGTCCTGAATTCCGAACTGTACGATGAAGTCAAAGGGCTCGGTCCTCTTGAGACCTTGCTCAAGGACGAAACGATTTCTGATATTCTGGTTAATGGACCGCATCAGATCTTTATCGAACAGAATGGTAAGCTGTCCGTTTCGGACGTGACCTTCAAAGATGAAAAGCACCTGATGCGGATCATCGACAAGATCGTTTCGGCCGTTGGCCGCCGCGTCGATGAATCCAACCCTTATGTTGACGCCCGTTTGCAAGACGGCTCGCGTTTCAACGCGATGGTTCCACCCGTTGCCATTGATGGCAGCCTTGTTTCCATTCGTAAGTTCAAAAAGGACAAGCTGGGCATCGAGGATCTGGTCAAGTTCGGTGCCTTCACCGAAGAAATGGCCGTCTACCTGCAAGCCGCCGTTGCGACACGTCTGAATGTGATCGTGTCTGGCGGTACAGGCTCAGGTAAAACAACTACGCTCAACGCGCTTTCGTCCTTTATCGATGACGCAGAACGTATCCTGACAATTGAGGATACCGCGGAACTTCAGTTGCAGCAGACCCACGTAGGCCGAATGGAAAGCCGTCCGCCCAACGTGGAAGGCAAAGGTGCCGTTACTCCACGCGACTGTTTGAAAAACGCCCTTCGTATGCGTCCGGACCGGATCATCGTTGGCGAAACGCGTGGCGAAGAAGTCATCGATATGTTGCAGGCCATGAACACCGGTCACGACGGATCGATGACCACGATCCACGCCAACAGCGCCCGCGACGGCGTGAGCCGTTTGGAAAACATGATCGCGATGGCTGGCATCGAAATGCCACTCAAAGCGATGCGGTCCCAGATTTCTTCGGCTGTGAACCTGATCGTTCAGGCCTCGCGTCTTCAGGACGGCTCGCGCCGGATGACCTCGATCACCGAGATCACAGGGATGGAAGGCGAAGTGATTTCCATGCAGGAAATCTTCCGCTTTCAGCGTGTGGGCCTAACGCCAGACAACAAGATCATCGGCCACTTCACGGCCACCGGTGTGCGCAGCCACTTTTCGGAACGATTCCGGATGTGGGGCTATGACATTCCGCCATCAATCTACGAACCCTTCAGACCGGAGTAAGTCCAGTGACTGCAACACCGATCATTTATGGTATGATCTTCATCGGCGTCCTGATCCTGGTCGAAGGGGTCTATCTCGTCGCCTTTGGCAAATCGATCAGCCTGAACAACAAGGTAAATCGCCGCCTTGAGATGCTCGACAAGGGCTCTCATCGCGAAGAGGTTCTGGCCAAGCTCCGCAAGGAGATGGACCAGCACATGAAATCGCGGTCCCTTCCGCTGTATTCCGTGCTGGCAGACAAGGCTCAAAAGGCTGCGATCGCCTTTACACCTCAGCAGCTGATCATGCTGATGGGGGGCGTCAGCGTCTTTTCCTTCTTTGGGCTTTCCATCGGAACCGAGGCCAGCCTTCCTGTGCGGTTGCTCATGGGCACCATGATGGGCGTTGGCGGCGTGTATATGTGGGTGAACCACAAGGCCAAGAAACGTCTTAGCATGGTTGAAGAACAGCTGCCTGACGCAGTTGAACTGATGGTTCGTTCGCTACGTGTCGGACACCCCTTCAGTTCGGCGATCTCGATCGTTTCCAAGGAAATTCAGGACCCTCTGGCCACTGAATTCGGCATCATCGCAGATGAATCGACCTACGGTCGTGACGTCGGTGAAGCGCTAAAGCACATGGCCGAGCGCCTCGATATGCAGGATTTGCGCTTCCTTGCCGTTGCCGTGGCCATTCAGCAGCAGGCTGGTGGTAACCTTGCCGAGATCCTCGAAGGTCTGGCCAAGGTGATCCGTGCCCGATTCCGCCTGTTCCGCCGAGTCAAGGCGATCACAGCCGAAGCACAGTGGTCCGGTAAATTCCTGTCCGGCTTCCCGGTTGGCGCACTGATTTTCATTCAGGTGGCCAAGCCCGACTACTACGACGAGGTGCTGGATCACCCGTGGTTTATTCCGGCCTGCTTTATCGTGGGTATCATGCTGACGCTGAACATCTTTGTGATGCGCGCTCTGGTTAACATCAAGGTGTAAGGACCTTTCCAATGTTTGACAGTCTTAACACCATGATCATCGATATGCTGGGCCCCGCGGGTCCGCTTATCGTCGTCGCCGGTCTCGCCGCACTTCTCATCATTGCGACTATTCCAATGATGCTGAACTCCAAGCCAGACCCGATGGATAAACTAAAGAAAACGGGTCAACAGCGGCTAGATGCCGAAACGCGCGCCGTTTTGCGTGACAAGCGCAAGAACGAGAAGCTGAACAAATACGCCCAGTTCCTTGAACCGCAGGATGAAAAAGAGCTTTCGTCGATCCGGATGAAGCTGCTGCAGGCGGGTTATCGGACCAAGGATGCGGTACAGCTCTATTACTTCGCGCAATTTGCGCTGGGTCTTGGGCTGCTGGGCGTTGGCGTTCTGTATTTCTTCATTTTTGTCGATGGCGCCACAGCGACCATGCAGCAAAAAATGATGTATATCCTCGGTCCTGGTTTCGCAGGCTACATGGCGCCAAAATACTGGATCAACAAGCGCGTCGAAAAACGCAAAGAAGAGATCCAGTCCGGTTTCCCTGACGCGCTTGACATGATGCTGGTGTGCGTCGAAGCCGGTCAGTCCATGGATCAGTCCATCGTCCGCGTTTCCAAGGAACTTCAGGCGTCCTACCCGGCACTGGCCGATGAATTTGAAATCATCAGCCACGAAATGAACGCTGGTAAGGACAAAACGCAGGTTCTGCCGGATATGTCGGAACGTTGCGGCGTGCAGGATGTGTCGTCCTTTGTGACGGTTTTGAACCAGGCACAAACCTTTGGTACATCAATTTCCGACGCTTTGCGGGTCTATGCCTCTGAAATGCGTGACAAAAGAGTCATGCGTGCAGAAGAAAAAGCAAACCAGTTGCCGACAAAGATGACGCTTACGACTATGATGCTGACAGTGCCGCCGCTGCTGATCATCTTGGTCGGACCTTCCGCGGTGGGCATCACGGAAATGGGCAATATCGGAAACTGACCATGCGCTTGTCCCTCGTGGGATGCATGACAATCACATTGCTAATGGCCGCCTGTTCTTCGGGCGGCCCTTCGGCTTTTGGTGATCGCCCTCTTGGTGGCGGACTGTTCGGCGGCGGCGTCAAGAAAGACGCCGTTTATGCCCCTGGTCTGGATCCACGCGGAGAAGCGGTTGATGGTCTGGAAGTGGGTCATCGCCTGATGGAAGCCGGTCAACACGAGCTGGCTCTCGAAGCATTCACCCGCGCGGCAGGCAAACGCGGGCTGACAGCCGAGGTGCTGGTCGCATTGGGGTCGGCAAACCTTGCCTTGGGTCGCCTGAACCAATCCGAAAAACTGCTGCGTCGGTCCGTAAAAGAAGAACCGGATTGGCCCGAAGGTTGGAACAATCTGGGTGTTGTGCTGATTGAACGCGGCAAAACCGTGGAAGCGGCCGAAATGTTCCGGCGCGCTTATGCACTGGATGATGGCCAAAGTGACTCAATTCGGGACAATTTGCGCTTGGCGCTCGCAAAACAAGAAAATTCCTTGTATGGTATTGAACTAGAGCAAGAATACAAACTGGTGCGTCGTGGACGGGGGTCATTCCTCATCCGGCCGACATCAGGATAGAGGCAGAGCAGTAAAAGGACGCAGAAACATGCGCCACCCCATCACACTATCCCTCTGCGTTGCAGGGGCGTTCATTCTTTCCGCGTGCGAAAAAGGTATCGACAAAGAAGCAGTCGATCGCGAATTCGCCGGGGTCAATGTTGTTGATGAAACCAACCTGAACGAAGTGATGCTGACCGTTGGAGACCCCAACGAAGCCGTCAATTACTTTCAGCGCGCAACGCAAGAAGACCCTGACCGCATCGATCTGATGCGTGGGCTGTCGCTTTCGCTCGTGCGCGCCAAGCGCCACGACGAAGCCAAGCGTGCCTGGGCAAAAGTGGTGGAACATAAGGACAGCGGAAACGAAGATCGCGTCCAGCTGGCAGACGCCCTGATCCGATCAAACGATTGGGAAGCCGCCGAAAAAGTGCTGAATGCCATTCCGCCGACCCATGAAACCTACAAGCGGTACCGCCTCGAAGCGATGATCGCAGACGGAAACAAGGACTGGAAGAAAGCCGACGCTTTCTATGAAACAGCCGCCGGCCTGACCACGCAGCCTGCTTCGGTTCTGAACAACTGGGGCTACTCCAAACTGACCCGAGGCGACTATGCAGGCGCGGAGCGCATGTTCCACGACGCTATTCGGCACGACCGGAACCTGTTCACGGCCAAGAACAATCTGATCCTCGCACGTGGTGCACAGGGCAACTACACTATGCCCGTGATCCCAATGAGCCAGATCGAGCGCGCGGAACTGTTGCACTCGCTTG
Source organism: Paracoccaceae bacterium (assembly GCA_020630695.1). Lineage (GTDB taxonomy): Bacteria > Pseudomonadota > Alphaproteobacteria > Rhodobacterales > Rhodobacteraceae > Thalassococcus_A > Thalassococcus_A lentus. The sequence continues at coordinate 61,151 of JAHDIS010000010.1, read as the reverse complement.
GACTGGCGGCGATCAAACGCGGTGACATCGAAATCGGCAAGGGCCTGTTGCGGGACGCAATCGAAACGCATCCTCAGCACTTTGAGGCCGCGGCGCGAAGCCTCTCGGCGCTGGAATCCACCGTAACCCGCACGAACTGAGGCGCGGTGTGCTGATATCATCAAGCGCGGCGCTCTGGTTTGCGCCGTTCGTCCTACCCATCTGTTTTTACGTCTGTTTTACCGACATGCGCGGATTGAAGATCTACAACTACACGGTTGTGGTTCTTTTTCTGGTGTTCGCGCTGGTTGGATTGATCGCCCTGCCCCTCGACGCATACATGTGGCGATACATGAATCTCGTTGTGGTGCTGGTGGCGGGGATTGCGCTGAATGCAGGCGGCGCGATGGGCGCAGGCGATGCCAAGTTTGCCGCCGCAGCGGCTCCCTTCATTCATGTGGGGGACTTGCGGTTCCTGCTCGCACTCTTCGCGGCAAATTTGCTGGCGGCCTTTGTGACCCATCGCATCGGAAAACTGTCGCCGCTGCGCAGATTGGCACCCGATTGGCACAGCTGGCAGAGCGGCAAGCGTTTTCCAATGGGATTAGCGCTGGGTGGCACGTTGGCCATCTATCTGATTATGGGTATCTTTTTCGGAAGATAACGCAGCAACACCCCCCTGCCCCGAAGCTTTCCCGCTGTGGCCAACAAAGCGCCACAAAACAAGTTCATTCTGCTTGAAACGATCCAGCAATCAGGCAGAGCAGGATGAACATGCAAACCAGCGCCGTCATGGCGCCCCCTTCGCCAAAGACCATGGAAGACGTGGGGCTTTCCCCGGTCATGATGCGCGACATTGTTCTCAAAACGATGTTCCGCAAGAACACCAACAAGATCACACATCTTGCCAAGGCGATCGCGCTGCCCATGCCCATTACGCAGGAACTAGTCGACATGGCCCGTTCGCAGGGTTTGTTGGAAGCAATGGGCACCTTGGGGGCAGCGGGCGAAGTCAGCTCTGAAATGCCCTACCAGTTGACAGATGCAGGCAAGGCCCGCGCTCTGGATGCTTTGGCCCAGTCCGAATATTTTGGCCACATGCCGGTTCCGCTGGACTCCTACCGCGAACAGGTCAAGCGCCAGTCGATCCGCAACATTCAGATCACCCGCGACCAGCTGACCAACGCAATGGGCCACCTGATCCTGCCGGACAGCCTGATCGGCAACCTTGGCCCAGCAGTAGGCTCTGGCCGATCGATCCTGATGTATGGCCCACCCGGAAACGGTAAGTCATCAATTTCCAACGGCATTCGCGACGCGATGGGCGACAAGATCTTTGTCCCACGCGCCATCGAGTATTCGGGACAGGTCATCACGGTTTATGACCCAATCGTTCACAGCTCGGCCGAAGAAGACGATGACAACCCCACACAGCTTCGGCGCACGGCGCGCTTTGACAGCCGTTATGTCCTGTGCCAGCGTCCAACCGTTATCACAGGCGGTGAACTCAGCCTTGATATGCTGGATCTGGTTTACAACCCGACGGCCCGAACCTATCAAGCCCCGCTTCAGCTGAAATCCACGGGCGGGATTTTTATCGTCGACGACCTTGGCCGTCAGGCAGAACCGCCGCAAAAACTGGTCAACCGCTGGATTGTTCCGCTGGAAGAATCCAAGGATATTCTGTCCCTCCAGTCCGGTGAAAAATTCGAAGTACCCTTCGATACGCTCGTTATCTTTTCAACAAACTTTCACCCGAACGAGATTTTTGACCAAGCGGCCCTGCGCCGGATCTTCTTCAAGATCAAAATCGACGGTCCAAGCCAAGAAGACTTCCTCAAGATCTTTGCGCTGGTTGCCAGGAAGAAGAAAATGCAACTGGACGAATCCGGTCTGGTTCACTTGCTCAAGAACAAGTACCCGACCATCAAGAACATCTACGCAAACTATCAGCCTGTGTTCTTGATCGACCAAATGATTGCGGTGTGCGATTTTGAGGGTCTTCCCTACAAGATGACGCCAGAACTGGTCGACCGGGCTTGGGCAAACATGTTCGTCAAAGACGAAAAGATCGTGAAGTAGGGACACGCCAAAACGCGGAGCACTGTTTCCGTTTTGCGAACAGTGCGCCCAATTTTGCAAAACCCTCTTGGCGATTTGCGCCAAATTTGCGCAAATACCCGCATGAGAAGCGAAATTTTGCGATAATACCTGCAATTTTGCAGTTCAATTGGCCGGGCCTGCGCTTCAGCCTACAATTTTGTCGCCCACAAGCCTTCGACTGCCATATAACGGTCCAGCACATCGCTAAGTGTTGAAATCCCCCGTCAAATCCTGCGTAGAAACGCAAGTTGCCTGCCCAAAAGGCGGAACAAGTTTTCCCAAAACGCAGGCTTGGTTTACCGGACGCCACATGCAGAGAAATACACGGGGTTTTGGCCCGAATTTCCGCTTGACGATGCCGGGCCGGTGCCTTACCCACCGGCTCCACAGAGTGGCGCGGTAGCTCAGTTGGTTAGAGCGAACGACTCATAATCGTTAGGTCGGGAGTTCAAGTCTCCCCCACGCCACCATTTTTCCCCAAGACGACACGGAATGCGGTCTGCCCCGCCGGAGCGCATCGCATCAAATGATTCCGCCCCTGATCAGACGATCTGCCAATTGCGCATAGGCCTGAGCCATTGGGCTATCTCCGAGGGCAATCGGCTGACCGCCATCACCACCCAAACGCGTGTCCAGATCAATCGGCAACTGCGCAAGCAACGGCACACCCAATTTGGCGGCCTCAGCGGCCACACCGCCGTGACCAAAAATATGACTGTCCTCACCGCAATGCGGACATGTGAATACAGCCATGTTCTCAATCAGACCCAACACACGGGTTTCAAGCGTCGCAAAGGCATCCAGTGCCTTACGCGCGTCGAGCAATGCAACGTCTTGCGGTGTCGATACGACAATCGCACCAGCCACCTCGCTCTTTTGACACAGCGAGAGCTGCACATCGCCCGTGCCCGGCGGCAGATCCACTACAAGCACGTCCAGATCGCCCCAATCCACCTGCATCAACATCTGCTGCAAAGCGCCCATCAGCATGGGCCCCCGCCATACAACAGCTTTGTCTTCGGCCAGCATTGATCCGATGGACATGACCGTGACGCCATGGGCCTTGAGAGGAATAATCGTCTTGCCGTCAGGACTGGCAGGCTTGTCGGTCAGTCCGAACATTCGCGGCTGGCTGGGTCCATGAATATCTGCATCCAGCAATCCGACGGATTTACCCGCCCGGGCCAAAGCCACAGCAAGATTGCTGGACACAGTCGATTTGCCAACCCCACCCTTGCCAGAGCCAACGGCCAGAATTGTTTTGACCCCGGCGGGCTTCATCACGCCCTCCTGAGGTTTGGCATGGCCGCCGAATTTTAACTTGGGCGGCGCGGCTGCGGGGCCATGCGCCGTCAAGACAGCCGAAACTGCTGCAACGCCGGGAACCTGTCCCACTGCCGCTTCTGCAGCGCGACGCAATGGTTCCATCTGACCTGCGATTTCGGGGCTGGGCGCTTCGATGACAAACCGGACCGAGTCGCCTTCGATCGTCAACGCTCGAATCATATCACGGGAAATGAGGTCTCCGCCGTCTGGCAAGACCAATCGGGACAAAGCCTCTTTTACAGCTGCTGTTTTGTCTGACATGCGTGATCTCCCATCAACCTGCCGCTTTACGTGGCGTGACTAGGCCGGGGGGGCAAGAGCAGATAACGAGAAAGGCGTTCAATTGTGCAAAATGCTTCTAAATCAAGCTTCTGCGCCATGCATTTTCTGCATAGCAGCATTACCCAGCTAGCCATTGTGCAGTTGCAGCATTTGCCCCATCTTTGTCTCAACGAAACGCAAAACCTCAACGAGGTAGAGAACAATGGCTTACACAAGCAACGCAAATGTATCGCTGCAATCCGCACTGGCTGCCCGCTTTGAAGAGTGGCGCATGGATCTGCGCGCCCGCCTCGCACGTCGCCGTGTCTACAAGCAAACCTTTGGTGAGCTTTCGGCACTCAGCAACCGCGAACTGGCCGATCTGGGCCTGAACCGCACCGAGATCCGCCGCATCGCCTATCAGGCTGCGTACGAACTCTAAGATTTTTCGGATCGGTCTCTCCTCCTCCCTGACCGGTTCGAAACAAGAGGTGGCGCTCCTCCCTTAGCCACCTCTCAAATTCGGAGCTTCGGCTCCAACGTGAAAGGCCCTCTCCTCCTCCCTGGGCCCGACACATCAGCGGCGGCGCTTCTCCTCCTCCCTAGCGTCGCCGCAGGAATTCAGATCAGGGCCCCTCTCCTCCTCCCTGGGGTGCCTGTAACTTCGAACGGCGACACTCTCCTCCCAGAGTGTCGCCGTTTTTTTATCGCGCATTTGACAACCACCGATCGCGCCCATGTTTCCAAGCAATGAACCCTTTCCATTCTCGGCCTCTGCCGCTATCTCAAGCGGCCAAGAAACACACGGGATTGATGGCCATGGCACTGGACAAAAGCTTTGACGCAAAAACGGCGGAACCCAAGCTGACAAAGGCTTGGCTGGATGTCGGTGCCTTCCGTGCAGGGGCCAATAAATCGCGCGACGAAAGCTTTACCATCATGATCCCACCGCCCAACGTGACGGGTGCGCTGCACGTGGGCCATGCCTTTAACAACACCTTGCAGGATATCCTGATCCGCTGGCACCGGATGCGCGGGTTTGACACCCTGTGGCAGCCCGGACAGGACCATGCGGGCATCGCGACCCAGTTGCAGGTGGAAAAGATGCTGGCCAACACTGGCCAGCCCGGTCGCCGCGATCTGGGCCGCGAAAAATTCCTTGAAAAAGTCTGGGAATGGAAGGGCGAATACGGCGGCACCATCATCAATCAGCTGCAACGGCTGGGTTGCTCATGCGACTGGGACCGCAACGCCTTTACCATGGCTGGCGCGCCCGGTGATCCCCGGACCGGGCACGAAAATTCGCCCAACTTCCACGATGCGGTGATCAAGGTTTTCGTCGACATGTACGAAAAGGGCCTGATCTATCGCGGCAAGCGGCTGGTGAACTGGGACCCGCATTTCGAAACCGCGATTTCCGATTTGGAGGTCGAGAACATCGAAGTGGCCGGCCACATGTGGCACTTCAAGTACCCGCTCGCCGGCGGTGTGACATACACGTACGTCGAGAAGGACGAGGATGGAAATGTCGTGCTGGAAGAAGAGCGCGACTACATTTCAATCGCGACGACGCGCCCCGAAACCATGCTGGGCGACGGTGCGGTTGCCGTGCATGTGGACGATGAGCGCTACGCGCCAATCGTCGGAAAACTCTGCGAAATTCCGGTTGGACCCAAAGAGCACCGGCGCCTGATCCCGATCATCACCGATCCTTACCCGGATCCGGACTTTGGGTCGGGCGCGGTCAAGATCACCGGCGCGCATGACTTCAACGACTACGAAGTGGCCAAGCGCGGCGGCATTCCGATGTACCGCCTGATGGACACGCGCGGCGCGATGCGTGCCGATGGCGCGCCCTACGCGGAGGCGGCGGCGATTGCCATGGCCGTGGCCAACGGCGAACGCACACTGACTGAGGCCGAAGCCGACGCGATCAACCTTGTGCCCGACCACCTGCGCGGGCTGGATCGGTTCGAAGCACGCGAAGCCGTGGTGCGCGAGATCACCGAAGACGGTCTGGCAGTCATGACCATCTCAGACGACCCGCGCCTTGGACCCAAGCCCAAGCTGAAGAAGGGCGAAGAAGAGCCCCCCGTGACCGAGGTCGCGCTGGTCGAAGCCAAACCGATCATGCAGCCTTTTGGCGACCGCTCGAAGGTCGTGATCGAACCAATGCTGACGGACCAATGGTTCGTCGACGCCGAAAAGGTTGTCGGACCCGCGCTGGATGTTGTGCGTTCGGGCGAGATCAAGATCATGCCCGAGAGCGGCGAAAAAACGTATTACCACTGGCTGGAAAACATCGAGCCTTGGTGCATCTCGCGCCAGCTTTGGTGGGGGCACCAGATCCCGGTTTGGTTTGACGAAGCGGGGAATGAATACTGTGCGCCGTCCGAGGAAGAAGCACAGGCAAAGGCGGGTGCCGGGGTCAAACTGACCCGTGACCCCGATGTGCTCGACACATGGTTCTCTTCCGGCCTCTGGCCCTTTGGCACGCTGGGCTGGCCCGAGGACACCGAGGAACTCAAACGCTTCTACCCCGGTGATGTGCTGATCACCGGCTTTGACATCCTGTTCTTCTGGGTCGCCCGGATGATCATGATGTCGACGGCGGTGAACGACAAGATCCCCTTCCACACAGTCTACCTGCACCAGCTCGTCCGCGACGAGAAGGGCAAGAAGATGTCCAAGACCACCGGCAACGTCATCGACCCGCTTGAAATCGTTGAGGAATACGGCGCCGACGCACTGCGTTTTACCAATGCGTCCATGGCTTCGATCGGGGGCGTTCTGAAACTGTCCAAGGATCGCATCGCAGGCTATCGGAACTTTGGCACCAAACTGTGGAACGCCTGCCGGTTTGCCGAAATGAACGATGCCATTGGCTCGGACGGCAGCCTGCCAACGCCAGAGGCGACGCTAAACCGCTGGATCATTGGAGAGACTGCAAAAGTTCGCGAAAGCGTGGACAAGGCGCTGGAAGAATATCGCTTTAACGACGCGGCCAGCGCGCTCTATGCCTTCGTCTGGGGCAAGGTCTGTGACTGGTACGTAGAATTCTCCAAGCCGCTTTTCAGCAGCGAAGACAAGGCCTTGGCCGATGAAACCCGCCAGACCATGGCGTGGGTTATCGATCAGTGCCTGTTGATGCTGCACCCCTTCATGCCCTTCATCACCGAAGAGCTGTGGGGCGCATTGGCACGGCGGCCCAAGATGCTGGTGCACGGCGATTGGCCGGCTTATTCCGCCGCCGATTTGGTCGACGAAGAAGCAGCTGCCGAGATCGACTGGGTTATTGGCGTGATCGAAGGCGTTCGCTCGGCCCGTGCGCAGATGCACGTCCCCGCCGGACTATATGTGCCGTTGTTGGCCACAGGTTTTGGCGATCGTGAACGCGGTATGTGGGCACGCGGCGAGACACTGATCAAGCGGCTGGCCCGGATTGAAAGCCTTGAGGAAGTCACGGATTTCCCCAAAGGCTGCGTGACCGTTCCCGCGGGCGGAGCAACCTTTGGAATGCCTTTGGCAGACATCATCGATGTCGCCGAGGAAAAGGCGCGTTTGGAAAAGACGCTGGGCAAGCTGGCCAAGGAATTGGGCGGATTGCGCGGGCGTTTGAACAACCCCAAGTTTGCAGCCTCTGCGCCCGAAGAAGTGGTCGAGGAAGCCAAGGCCAACCTTGCCGCACGCGAGGAAGAAGAGCGCCAGATCAAGGACGCGCTCGCGCGTTTGGCCGAGATTGGCTAACGCTTTGGGTTGCCTGTAGGCACGAAATAATAAAGCCCGACCTTCCCTTGGAGGTCGGGCTTTTTATTTTATTTCAGCAGGTTAAGCGCCACGCAGCCCGGACAGGTCGCGCATCCCGGTTTGCGCCATTGCGATCGACATCTCATCGCTGAGAACATCCCACAACCGTTCCAACCCGGCCTCACCGGCAGCGGCGATTGCGAACTGCAGAATGCGGCCAAAAAACACAAAATCCGCCCCATGCACCAAGGCCTTGAGCGCGTCTTCACCCGAACGCAACCCGCTGTCGAAGAACAGTGGATAGTCCGGGCCAACGGCTTCGCGGATGGCAGCCAAACAGGCGATCGGCGCCGGGGCGCTTTCCAGCTGCCGCGCGCCGTGACTGGACACCTGAATAGCGTCCACGCCCTCTTGTTTCAGGCGCAGCGCGTCTTCTGAATCCAGCACACCCTTGACGACCAGATTGCCGGGCCACGCATCACGAAGACGGGCCAAAGTGCTCCAGTCTGCCTTGGCTCGGCTTTCGGTCCGGTCAAAATCGAACCCGTCCATCAAAAAGTTTGCCATCTGCGGTTTGCCTGCCAAGAGGCTCCCGATGGACCACCGGGGGTGCAGCGCAAAATCAACGAACTGACGCGGACCGATCTTGAAGGGCATCTTGAAACCGTGCCGCAACTCGCGCGGACGGCGCCCCACTTCGGGTACATCGACCGTCAGAACAAGTGTTTGATATCCAGCAGATTTTGCCCGCTCAACCAATTTGAAAGTGCCTGCTCCGTCGCCGCTAAAGTACAACTGAAACCAGGCATGACCCTGAGCCGTTTCGATGATCTGCTCCAACGGGGTCGATGCAACGGTCGAGACTCCATGGGGGATCTTGTAGCGCGCCGCCAGACGCGCCAGCATCAGATCAGCGCCGGGACCGGACAGATTGCACATCCCCATTGGCGCGATACCAAAGGGCCGTTCGGCAGCCTGACCAAAAACCGAAGACGACATGGAACGCTGGCTGACGTCCTGCAACACCCGGGGCCGCAAGGTCAGCGCATCAAGGGCGGCACGATTGCGCGCCGCCCCTGTTTCAGTGCCAGCGGCACCATCAATGTAGTCAAAGACCATCCAAGGCAAACGCCGGCGCGCAATGCGCCGGGCGTCCTCGGCGCTATGAATGGCCCCTGCTGTCATCAGGCTTCGACAGCCTTCATAAAGCGATCGCGGATCACGACAGGGTCCATTGTGATAACAGGCATTTTCGCGTTGCCGCTGTCACATTTGACAATCATCACGGTGCCGACCTGTGCGTCGATTGCTTCCTGCAGGGCTTTGCCCGTGTCCACGTCCTGCACTTCGACGACGTTGTCGCAACCTGCCGCGCGCGCCATGCCTGCCAGATCGGTCTTGCGGCCGGTATAGGTTGGCTGGTCACCGGTAGAGCCATAGGACCCGTTGTCGACGATCATCAAAATGAAGTTCGAAGGCATGTTGTTGCCAATCGTTGGCAATGTGCCAAGGTTGGTCAGAACAGAGCCGTCACCGTCGATCGAGATCACGGTTTTGGGCTGTGCCAAAGCAAGCCCCAGACCAATCGAAGACGACAGGCCCATTGTGCCCAACATGTAAAAGTTGGTCGGCTGATCGTCGATTGCGTGCAGTTCCTGGCTGGGAATGCCGATGTTGCAGACAACCAGCTGGTCGCGCAGGATCGGGGCGATTTCCTTGAGAATTTCAGAACGGATCATTGGTCTCCGTAGCCTCCCCAGAAGTTGGCGTCGGTCAGGATTGCGACCGGCTTGTTGCACATGAAGGTGTACTTGAGGATCATGTCCAGTTCTTCCACGTCAGACTGGTTGTGGAAGTGGTAGGTCGGAATGTTCATCTGTGCCAGCAGCGCCTTGGTGTGCACGGCCATTTCGACCTGACAAGCCACAGGTTCGCGCAACTCGCCGCGATACGAGATCAGCATCGGCAGCGGCATCCGGTAGTACTGGATCAGGGTCGCCAAGGTATTGATGGTGACACCAATGGCTGTGTTTTGCATGATGATGGCCGGGCGTTTACCACCCATCCACGCACCAGCGCAAAGGCCCATGCCTTCGTCTTCCTTGTTGGAGGGGATGTGAAATATCTCTTCGCGCTGGTCGATCTCTTCGATGACGCCAGCAAGCTGCTTGCAGGGCACCGTGGTTACAAAAGAGATATCGTTGGCGACAAGATCATCAGTGATCTTCTTGTCGATGCTCATGGACTTATGGGCCTTTCAGGTTAGGGCGCGAATTGCGCGTTTTCTATATTCTGGAATGGGGTCAGCCGGGGCGGTGCACATGTACCGCACAGGGCGCATGCCGCACGACTCGGGCGGCCGTAGAGCCCAGCAAGTAGTCGCTAAGCCCGGGTTTGTGGGATCCCATGACAATACAATCGACGCCTTCGGCCGCTGCATAGTCAATGATGGTTCGATAGGTGTGTCCTTTGACGATTTCCGCCTTCACGCCGTCAACATCACTCAGCTTTTCCTCAAGCTGTTTGCGGGCGCGGGCGTAACCTTCGTTGATGATCTCTTCGTCGAGATAGGCCATCACCGAGCCCTGCGGCGCTTCGTGGACGTGCAGGGCAACAATTTCACCACCCTTGGCGCACAGCGCCTTGGCAATGCCCAATGTCATCGGCGATACACCGTGGTCGAGCGCCATGGGAACAAGGATCTTGTTATACATCTGTTTTTCCTGCGGTTGCGTCTCGGGTTCGGATCAAGGCCAAGGTGTCAGAACAATTTTGGGCGCCGCGACTGTACCTGCGCGCAGGTCCCGAAAGGCCCCTGCCCCTTCGCTAAGCGGACGTTCTTCGGCCCAGTCCAGCGTGCCGAGCCGACCGTCAAATATGGCCTGAGCGGTATCGCGAAAATCCTGCGCCGTGTAGGTGTAGGTCCCGATAAAGGTGATTTCCTGAAGGGTCATCCGCCTTACGTCCAGACCGCCGGTGTTTTCACCCAGACCGACATGCGCGATCACACCGCCCGGAGCAGCAAGCGACGACGCCAATGCACGCGTTGCAGCATAGCCCACCGCGTCGATCACAACGGAATAGCTGCCTTCGGCCTGCGCGACGACCGTCTGGTCGCACTGCCCTGCGAGATAGGCACGCCGCGCATCATTCGGCTCGGCCACTGTGACATCCGAAACGCCCATGGCCCGAAGTGCAAGTGCAGCCGCCAAACCGATCGCGCCGCCACCAATCACCAGCGCCTTGCGCTCCATGTCTTTATGCAGAGCCTCTAACGCCAGCCGCGCGGCATGCCAGCTGACCGCCAGCGGTTCCGCCAGACATGCCTTTGCAAAGGATACATCCTGCGGCACCTCCACCAGATTTGCGTCGCCCATCACGATGTATTGCGCAAATGCACCCTCGCGGGGCGGCATGGAAATGATCTGGCGTTCTGCGCAGATGTTTTCGCGGCCCGTTGTGCAAGCCTTGCAGCGCCCGCAGGTCACCAAGGGGTTCACTGTCACACGCGCGCCATCACGCGGCCCTCCCACAATGACGCCCGCGGCCTCGTGACCGAGGATCAAAGGCGCAGGGCGCCGTTCGTCGTGGCCCAGATAGGCGTGCATATCCGAGCCGCAGATGCCGACAGCCTCAACACGGATCAAATGTTCTCCGGCGGCTGGCACAGCCTCAGGAACATCGCGAAATCCAAGTGTTTCAACACCTTCGTAAACAAGAGCCTTCATTTTGCGGTGAACCCCCCGTCAACCATTAGGACCTGCCCCGTGACATAGCTCGAGGCATCCGAGCACAGAAACATCAGTGGTCCGTCCATATCTTCCATGCGGCCATTGCGGCCAATGCAGGTCTGCGTCGCGTTGCGCGCGGCCCGGTCCGGATCATCGAAAACGGCCTTGGTCAGTTCGGTCGGGAAAAAGCCCGGACCGATTGCGTTGGCGGTAATGCCGAAAGGTGACCATGCTTCGGCCATGGCGCGGGTCAGTTGGCCAACCCCGGCCTTGGTCGCACCATAGGCTATACCACCGGGGAAAGCGCGTGTGGTTTGCAGCGAGGCAAAGTTCACTATCCGTCCCCATCCTTTGGCCTTCATCGCGGGCACGAGCGCCTGTGACAGGAAGAATGGCGCAGACAGATTGATCGCCAGAGTCTGATCCCAGCCGTCATCCGTCACGTCATCGGCCGCCTGTCTGGTGTTCAAACCAGCTGCATGCACAATGATGTCAGGTGCCCCGAAAGGCACGCTGATCTGTTCAGCCAGTGCACCAATCTGCGCGCGATCCGCAATGTCTGCCGCGACCGAAGCGGACGGGTCACCGATTTCTGCGCACAGACTGTCCAACGCATCTGCGCGGCGTGCCACGCCAACAACCTGCGCACCCGCAGCGGCCAGAGCCTTGGCCGCTTGTCGGCCAAGGCCCGAACTGGCCCCGGTGATGCAGGCCACCCGTCCGGTCAGGTCAAACAGATCACGAGGATCGCGCATCAGTCTTCAGCCCTCAGCAGTCAGATCGAAATTCTGACCCGGGAAGTATTTGGCCAGACGTACATCCGCGGCCCGGGCATGACCTTCCATCCCCTCAAGGCGGCTGATCCGCGCGGTCGCAATCGCCACGTCTTTGGAGGCTTCACGCGTTGCGCGCTGCCATGTGACGATTTTCATGTACTTGTGTACCGAAAGACCGCCCGTGTAATTCGCAGCGCGCGATGTGGGCAGAACGTGGTTCGTGCCGGTCGCCTTGTCGCCGTAGGAAACAGTGGTTTCCTCACCGAGGAACAACGATCCATAGCAGGTCAGATGCTCCAGCCACCAATCCAGATCTTCGGCCTGAACGGTCAAATGCTCGGGCGCGTATTCATCCGAAGTTGCGGCCATTTCTTCGCGGTCCGCACAAAGGATCACTTCGGCATAGTCGCGCCAGGCAGCAGCCGCGTTGTCGCGGTTCAGCTCGGGCAGATCATCGATAAGCTGAGGCACAAGGGTCATGACCTCTTGCGCAAGAGCACGGTCATCCGTCACAAGCCAGACCGGAGAGTTGTAACCATGCTCTGCCTGACTGACGAGGTCGGTGGCCACGATATGCGCATCGGCACCCGAGTCTGCGAGGATCAGACTGTCCGTCGGGCCCGCAATCATGTCGATGCCGACACGGCCGAACAGGATGCGTTTGGCTTCAGCCACAAACTGATTGCCCGGTCCAACAAGGATGTTGGCCTTGGGCAAGCCGAACAGGCCAAAGGTCATGGACGCAACGCCCTGAACTCCGCCCATGGCCATGATCTTGTCGGCGCCGCAGATGTGCGCCGCATAGACGATCGCCGGGGCGACGCCCACCTCTGGGCGTGGAGGCGAACAGGCGGTGATGTGCTTGCAGCCGGCAACTTTTGCAGTGGTCACCGTCATGATGGCCGAGGCAATGTGGCTGTAGCGGCCGCCGGGCACGTAGCAGCCGGCTGCATCGACGGGAATGGCTTTCTGACCGGCGACAAAACCGGGCTGGATCTCCATTTCGACATTGGCAACGGTGCTTTTCTGCAACTCGGCAAACCGGCGAACGTTGTCATGTGCGAACTGGATGTCCTGCTTTAGCTTTTCGGGCACCAGTGCAATTGCCGCCTGAATCTCTTCGTCGGTCAGCAGCACGTTGCCTTCGTACTGGTCGAACTTGGCGGCATATTCCATCGCCTTCGCATCCCCGCCCTCTTCGATGTCATTGAGGATGGATACGACTGTGTCATGCACTGACGAAGCATCGGACTTCGGGGTCAGGGCAGCTTTCTTGAGATATTCACGAGCCATGTGTTGGTCTTTCTATTTGTAGATATCAGGCAGAAGAGTGGTGGAGATCGCCGGGACATAGGCGATCAGCAGAACAACGATGAACATGCACAGAACGAAGGGCACAGCGCGGGCTGCGATCTTCAGGATGCTTTCTCCGGTGATTCCCGACACCACGAAAAGGTTCAGACCCAGCGGAGGTGTGATGAAGCCGACGCCCAGGGCGGTGATCATCATGATGCAGAACTGAATTTCATTCATGCCAATGTTGTCAGCAAGCGGTTTCAGGATTGGTGCAAGGATCACGATATTCGGGGTGGTTTCCATGACGCAACCCGCCGCGATCAGGATTCCGATCATGAGCAGGATCAGCAACCATGGCTCATTGGTGAGCGAGGTGACGGATGTCACGAAACCCTGCGGCACACCCATGATGGCCAAAGCTTCGGCCAGAGGCACAGAAAAAGCGATGATCGGCAGGATAACACCATTCACCTTGGCCGAGCTGACCAGCATTGCCGGGAAGTCGGCAAAGGTCAGGGTCCGCAGGATAAAGCCCATAAGGATGGTCACCACGACAGCAGTCGCGCCTGCTTCGGTCGGCGTCAGCCGTCCCGAGAAGATACCGTAGAAGATGATGCCCGGCACGATAAAGGCGTACCAACCCGACTTCAGAGCTTTGGCAAGATTAGCAAAATACTCTTTCATCGAGATGTTGCCGCCGCCTTCCCAGCCATAGAGCCGGTTCATGATGACGTTGGTGGCGAGGATCGACAGCAGAATCGCCAGTCCGGGAATGACCGCAGCCAAAAACAGGGTTGATGCGGAAATACCCAGAACAAGGCCGATGATGATATAGGCGATGGATGGCGGGATCAGGATCCCGGTGCAGGCACCCGCCGCGACGAGCGCACAGGCATAGGGCCGCGGATAGCCCGACTCCACCAGACGCGCGATGGTCATCCGTCCAACAGCAGCGGCGCCCGCCGCGTCAGATCCGGAAATCGCAGCGAACATGCCGCATACCAGAACGGTCGCGGAACCAAACCCGCCCTTGGCGAACTGGGTCAAGGCTTCGGCGACATCCAGAAACTTGCGGCTAAGCCCGGTCCGCACCAGCACGTCACCTGTCAGGATAAAGAGCGGGACAGCGGTGAGCGCAAAGGCATCAATCCCGGTAAAGAGACGTTCACCCACAAGGCTGAGTGGCAGGTCACCGGACATCACCAGCATGAGGATCGCAGAGGTGCCGATGGCAGCCCAGACGGGTACGGCCAGCGCGATCAGAACGACGAACAGGATGACGGGTGTATAGAAATCCCAGCCCAGTTCGACGGTTTGGTTCATTGTATTCCAAAGCATGTCGCGTACCGCCCTTAGTCAAACAAAGTGTCGCCTTCGTAGACGGGCGTTCCGTCACGAAGAGATTTGAAATCGCGGATCAGCGACTGAACCAACCGGATCATCATCAGGCCGAACCCAACCGGCACGGCCATCAGAAACCAGACCTTCGAAACCCGAAGCCCGTCGGTGACAGACCCGAATTTCGCGGACACATGAACCGTTTCGAGCGACCAGTAGAGCGCGATGATGGCCACGCCGAACATCACCAGATCGCCCAGAATGTAGAGCAGTGCCTTAACGCGCGGCCCGACGTAATGCATCAGAACGTCGATCCGGATGTGTGCGCGTTCCTTGACGGCGGCCGCAGCTCCGATCCAGGCCAGATAGATGAACGAAGACCGAACGATCTCTTCGCCCCAGATGGACGAGTATGAAAATATCTCTCGTCGCAAGACTTCGATCGCCATCGTGATCACCAGCATGACGTAGAAGACCAACAACAGCCAGCGCTCGGCGTTCTTGTCCAATGTGCGCAAGAAATTCATCAGATCGCTCCGGTTTCGGACAAAGCGAAACTGCCGACATACATTGGCCAGCCTGTAACGCTTTAATTTTTCGGGGGAAAAACCGGGCGCCGGCATTCGGCGCCCGGTGGCTGTAATTAGGCGTCGTGCACGTAGTACTTGCCCTGCGTACCGGCGGCTTCTTCCATCTTGGCGAAGTTGTCCATGGAACCAGCCAGCTCTTTCTTGAACTCGTCCCATTCGGAACGCTGGTAGCCACCCGCTTCTTTCCACTCACCCAGCTGATCTTCGCTCAGGCTATGGAATTCAACACCGGCCTTGGCCAGCTCAGCCATGGCATAGGAACGCGCCGAAGGCACCTTGGCGAGGTTCTGGTGCGCTGTCATTTCTGCGCCCCACATGATGCCTTCCTGAACGTCGGCCGGCATCGAGTTGAACCACTCGAGGTTACACGAGTAAACTTGGCTGTCCGGAACCGCCTGCGTGAATGTCACGTGGCTCAGGATGTCCTTGAAGCCAAAGACGTACAGCGCGCCCACGGATGGATCCAGCGCGTCAGCAACACCCTGCTTGATCGCAGAAGGCGTTTCGCCCCATGCCACTGGCGTCGGGTTTGCACCAACCATGCGGTAGTACTGCTGCAGCATCTTGGAGCCCGGAACGCGGAACTTGACGCCATCCAGATCGCCCGGTGTGAGAACGGCGCCAGCGCCACCCTTACGGACTGCAACAACACGTGGATCGATGTTGATGTAGAACAGAGCTTTAAAGCCGTTTTCTTCAACCTTCGGCTCAACCGAGGACTTCCAGAAGTCGGAGGTCACGAGGTTGGTGAAGCGCTGATTGGAGCCACACAGGTAAGGCATGTTGATCAGGTCAACTGTGGATGCGAATGGCGCAAAGTTGGACAGCGAATGCTGTGCAGCCTGAATTGTGCCGCCCTGCACCGCCTGAACCAGCGCGCCGCCTGCGCCCAGCTGACCACCGGGGGCGAGCTTGACATAGACCTTGCCGTTGGTTGCGTTCTGGATGTTCTCTTTGAGGTCCAGCTGCATGATCGGATAGCTGCGCGACGCGCCCAGCACATAGGCCGTAGCAATCGTCATGACATGCTCGGCTGCCTTTTCGCGATCCCGCTCTTCGTTCGCGGTTTGCGCTGCGGCTTCGGACGACCACAACATACCGCCTGCGCCTGCGACCAGCGCGGCTGTGAACGAACCCGAAGCCGCCAGCTTCAGGAAATTGCGGCGCTCAGCAGATGCCAGTTCGCGTGTTTCGTTATCCATTCTTCATCCTCCCAATGGACTTGGTCAGCTACCGTTTTTGTTGTCTCGGTCAGCTTCTTTTTTCAGGATCGCAACAACGAAAAGTAGTGTTGCCGCGAAGAGTACCAGCGACTCGCCCACATCTCCTAGAAACGCAGTGTCCCAAAAGGCGCCCATCGTAACGTTCGAAAAGTAAACGACAAAAACGGCGACAGAGGCATAAAGGAACATCAGTTGCGCCCTCCCTAGGCGTAGTGACTGTAGGCGCACTGTAAGCGCTTACATTGAAAATGCAAGCGCTTACATACTGCCGTTGCGCTGAAGCCGGTTTTACACGACACTGCGAAGGCCTATTCACAAGCACATCCAATATCGAAACGCACAACCCCATGTCCGATCACCCTGCCCCGCCAACCCTCGATGACGTTGCCCGCGCTGCCGGGGTTTCGACAGCGACGGTTTCGCGCTGTCTGAATGATCCGAAGATGGTGTCCGCCCCAACCCGTGAACGCGTGGACAGCGCCATCAAGACACTGGGTTACACGCCAAATTTCGCAGCGCGCTTTATGGCTGTTCAACGCACCTTTACCGTCGGTGCGATCATTCCGACGATGGAAAACGCGATCTTTGCGCGCGGCTTGCAGGCATTTCAGGAAGAACTGCATCATCACGGGTATACGTTGCTTGTGTCCAGTTCGGCCTATCAGGCCGAAGCCGAAGAAGAGCAGGTCCGCGCACTGGTGGCTCGCGGCGCAGACGGTTTGCTGTTGATCGGATATGACAGGGATCAAGCGCTATACGACTATCTGCAAAGGCAACGGGTGCCGGTTCTGGCGGCGTGGTCATTCGATCCCGACGCCGCAATCCCATCCATTGGCTTTGATAACCGAAGCGCAATGCGCGCACTGACCACGCAGGTGCTTGGCATGGGCCATACGCGCGTTGCGATGATTTCAGCCCACAGTGCAGAAAACGACCGTGCGCGCATGCGTATCGAGGGCGCGCGGATCGCGATGGAACAAAATGGTCTTTCGGCTGATGATTTGTATGTCGTCGAGGTTTCCTACGACATCAACGAAGGTGCCGAGGCGTTCAAGACGCTCATGACCGGCCCGAACCGGCCCAGCCTCGTGCTTTGCGGCAACGATGTTCTGGCGGTTGGCGCAATGCGCGGTGCGGCCGAACTGGGCCTATCAGTGCCCGATGATGTGTCCATCACCGGCTTTGACGATATCGAACTTGCTCAGGTCGTCACCCCAGCCCTGACCACTGTTCACGTGCCGCACCGCCAAATGGGGCGGCTGGCCGCGCAGCAGCTGGTGGACATGATCGAAAACAAAACCGACGGCGCAGGAAAAGAGCTGGAATCTCACGTCGTCATGCGCGGGTCTGTCGCTGAACCGCGATCGTGACACGAACCGATCAGGCCCCCTGCAATGACAGATCGTCCAACAGCGCCGCCTTGCTGTAGTCGGCTTTGCGCACGCCGCGTTTGATGGTGCCGCGCTCCATCACATAGATCTTGTCCGCCAGCCCCCATGCGAAATCCGCATTCTGTTCAACCAGCACGACCGCCATGGTCCCGCGGCTGCGCAGCGTTTTCAGCGTCTCGCCGATCTGCTGAATGATGTTGGGCTGAATGCCTTCTGTTGGCTCATCCAACAAGAGCACCTTTGGCCGTGTGATCAGTGCCCGTGCCATCGCCAATTGCTGTTGCTGACCACCGGACAGATCACCGCCGCGCCGGGCTTCCATGTCGCGCAGAACCGGAAACAAGTCGAACACCTCGTCCGGTATCGTGTGCTCTGACTTGGGCAGACAGGCAAATCCGGTTTCCAGGTTTTCCCGAACCGTCATCATCGGGAAAACTTCGCGCCCCTGCGGAACATAGGCGATACCGTTTTGCGCCAGAGCAAAGGCCGTGGCGCGGCCCTGCAGTTTGCCATCCACGCTAACCGAGCCGCCCGATGACGGATGGCGCCCGGCAATGGCCTTGAGCAGGCTGGTTTTGCCGACGCCGTTGTTGCCCATAAGGGTGGTGATCTCGCCCGCATTGGCAGACAGTGTCACATCAAACAGAATTTGGCTGAGACCGTAGTGGAGGGTCAGGTTTTCAACATCAAGCATGGCTGCGCCCCAGATAAACGTCGATGACACGCTGGTTCGACGTGACGTGCTCAAGGCTCCCTTCGGCCAGCACCGATCCTTCGTGCAGAACGGTCACTTTGCAATCGAGGCGGCGCACAAATTCCATGTCATGTTCCACCACGACCACCGCGCGGGTCTTGGCCGCTTCGCGCAGAATATCTGTCGTCTTCTCGCGCTCTTCCACCGTCATTCCAGCAGCCGGTTCATCGACCAGCAACAACCGTGGGTCCTGCGCCAAGAGCATCCCGATTTCCAACCATTGCTTTTGCCCGTGGCTCAACTCTCCCGCGATACGGGTCAGGCTATCGGTCAAACCGATCTGCTCGGCGATTGCCTCGATCCGTTCCGCATTGGATTTGGTCTTTTTGTGCAGCAAAACCGCCAGCGGGCTGCGCGGGTTTTTCAGCGCCATCGCCAAATTTTGGCGCACGGTCTGGTCTTCGAAAACCGTTGGTTTCTGAAACTTGCGTCCAATGCCCTGCAGCGCGATCTCGGACTCAGACATCCCGAGCAAAGATAGGTTCTTTTCACCCCAGATCACCCGGCCTTCGTCAGGTTTGGTCTTGCCCGTTACGATATCCATAAAGGTTGTCTTGCCTGCCCCATTGGGCCCGATGATGGCGCGCAGTTCGGCCTCGGCGAACTGAACGGACAGATTGTTGATCGCGCGAAAGCCGTCAAAGGTGACGGAAACGCCTGAAACTTCCAAAAGCGTGCTCATGACGGTTTCCTGAATACATAGTCAAACAGTCCGCCGATGCCCTTTGGAAAGAACAAAGTGACGGCGACGAACGACAGGCCCAGCAGCACCAGCCACCAATCGGTCCATTGGATCGTGTAGAAACCAAGCGGGATGTCCGGGGCACCGCCACCGGTGAACCAACTGGACAACAGCGACACAAAAGCCGCCCCGATCACGGCGCCATAGAGCCGCCCGCGCCCGCCAATGGCCACCCACACCGCCAGATAGATCGAGGCGATGGGGGCGATCTCTCCGGGGTTGATGATACCCGCCTGCGGGTAATACAGCGCACCGGCTATGGCGCTGACCACCGCGGTGATCGTGAAGACGAACAATTTGTAGCTTTCGACGTGATAGCCAAGGAAGCGGACCCTTGCTTCGTTGTCGCGGATACCCTTGATCACGCTTCCCATTTTACCTGAGACGACCCAGGCGAAGAACAGATAGCCCACCCCGAGCGCAAAGGCCGAAGCCCAGAAAAAGACGATCGACAGGGTCGCTTGTCCGGTCTGTTCAAATCCGGGGATGTTTTGCAGCCCGGACAGGCCATTGTTGCCACGCAGGCCCGAGTCGTTCTGGAACAGGTAGAGCGACAGCGCCAGTGTCATGGCCTGCGTCAGGATCGACAGATAAACGCCCGTGACCCGGCTGCGGAAGGCGAGCCAGCCAAAAACCAGCGCCAGCAGGCCCGGCACCAGCACGACCATCAACAGTTGCAGAAACAGGCTATCGGCAAAGGCCCAGATCAACGGAAACTCTGAGCTTCCGACAACACCAAAAATCTGGTTGCCGATGGCATCGCTGATTTCTTGCGGGGTTGGCGGGATCGGCTGACTGGCAAGGCTTTCGATGATCAACGCTTCTGTTCGGGCGTACATCAGCCACATCCCGACGGCGTAACCGCCCAGCCCAAAGAAGGCAAAGTGCCCCAGACTGAGAATACCGCAGTAGCCCCAGACGACATCCATTGCGACGGCAATCAGACACAGGCAAAGCGTCTTGCCCAGCGTCTTTACAAAACTGGTCGAAATCAAACCGGACCCAAAGGCTTCGGACAGGATGGTGACACCCAGCGTGAACAGGGAAAGCGCCAGCAGGAACCAGAGCACCGAGGGGTTTTGTGCGATAAAGGAACGCTGCATGGATCAGTCCGCCGCTGCACGGCCCTTGAGGGCAACGATGCCCTTTGGCCGGAATTGGATGAAAAGAATGATGAAGAGGATCATGTAGGTCTGCGCCGCAAGGGTGTTCGACGGGTTCAACCATTCGATGCCTTTTTGCAGACCGCCGATCAGACCGGCGCCAGCCAGAGTGCCCCACACATTGCCGACGCCCCCGACCACGACGGTCATAAAGCTTTGAACGATGTAGTCCGCCCCCATTTCCGATGTGACCTTGGCGTAGAGCCCGATGGCCACGCCTGCGATCCCCGCGATGCCGGACCCCAGACCAAAGGTCAGCATGTTGATGCGGTCCGGGTTGATCCCCATCGAGGCGGCCATGCCGGGGTTTTGCGTCACAGCCCGCACTTCAAGACCCAATCTGGTTCGCTTGAGAACGAACAGGATCAGCCCGAGAAACACCAGCGCCATGACGAAAATCGCGATGCGGATATAGCTGATGGCAATCACGTCATTGAACACCAGCGCTCCGTCCAGCCATGCCGGAGACGTTAGCGGGCGCGCCTGCGTGCCAAAGATGTTCTTGGCCAGCTGTTGCAGGGCAATCGAAATCCCAAAGGTCGCCAATAGCGTCTCCAACGGGCGATGATACAGATGCCGGATAACCAGCCGCTCCATTGTCACCCCTGCCCCGAATGTCACCGCAAAGGCCAGCGGCAGGGCAATCAGAATGGACAGCGTATAGTCCGGCACAAAAAGCTGCACCACGTAGCCGGTGTAGGCGCCCATCATGATGAATTCGCCATGCGCCATATTGATGACGCCCATGACCCCAAAGGTGATGGCCAGACCAATCGCGGCCAGAAAGTAGATTGAGGCCAGTGACAGCGCATCGAGTCCCAGATCGACAGCCTGCGAAACACCAACCCGCGTTTCAATCGCTTCAAGCGCCGCCAGGGCAGCGTCGGTGACGGCTGTGTCAGGTTCTTCATAGACTTCGAAAAACTGATGTGCGGCCAAGCTGGCCTGTTGATCCGCTTGGGTGACCAAGGGCGGAACCAGACCCTGTCCGGCAAGCGCGGCATAGGCCTGCGCGCGGGCCGCATCATTGTTCAAGGCGTGCACCTGAACACCGCCAACCGCACCGTCTTCAATATTGGCAACCAACGCTTCGCGGATTGCGTCAGCCCCCACAAGCGGTGGCGCCAGTTCCGCGTCGACAAGCTGCCCGTACGCGTCGGCTGCCGAAAGATCAGCGCCCACTTCAAAGACTTTGGCGATATTGGCGTTTGCCGGCAGTTCGGCAGCGACATTCGATTGCGTCGTCAGCAGCCTGTTCAAAACCGCGCGCACATCTACGGAAAGGTCAGTCGAGATCTTTTCAATTGCCAGCACCCGGTCCTGCGTTGTCGCGCCGAACTGCGCGGTCAGCATGCCTGCAAGGCGTTCTTTTCTAGCCTTCAGTGCCGCGTCCGGTTCTGCGTCGATAGAGCCTTGCAACGGGGCCAACTGGCTTGCGTCCATGCTGCGTGCAATGGCGTCGACTGCTTCTGAGCGTTTGGTCAGATCCGGATCCAGCAACTGGAATTGCACCAGCGCTTCGCCGATCAGCTTACGGACTCCGCCATTGGGGCGTGATTGGCTGACTTCGGATTTGCCAACACTGCCAACATCTTCGCCCGTGTCCAGATCAATCAGGGCGACCGGGTCTTTGCCCTGCCCCCGAAAGAACAGACCGTCCGCATCCCGTCGCACGATCTCGCGGTCGCGCCATGCTTCGAGAAACGTCACGGCTTGGGGCAGTTCACTTGCGACCAGATCGTCGATCAAAACACCAACGCTTCGACGCCCCGGTTTTTGCACTTCGTCAGCGTGCGACTGAAGCAGATCTTGAAGTGTTTGGGCCTGCGCAAACCCGACGGGCAGCAAGGCAAGGGCACAAACGAGCAATAGCCTTCGGAACATGAGGCAGCCTGAGTTTTGAAGGTTGTTTTGGGGGATTAATGTGGCGCGCGACGGTCAGGGAGGAGACGCCGCGCGCCGGTCGTGTTTAGTAGTTCGAAGTCAACTGAACACAGGTTTCGGTTTCGGTGTTGAACATACCGCAACCCAGTTCTTTCCAGTCAGAAACCAGCACAGCCGATTCAGGCAGGAAGTCTGTCCATGCATCGCCCGGAACCTCAGCGGTCTGGCTGATGATGTCGAACTGGCCGTCGGCTGTGATTTCGCCGATCAGGACAGGCTTGGACAGGTGATGGTTCGGAAGCATCACAGCGGTACCGCCTGTCAGGTTCGGGAACTCCTGACCGTACATTGCGGCGCGCACAGCGTCGACTTCGGTCGTGCCAGCATCCGTGACCGCGTTAACCCACATGTTAAAGCCGATGTAGTGGGCTTCCATAGGGTCGTTGGTTACACGCTCTTCGCCCATTTTGGCTTTCCATGCGGCCACCCATGCGTCGTTGGCTTCGGATTCTGCCGACTGGAAGTAGTTCCAGGCCGCCAGGTGACCGACAAGGTTCGATGTATCGAGGCCAGACAGTTCTTCTTCGCCAACCGAGAACGCAACAACCGGGATGTCATCCGCCGAGATGCCGGCCGCCGCGAGTTCTTTGTAGAAACCGATGTTGGCGTCGCCGTTGATGGTCGAGATCACACCGACCTGCTTGCCATCGGCGCCCAGCGCAACAACGTCAGCAACAATGGTCGCCCAGTCGGAATGGCCAAAGGGTGTGTAGTTCACAAAGATGTCTTCTTCGGGGATACCTTTGCCCTTGAGATAGCTTTCAAGGATGTTGTTGGTCGTGCGTGGGTAAACGTAGTCAGTGCCCAGCAGCGCGAACTTTTCAACGCCCAGTTCATCAAGGAAGTAATCGGTGGCAGGGATGGCCTGCTGGTTTGGCGCGGCGCCGGTGTAGAATACGTTCTTGGAGCTTTCTTCACCTTCGTACTGAACAGGATAGAACAGCAGGCCGTTCAGTTCCTCGATCACGGGCAGAACAGATTTGCGGCTGACCGACGTCCAGTTGCCAAAAATCACGTCCACTTCATGAACGGTCAGCAACTCGCGCGCCTTTTCAGCAAACAGCGGCCAGTCGGATGCGGGGTCCACAACGACAGGCTCAATCTGGCAGCCCAGAACGCCGCCCTTGGCGTTCTGCTCTTCGATGAGCAGTTCCATTGTGTCTTTGAGAGTGGTTTCGGAAATCGCCATGGTGCCCGAGAGGGAGTGCAGAACGCCCACCTTGATCGGGGCTTCGCAGGCATAGGCAGCGGTAGTGGACAGCAGACCTGCTACGGCCACGGTCGAAAGCGTACGGAAGTTCACCATATTTTACGGTCCTTCATAGATGCGCTGTCTTTCCGTTCCAAAAAAAGCATGTCCGCTCTTGGAAGGCGGGTCAGAGCAGATTATCTGACCCGGACAGCAGTGATGTTGTGTCCCGCAGGGGAGGTATCGGCCAAGATGCGCCTCTGCGGGTTCCCTGTGCCCCAAATCGGGCGATTGCAGAGGGTCACAGCGCAGCCACCTTTCCTAGCTTACGGCCAGAATTAAGCCTGTCTTCGCGTCATTTGCCTGCTTTTGAAGCACCTTTTTGGGGCATGTGCCTGCTTTTTAGACAGCAACGCACCGCATCCAGCAGCACACCATCGCTGCACTGCAGAAAAGGAGCGCTTTGGATTCGCTTTATTGGCAGCACTGGCACGGACGGAACGAAAATGCTGATGTTCGTTTTGCGGAAGCAGGGTTTTCGAGGTGCGGCCTTTCGAATACGTAGTTTTTCGGTAAAACGGATCGCAGTCTTTCATCAGCGGTACGAACCGATCTTCAGACCAAGGAAAACCCCATGCCTGATCTTTTGTGCAAACCGTTTGGAACCCGAGGCAAGGTCCACCAGATCACACCAGAAAGTGCGGGATGGCGGTATGTGGGATTTTCTCTTTATCGGCTCAGACCGGGTGATCGCGCAGCAGAGGTAACAGGTGATCGCGAAGTGATCCTTGTTATGGTCGAGGGAAAGGCCGCGATCACCGGCGCCGGTCAGGATTGGGGCGTTCTGGGTGAGCGGATGAACGTGTTCGAAAAAACCGCGCCCCACTGTCTTTACCTTCCAAATGGCACCGAATGGGAAGCGATTGCCGAAACGGACTGTGTTCTGGCTGTCTGCTCCGCCCCCGGCCACAGCGGCCACGAAGCCCGGCGCATCGGACCGGACGGGATTACCCTGACCGAACGCGGCAAAGGGACGAATACCCGTCACATCAACAACATCGCGATGGAAAACGAAGACTTTGCCGACAGCCTTCTGGTCACAGAGGTCTTCACTCCGGCTGGACATTGGTCATCATACCCCAGCCATCGCCATGACGAAGACGACTATCCCCGCATCACCTATCTGGAAGAAACCTACTATCATCGCCTGAACCCGGCATCAGGCTTTGGTGTGCAGCGTGTCTATACAGATGACGGCCAGCTAGACGAAACAATGGCAGTCAGCGACGGAGACGTGGTGTTGGTTCCACGTGGTCATCACCCCTGCGGCGCGCCCTATGGCTTTGAGATGTACTATCTCAATGTGATGGCCGGACCGCTGCGCAAATGGCGTTTCGTCCCGGCCCCCGAGGTTGAGTGGATCATGGAGCGCGACGCCTGACGACGTGAGCGCGCCAGTCGCGCGGCCTAATCTACATCCAAGGAGCATGATGCGCCGCTTGATTGCGGCGCAGTCAATTTATGACGCTTCGTTGAGCACGAGATCAGAGGCTTTCTCTCCGATCATGATTGCCGGTGCGTTGGTGTTGCCCGAAACAATTTCCGGCATGATCGAACAATCGGCCACTCGAAGACCCGCAATGCCGTGCACCTTGAGCGTATGATCAACAACCGCATCTGGCCCATCGCCCATCTTGCAGGTCCCGGTAGGATGATAGATCGAAACCGAGTGGTTGCGCGCCCAGTCCAAGGTGCCTTCGTAGTCGTCCATATCCAGATCACTGGTCGGACGGAACTCTTCCGAGATCTTTGAACTCAATGGCGCGTGCCGCGCGATGTTGCGCGCGATTTTCACACCCTCGACAACAGTCTGGCAGTCCGTTTGCGTGGACAGATACTTTGGAATGATTTTCGGCGCGCTGCCGGGTTTGGCATCGTTCAACTGAATTTCGCCCCGGCTTTCCGGACGCAACTGGCACACTGACATGGTAAAGGCCGAGAACGGGTGAACCCCCTCGCCCGGACTGTCAGCCGACCACGGCTGCACGTGGAACTGAATATCCGGGGTCGCAACATCCGGACGCGTTTTCAAGAACCCGGTGGCAAGGCTGGCCGCCATGGTCATGGGGCCCGCGCGGAAGAGCGCGTATTTCATCGCGATCCGGGCCTGATTGATCAGGCTGCGTACTTCGTCATTCAGTGTCGGCTCATTGCATTTGTAAACCAACCGCGCCTGCAAATGATCCTGCAGGTTCTTACCGACACCCGGCAATGCGTGCACGGGATCGATGCCGTGTGCCTTGAGCGCCTCGGGATCGCCTATGCCTGACAGCATCATCAATTGCGGCGAATTGATTGCGCCGCCTGAAAGGATGATTTCACGACGCGCCCGGATTTCCACTTCTTCGCCCGAACGGGTCGCATAGCGCACGGCCACGGCCCTTTTGCCGTCCATGACAATCTTGGTCGCCATCGCCCGCGTAATGATTTGCAAATTCTCACGATTCTTGACCGGGTTCAGATACGCCACGGCAGAGCTGCACCGCCGACCGTTACGCGTGGTGAGCTGGAAATAACCAACACCTTCTTGCTTGGCACCATTGTAATCGGGGTTGAATGGATAGCCCGCTTCTTGGGCTGCCGCGACCCATGCATCACAGATAGGGCGCTGGATTCGCATGTTTGAGACAGACAGAGGGCCATCGTCGCCGTGAAAATCATCCGCGCCGCGTTCGTTGTTTTCAGCGCGCCGGAAGAGTGGCAGCACGTCATCCCATGCCCAGCCGACATTGCCCATCTGGCGCCAACGATCATAGTCTTCGGCCTGCCCCCGTACATAAAGCAGACCATTCAGCGATGACGATCCGCCCAGCACTTTGCCGCGCGGCCAATCGATGGATCGGCCGTTAAGGCCCGGATCCGGCTCGGTTTTATAGCACCAATCCAACGATGGGTTATGCATCGTCTTGAAATAGCCAACCGGCACGTGGATCCATGGATTCAAATCCCGGCCCCCGGCTTCGAGCAGCACGACCTTGGCCTTTGGATCAGCGCTCAGCCTGTTGGCAAGAACGCACCCAGCCGAGCCCGCTCCTACGATCACATAATCTGCTTCCAACGTTAATTTCCTCCCCGTCCTGCAAAAACACTATGCAAATCGCAAATACTGGTCTAGCCTTTTTTGAAACAGTTATTCTCAATAATTGCTAAAACGGGAGGAAAGCAATGGGAGTTTACGATCGCATCAAGGGAGTCTCACGTCGAGATTTCTTCAAGATCGCAGGAACTTACGGCATGAGCTCGACGCTTATGGCCGCAGGTGCATTTGGCGGCGCAATGACTGCGGCGAATCTCGCCCAGGCCGCAGAATCAACGTACAACAAGCGCTACAAGAAAGAGCCAAAGTTCCAAATGAAGTTCGGCGCGGCTGGTTTTAACCCGCAGAACCTTCTGATTGAACGGGCTGGCTGCCTCGAATTCGCACGTGATCTCGAAGAGCGTACAGACGGCGAGATCCGTATCGAATTCATCGGCAACAACCAGATCTGTGGTCAGCTGTCCTGTGTGGAAAAAGCGCAGCAGGGCATCGTGGACTTCTACGCTGCGTCCACACAGAACTCTGCCGGTGGCGCGCCTTACCTGAACGTTCTGGACTATGCCTACATGTTCCGCTCGCGTGCGGATCAGTACTACTTCATGTACCATCCGAAGAGCCAGGAAGTGCTGCGTGACCCCTTCGAAAAGCGTCACGGCCTGAAGTTCCTGTTCACACACGCAGAACTGCGCGGCATCCAGCTGGGCCTTGCCTGGCAGGACAAGCCAACCGTCACCAGCGTCGAACAGCTGGCTGGCACCAAGAACCGTGTGACAGGGACACAACTTGGCCGTATCGCCATGAACGCCCTGAACCTGAATCCGGTTCCGGTCGCATGGGAAGAAACGCTGGACGGCCTTAAGCAGGGTCTGATCGACGGTGCGGAAACATGGGCTTCGGCCGTGGCATACGCCAACATGTCGCCGGTTGTATCCCAGTGTGTCGACCTGCGCTTCTTCTGCGGTACAGAACACACCGCGATGAACGCATCCAGCTTTGACAAGCTGGACGGTCAGCTTCAGGACGCCGTCATGGAAGCGTCGTACCTCACACAGGTACACGTTCAGGCGGCCAACGAAGCGGCGCTGGTCAACACTGTCGGCTTCAGCCACCCACATCAGGGTCCGGACACAATCTTTGCCAAGAACAACGTTCGCGTTGCGGCACTGTCCGACGCGGAAATCCGCAAGGCCGAGGAAATGTGCTCGCCTGAGTTCCAGCCACAGCTCTGGGAACAGTGGCGTGAGCGGATCAACGGCTGGGCCGGTGGCATCGACACCTACCAGGAAATCTACGACACAGTCCGTGAGCATGACATCACGCTGGCTGAAAACGTAGAGCCACGCCGCTGGTGGAAAGGCTAAAGCCACGTTAGGCTTTGAATTGGGTCGGCCCTAGTCGCTAGGGCCGACCTTTATGCCTCCAAAGACCGGAAAACCGGCCGAGGCAAAACATATGGGAGGAGGACGGCCTATGTGGGCTGATATCAGCGCAATCTTTGCAGCGCTAATGTCTCAGGACAGTTTTGAAATCCGCAACGCGCTGCGTAGCGACGCAACGTGGTGGCTGGGCATCGTGGCCCTGCTCATTGGCGGTTGGCTCGTATCGGTTGTCTATCAAAAGGTACCATTCATCGAGCGTACTCTCGAGCGGACAATCATGGTCGTCAGCTATCTGGCCATCGCATTCATTATTTTCTGGGGTGTTGTGGATCGCTTTATCTTTTCCAACCAACAGCCCTGGTCGACAACGATCCCACCCCTGCTGTTTATGGTGATGGCATGGTTCGGTGCGTCGTTTAACATTCGCAAGCGCACACACCTGAGCTTTTCCGAGTTCCGGACAGCCATGCCGCGCGGCGCGCAATTTGCATGCCTTTGGCTGGACGCTGCACTGTGGTTCGGCTTTGCGCTGATCCTCTTCGTGACAACCGCCCGCCAGACAGCCCTGTCCGCATCCAACTTTGCGATCGTTCTGGGCACAGACAACACGATGCTCTGGTGGTTCCTGATTACCGCACCCTTCGCGGCCTTGCTGATGGCGGGGCGCGCGATCCAGAACATCCGGGACGACATTCGCAATTGGCGCAGCGGCGAGCCGCTGATCAAACAAGCAGTGATCGGGGGAGATGTGTGATGACCGACGGAACTCTTGTTACACTGATCTCGCTTGGGGTCACCTTTTTGTTCATGCTGGGCGTGCCGGTCTTTCTCGTGATCGCTTACTGGGTTGTCGGCTGCTCTTTCGTGCTGGGCCTTACGCTCGACAACATGGGCGCTGAACTTCTGAACGTCTTCAACAAAGGCTTTGCGCTTCTAGCGATGCCGCTGTTCATTTTGACCGGGGATTTGATTAACAAATCCGGCATTGCCCGAAGGTTATCAGACTTTGCCTATGCCTGTCTGGGATGGCTACGTGGCGGTCTGGCCATGGCCAGCTTGGGGGCCTGCGGTCTGTTTGCCGCGATCTCCGGCTCGAACTCGGCCACCACGGCGACGATCGGCTCGATGCTGCATCCTGAAATGGTCAAGGGCGGCTATGACGAACGCTTCTCGGCTGCTACCGCGGCTGCGGGCGGCACGGTTGGGATCATCATTCCACCGTCGATCATCTTCATTGTCTACGGCTTCCTGATGAACCTGCCGATTTCGGATCTGTTCGTAGCGGGCATCATTCCCGGTGCGCTGATGGTCATCGGCATGCAGGTTGCCTGCTGGATTATCTGCCGCATCAACGGCTGGGGCTACCTGATCCCGCTTCAGCTAAACCGTGTGCTCAAGACAGCCTTTGGCGCTTGGCTGGGTTTCTTTGCCATCGGTCTGGTGCTCTGGGGCATCTACACCGGCAAATTCTCTCCCACCGAAGCAGCGGGTGTCACCGTTGGCTTTTGTATCATCGCGGGTCTGGCTTCTTACCTGATCACACGCCTGCTCAAATTGCGTCAGGATAAGACATGGGAAGAGAAGTCCTATGCCGAACAGCTGGTCGTCGAAGGCTTTACCCTGTTCCAGATCCCGGGCATCACCATGCGTTCGGCGGAAATCACCGGCATTCTTGCGCCGCTGATTGCCGTGTCGGTTGTCATGCAGCAAATCCTGTCGCTGTTGGGTGCCCAGCAGGTGATCGGTGATTTCGTGACGTCCATGGGTGGATACTACGCGGTTCTGTTTACCTCGATGGTCATCGTGTTCTTCTCGGGCATGGTGCTGGAATCGCTGCCGGTCACGATCATTCTTGCTCCTATTCTGGCGCCAATCGCGGCCAGCGTGGGCATCGATCCGATCCATTTCTCGGTGATCTTCCTCGTGGGTGCATCCATTGGCTTTATCACGCCACCCTATGGTCTGAACCTTTACGTCGCATCCGGCGTCACTGGTGTTCCGTATTTCAGGCTGTTGCGTTACACGGTGCCTTATCTCATCGCCTTGATCAGTGTCTGGGTTCTCGTCTCACTGACGCCAGAGCTGGCCTTGGCCCTGCTACCGGATAGATAAGGAATGGCATGCCAGACGACGGTCACAATGCTGAAAAGGGTCAAATCCCAACCAACCTGCGCCTTCTTCTGATCCTGGAAGAAGTCGCGCAGGCGGGTGTCCCTGTCTCGGCATCGTCGCTGGCAGATGCGCTGAACTTGCCCAAGCCGACAATGCATCGACTGCTGACAACGGCTGAAGAACAGGGTTTCCTGCAGCGCGACATTGACGGCCGGTCGTTTGGCCCCGGCAAACGGATGCGTACATTGTCGGCCAATACACTGTCATCGCAGCGCATTCGCACCGAACGTCTGGTTATCATGAAAAAGCTGGCCGAGGTTGTAGAGGAAACCTGCAACCTCGCCGCACCTGGGCGTTTCGGGATGGTTTATCTCGACCGGGTCGAAACCCATTGGCCCCTGCGCATTCAGCTGCCTGTCGGAACCAAAGTGCCCCTGCACGCCACGGCCAGTGGCAAGATGTATCTGTCATCCCTGCGGTCCGACAAACTGGACCGGTTTCTCAAATGGCTCGAACTGCCCAAGGTGACGGAACAAACAATCATCAGCACAGATGCTTTGTTCGAAGAACTGGCCCTGACCCGTGGCCGCGGTTACGCAACAGACAACGAAGAGTTCATGATCGGAATGACCGCCATCGCGGTTCCGATCAATGACAGTCAGGGACGTCTGCAGACAACGTTGTCGATCCATGCCCCAACGCAGCGACACAGCGTTGAAAGCCTCGCGCGGCAACTGCCTGAATTGCGCATTGCGGCCCGGCGTCTCGAAGAATTGCTTTGAGCGACCGCTAAGCTGCCGTCTGTTCGAACTCCAGCTTGCCGCTGGCGACCGCAGCAAGCGCCACCATTACGCAGGCAGTTCCCAGCATCGCGGTCAGTCCGCCGACTTGATAGGTCACGCCGGACAAAAGCGTGCCCATCAATCGGCCCGCGGCGTTGGCCATGTAGTAAAACCCTACATCCATCGTCACACGCTCGGATTTGGTAAAGGACAGGATCAGGTAGGAATGTAGTGACGAATTGATCGCAAATACGGCACCAAACACCAAAAGCCCTGCCACCAACACACCGGTCAGCCATGTTTCACCGGACTGCGCAAAGAGCGTTGCCGCCATCAAGCCACCGGGTATCACGGCCAGCCGCCATGCCCACACTGGGGCCAATGACAGCAAATCGGTTTCGGATCGCATCTGCGCATTCAGCAATCGAGGTGCCAATGTTTGCACCACGCCATAGAGAATGATCCAGACTGCCATGAAACTGCCGATCAAAAAGAATGCGGTCCGATTGCCTGCCTCGCTTCCATCCGACAAAACCGCGTAGAAGTAGATCGGGATCCCGACCACAAACCAGACATCCCGTGCCCCGAACAAAAAGACGCGTGCCAAAGACAGCCAGTTCACATTGGCCGATTTGGAGAAAACTTCGGAAAACTTGGCGGTTTTACGCCCCGCTGGCAGGCCAGGCGGCATAGCGAACAGAACAATCAGCAGGATCAGGGCCAGCACCAGTGCCATGACCAAAACGGCCCAAACAAACCCAACCGTGCCCAGCAAGACAGCGCCCAGAAAAAATCCGATACCTTTCACCGCGTTCTTCGATCCGGTCAGCAAAGCAACCCAGCGAAACAGCGCCCCACCCTCTTGCGGAGCCAGTAGCTTCACGGCGGATTTTGACGACATCTTCGCCAAATCTTTGGCCACCCCACTGGCCCCTTGGACCAACATGACGAAGATCACTGAAAATCCGACCGTCCAAGCCGGATCCAGTTGTGTCAGCGCCAGAAGCGCAAGAACCTGAAGACCCAGCCCAGCATAGAGCGTTGATGTCAGACCAAATCGCGCAGCGATCCAGCCGGCGGACAGATTGGTCACAACACCAGCAATTTCATAGAGAACAAAAAGATAGGCCAGTTGGACCGGGGAAAACCCCAGTTTGTGGAAATGCAACAAGACCAGCATTCTCAGGGCGCCATCGGTCAGCATGAAAGCCCAATACGCGCCGGTCACTGCGATATAGGCAGATGTCCCTTCAGGTCGGTCACGGGCAGATTTCGTCAAAGGGAGTCCCCGACCATCAAAGCGACATCCACGAGCCGATGCGCATAGCCCATTTCATTGTCGTACCACGCATAGACTTTGACCTGCGTTCCGTTCACCACCATGGTCGAGAGCGCATCCACAATGCCCGAACGTTCATCATTGGTGTAATCCGTCGAAACCAACGGGCGCTCTTCATATCCCAGAATGCCCTGCAATGGACCATCCGCAGCCGCCTTGAACAGCGCATTGACCTCTTGCACCGATGTTTCGCGTTCGACCTCGAAAACGCAGTCCGTCAACGACGCGTTCAGCAACGGGACCCGAACCGCATGACCATCCAGCCGTCCCTTGAGTTCGGGATAGATAAGCGTGATGGCCGTCGCACTGCCCGTCGTGGTCGGTATCAGTGAATTCAACGCCGACCGCGCGCGGCGCAAATCTTTGGCAGGTCGATCTACAATCGTCTGTGTGTTGGTGACGTTATGGATGGTCGTTATCGATCCGTGTTTAATGCCCAAAGCCTCGTGAATCACTTTGACCACCGGGGCCAGACAGTTTGTGGTGCAGCTGGCCGCCGTGACAATAGAGTGGCGATCAGGCTCATAAATGTCGTGGTTCACGCCATAGACGATGTTCGCAGCATCGCCGTCTTTGACTGGGGCCGACACAACGACCTTTTTCACGCCTCCAGCAAAATACGGTGCAATCTTGCTTTCGGTCTTGAACACACCCGTGCAGTCAATCACCACATCGACGCCTTCCAACGGCAAGTCAGCGATATTGCGGGTGCCGATAAAGGGCAGCCGGGTGCCGTCGATCGTGACACTGTCATCATCGCTTGAAATCGCGGCGTCCCAGCGCCCATGCACCGTGTCGAACTCAAAAAGATGAGCATGCATGGCCGGATCACCAACGGCATCATTGATCCACGCGATTTGCGCCCCGCGGTCCAATAACGGCTTAAGAGCCAGCTTGCCGATCCGTCCTAGGCCATTCAAAGCATATACAGTCAAAGGATCTCTCCGATTTTCATTTGTCCGATTTCATCCACCGCCTTCTGAAGTGCGAGACGGTCAAGCGCCGCAAAGGGCAGCCTCGAAAACTCTGAGATGCGCCGGTGCAGGCATTCGTAGGCACTTGCAAAAACGCGCCTCTGCTCCTGATCGGACCCAAGATTTTGAGCCGGATCAGGCAGACCCCAATGACCGCAGATTGGTGATCCGCTCCACGCAGCGCAGTCTTCGTTTGCTGCGCGGTCGCAGACAGTGATCACGCAATCAAAAGGCGGCGCGTCGTCACCTTGGAATTGGGTCAAGTTCTTGGACGTGAAACTTGCTGAATCGTGGCCATTCGCTGTTAGCACTTCGACCGCCATGGGATGAATTTCACCGCGCGGATGAAGTCCGGCCGAATAGGCTGCGAATTGCTCGTTCGCTATCTTGGACAAGAGCGCCTCGGCAAAGATGGAGCGAGCGGAATTGCCGGTGCAAACGAACAGCACGTTCATTGGACGATCTTGGACAAGCCGCGTATTCGGGGCGGCATCAAAAGCACAGATTTCCGGCCGACCGCGGCAGCAGTCAAAGGTCAGGTATTCGATTGTTTCGCGTGCGGTCTGCAAATGAACCGCGTATTTCAAGGACGTCCCTTCGCGGGTTTGGCTCACCAAATCGACCTGCATCAGCGCATTCAAATACGCCGAAAGCGTGCTCGCCTTGACCCCAAGCGCAGATGCCAGTTCCGCAGCAGGAACCCGATCCGGATAGCGGCGCATCAACAGCCGGAACAAGGCCAACCTTTGTGGATGCCCCAGTGTCGTCAGACGTTTTGAGATCAAATCTTCCATATTTCATGAATAATTGAATTAATGAAGAATTGCCACACCGTTTTTGGCGCGCAAACAAACACCCGTTTTGCAATAAGGGCTCAGGCCTTCGTCACGAATGCGTCACAAAATTTCAGCTTTGAAAATATGAATCTGAAATATGCCTATGAAATCAATCAGGTAAACAATCTGTTTCCAAAAGCATCGCGGTCTCGAGAACAACCATAAAAATAATGGGCGTCACGAAACAATCGCACAGCGTTTTTCATTTTTCACATTCCGCTTTTCGAATTTTGAGGGATTGCCGCCCCCCCACAGAGATCACAATTTGGTCACAAACAAACTCGGGCGGAGGTTTATCAAAATGGGTTTTGCGTTACTACTTCTCGCTCCAATGCTTCTCGCCCTTGCAGGTGGAATGGACACGGGCGGAGACGACAACGAAACACAAGACGACCATGACCAGAGCGACGAAACCGTCCAAGACGATCCGGTCATTGCCGATACCACCGAAAATTTCGATCGCACCGGGCTTTTCGTGTCAGAAAACATGTTCGGCGTCGATGCCGTCTACTCAGTGCACACAGACAACGGCATTCCAACTGAAACTTTCGAAAGCGCGCTTGAAGAATTTGAAGTCGACACTGTCAGGTTTCCCTCAGGCCAAGCGGAGTTTGACCCTCGAGAGACCGATGGAGAAGGTTGGCTGGACATTACTGCTCTCACGGATGAGGGCGAGCTTCGGCCTGAATTGACGAATTTTCTCGACTCAGCCGATGGCTCGGTGGTTCTTACCATCCCCACAACAAACGCCCCTCTCGAGAGTTATGGCGAAGATCTGGACCGCTGGGCGGAACTGGTGATGCGCGAATACGGTGACGTGGTCATCGCTTTCGAGGTCGGCAACGAATACTGGGCGGCAATGGGCGAAACCGAGTACGGCCAACGCGCGAATATCGCCGTCGAAGCCCTCGCCCGCGGCATCGCCGCAGCAGGTGAAGAAGACGCAGACATTCTGGTGCAGATGGGCGCAACATTCGGCCAATCCGAGTTCAACGGCACGGATGACGACCGCCCCTTCATGGATCGTTTGTACGACTCCAACAACCAGATCATTGACCAGTTCAGTGAAACCGCTCTGGCTGAAATCGACGGTGTGGTGGAACACTATTACTGGAACCAGTCGCCAATTCCTTTCGAGGATTCACGCGCCGAAGTTCGGTACATGAACGTCGATTTTGAAATCTGGCAGAGCCGGTTCGATCACGATCTGGATTTCTATGTCACAGAGTGGAACTTGCGGATGGGCAACTGTCCCTGCAACGGTCTGCGCAGCACGTCGATCCTGACTGAAATGGTGGAAA
The DNA here is from genome assembly GCA_020630695.1 of Paracoccaceae bacterium. Lineage (GTDB taxonomy): Bacteria > Pseudomonadota > Alphaproteobacteria > Rhodobacterales > Rhodobacteraceae > Thalassococcus_A > Thalassococcus_A lentus. The sequence goes on along the minus strand of JAHDIS010000010.1, from coordinate 25,778 downwards.
ACATGGTCGAAATGGGCGTCGATGGTGCCTACGTTTGGCCTGTGGTGCACAACACGTCAAACGATTTGGGCGGCCCGGCTGACGACGGCGAAGTGCGCACCGATGATCAGGGCCGCGTTGTCGAGACCCTGAGGGGCGCGATTTTTGACCTTATGTCTGACGTGCTGCCCGGCAAAGAATTGATCCGTGTGGACATTGACGGTGTAGATAATGGCATGGAAATCGCGGCCTACGAAGGTGACGGCGAGTACGTGTTCTACATTGGCAGCAATTCCACAGAGCCAGTCAATTTCACAGTTGATCTAACTGACATCATTGAAGACTTCGTCTCAGCACAAGGCGTTGTTATTGGCTACGATCGTGAGACGTCAAATGGGCGCCACTACGTGCCGGGCATGGGCTGGCAAAATGCAGAATCCGTAGTGGTGGATGGTGAAATCTACTATCTGAACGAACACGATGTTGGCGCGACGCTGACCGACTATTCCTACAATGCACCTGTCTTCAACGTCGAACTGGCCCCATACGAAATGGTCCAGATCACGGTCCAGACACAGTGATCCAAGACATCGACCGTTTTCGAGAAAGGCATTCAAACGGGCATCATGAGCCACCGAGCAAAAGCGACCGCAGAATGATTTGAGGCAATTCCAAACTGCGGCACCGAACGGCAAGACCGGCGATCAAAATCCGGCATCACCCGTTCCGAGGCAGGTCAACAAGAAAGGCCCCACATATCTGTGGGGCCTTTTTCTGGTTCTTATGGATCTTTGGAACACGGCCTGCCGAAACCTCAGGCCATGTCGCCAGCTTCAGATCGCAGCAAGCTCTTCTTTCAGATCGCCCATGTCGGTGCCGCCTGCCATCAGACGACGCATTTCTTCGTCACCGATTTCAGACGCCACACCAGAGCCGATCACCTTACCCAGTGCGAGGAAGGTATAGCGGTCGCCAACAAGGCGCGAATGCAGCTCGTTGTGCGTGATGAAGATGATCGCGATATCGCCGCGCGCGCGGACTCTCTTGATCGTTTTCAAAACGCCCATCTGCTGCTTTTGCCCCAAGGCCGACGTCGGTTCATCAAGGATCAGAACCTTAGCGCCAAAGTAAATAGCCCGGGCAATCGCCAGCGTCTGACGCTGACCACCCGACATGGTGCCGACCGCTTGGGTTGGATCCGAAAAGTCGATCCCGATCTTGAGCATTTCATCATGCGCGATCTGGTTCATCTCTTCCATGCGTAGGGTTCCTAACGGGCCTTTCAATTCTCGGCCCATAAAGAAGTTACGCGTGACACTCATCAACTGGTTCAGAGCGAGGTCCTGATAAACCGTGCCAATCCCTGCATCAGACGCATCACGCGGCGATTGGAAATTGACGGGTTTGTCGTCGATCATGATCGTGCCCTCGGTCGGTTGGTGAACACCAGCCAAGGTTTTGATCAGGGTCGATTTACCGGCACCGTTGTCCCCCAAAAGGCAGTGCACTTCGCCGGGATAGACGTCCAGATCAACACCGCCCAGCGCGGTGAAAGGTCCGAAACGCTTGACCAGGTTTTTGACGCGAAGATACGGGGTAGCCATATCAAATCCCTCCTGTGATGCGTTTGCGGATGCGTTCGTTTGCAAACACCGCTGCCAAGAGAATGCCGCCCAGGAACACACGGAACCAAGCGCCGTCGATCGCGGGGATAAAGAACACCGCGTTGGCCACGAGACCGACCGTGATCGCCCCGAAAACAACACCGATGATCGAACCGAAACCGCCGGTCATAAGCGTGCCGCCAACAACGGCAATCGCGATGGCAAAGAGTTCCATCAAGTTGCCTTTGGCCGCGTCAGATGTGTTGGTGTCGAACACCTGACAAGCTGCGAACATGGTTGCGCAGAACGCGGTGAACATGAACAGGCCGATCTTGACCTTGTTGGTGGGAACACCGTTGGCGCGGGCTGCGTCCTGATTGTCACCGGTCGCGTAGATCCAGTTTCCGATCTGTGTACGGCTCAGCACAAAGTATGCAACGCCGGCAATCACGAGCCACCACAGGAAACGCGCATCAAAGCCCTCGACCCATTGCTCTCCGCGGCGGTTTAGGTTGCCGCCAAGCATGAACCAAAGGTCATAGAACCAGCCAAAGACTTCACCGCCCATCAGGTCGGCAAACCAGCTGGTTTCCTTGTAGTCCGGCAGGCCGGAAATCTGTGTGGATTTGTTGATCAGACGGAAGCTGACTTCGGTCACGCCCCGCAGGAAGAACAGGAAGGCAAGGGTCACGATAAAGCTCGAAAGCCCCGATCGGACGACAACGTTGCCAATGATCCAGCCAATCGCCAGTGTCATGACCAGTGTGAGCAAGAAGGCGGTAAAGGGTGTCGCTTCGCCCAGCCCAAATGGCAGACCCCATTTCAGCATCATCGCCATGGACATACCGGCAAAACCGATCATCGATCCGATAGACAGATCAAATTCTCCGGAAATCATGAGAACCGCAGCGCCTGTCGCAATGATCCCGTACTGCGCAATGATGGCAATGTTATTTTTCAGACCAAGTGCGTTGAACGACTTGCCTTCTGATGCGATGGCCAAAGCAATGATGATCACAACCATCACGAGGAACGAGCCAATTTCAGGTCGTCGCATCGCGCGTTGTAGCTTGGTTTCTTGCTGTAGCCGGTCGGCTTCGTTTCGGTCAGCCATATGAATGCACCCCTCTCCTAATCGCTGATTTTAGCTAAAAAAACAGGCGACTGGATGCCGCCTGTTCTTATGTTCTGCAGTGCTGATTTTATCTGTCGACGCCAGCGAGGGCTTTGACCGATGCAGCGTTGGATGCATCAACAAAACCTGGGCCCGATGGGATGTTCGCACCTGGGAGAAGACCAGCGTGGTTGTTGTAGAGGTGCAGCACGATAACGGGCATGTAGCCCTGCAGGCGCTGCTGCTGGTCGATGGTGAATGCGGCGCGACCGTCTTCGATCATGTCCATAACACCTGGGCTGAGGTCGAAACACGCGAGGTGCACGTCAGCGCCAACGGCTTCGATCGCCTTGGTTGCCGCTTCACAAACGTGTGGGCCAACAGCCAGAACGCCGTCGATCGACTCGTCTGCCTGAAGAGCAGCAGCTGTACGGGTTTCGATCTGTGCAGGGTCATTCGAAACGTCGATCATGTTGAGATCGCCGCCGATGCCGTCAAAGTAACCGGAGCAACGGTCAACCAGAGCTGTGTTGAACGATTCCTGGTTCAGGCACAGGCCTTTGGTCACACCTTCAGCCGCCGCACGTGCGCCTGCTTTTTCACCGGCGAGACGCTCGGGCTGACCAACGTGCATCAGAGCACCCAGTTCAGCGGAGGACTCCAGACCGGAGTTGATTGTGACAACTGGAACGCCGTCAGCAACAGCCGCCTTGATTGCAGGGCCAAGCGCCGCCGCATCAGGAAGCGAAACGATGATGCCGTCAGGCTGGGTCGCAGCCGCAGCTTCGATCAGCTTGGCCATTGCCGCCATGTCGCCGGATACGTCGAAGTTGTATTCCAGAGTTGCGCCAACATCTTCTGCTGCATCGCGACCACCCTTTTCAACAACGGGCCAGAAAGGGTCTGTACCCTGTGTGTGCGTGATCATGACATAGCGTTCTTCGGCGACGACTGCGCCTGCCACCATGGATGCTGCTGCAGCAGCAAGAAGTACTTTTTTCATTTGGTTCCTCCCAAAAATGTGGTGTCCGGCGCACCTTGCTTTATCCGGAAGTCTGAATTCAGACCCTATTGCCCCAGTCGTGTGGGGTCGTGACCAGCTCCGCATACGCAAAGCGGTATTTTTTGAGCGCGTCGCCAGGCGATGATAGCGCTATATGAACCTTATCCACCGTCTGTTTGCACTTCAACAATTGTTCCCATTTTTATTCACGGTTTCAGTGGGTTTTCGGGTGCAGGCGCCTGTCCGTCGTAGCCGCCCCAAACCGATTGATCATAGTGGATGACGGCCCCTGTCATCATTCCGCTGTCATCCGAAGCCATCCACAGCACGGCACGTGCAACTTCCTTTGGATCAAGCAGTCGCCCGAAGGGCAATTGGGCCTTTGCCTTTTCTTCCCAATCCGGATCACCCGTCTCTTCGATTTGGATCTTGCGCTCATGATCAGACGCCATCCAGCCAATATCGAGTTGATTGACGTGGATGCGATTTCTCATCAGCGCAAATCCTGCGTGACGGGTCAGCGTGGCCAATGCGCCTTTTGATGCACAATAGGGCGCAAGAAACGGCTGCCCTGCCCTCTCGGATGTTGAACCGATGTTAACGATGCGGCCTTCGCAATTCTCGCGCTCCATCACACCAATGGCCGCCTGCATCAGGAAAAACGGCGCGCGGACGTTGACAGCCATCATCTGATCAAAGAGCTCTGGTGTTGTGTTCAGCAGATTGCCGCGATCCGTGAACCCGGCGGCATTGACCAGAATGTCCAGCTGACCGAAACGCTGATCCACCCCGGCAACGATCCCCTGAACCGCATCGATGTCAGCCAGATCAGCCGCAACCATCAGCACAGGCACACCGGTCTCGGTTTCAATCCGCCTGGCTGTGGCCTCACCCTTGCTCTGATCCCGGCCGACGATGGCCAGACCCTTGGCACCGGCCTCGGCCAGTTGGCGCGCGATCGCTTCGCCCAATCCCTGCGTTCCGCCGGTCACCAAGGCGACCTTTCCATCCACGCGGTTCACTGACTTATCCCTCGCCCGCAGCCATCAGATGCCCTGCCGCTGTTTCGCGCGGAACGCCTCTTGTCCTTTGCGGGCCTCGCGGATGCTTTCGCGGTCATTGATTTCCGGGACCCCGACATACCAATCGGCACCGCCCGGGGTCCACGTGTAGGCATCCGATTCAATACTGATGACCGTCGTACCATCCGTTGTCAGCGCCCACTCCATCGCCGCCTCAAGATCGGCGAGGCTGTCGCAGTGGCGCGCATATGCACCCATGGCTTCGGCATGTTTGGCAAAGTCGACACGGCGCGGGTTTTGCTTGTTCACAACACGGCTGTCTTTCAACAAGTTGTTGAAGCCAGGCACACCCATGCCGGTCTGCAAACGGTTGATGACGCCAAACCCGCCGTTGTCGCAAACAACCACGATCATTTTGTGACCAGACAAAACTGACGAATGAATGTCTGAATTCATCATCATGTAGGAACCATCACCGACCATGACGATTGGAACGCCGTCGCCGTCCTTGGCCATCGCGTGCCCCCAAGCACCGGCAATTTCGTAGCCCATGCAGGAAAACCCGAATTCACAATCATAGGAATTGGGCGCTTTCACGCGCCAGTTCTTGACAGTTTCACCGGGCAGGCCACCCGCCGCAGTAACCATGGTATCCTCGGGACGGGCGATTTTGTTGACAACCCCGATGACCTGCGCATAGCTCGGCACAGCCGCATTGGTCGCGGCCTGACCTTCGTCCAGCATCTGGTTCCAGTCTGCATAAAGCCCGCGCGCTTCGTCCATCCTTGCAGGCTCACAAACCCAGTCGCCAATCGCCTGATCCAGTTCGGAGATACACTCAAGCGCGTCACCGACCACCGGCAGAGATCCATGTTTGCGCGCATCAAAACGCGCCGCGTTGATATTGATGAACCGACTGTCCGGCGCAAAGGTCGTCCAGGACCCGGTCGTGAAATCCTGCAGCCGCGTGCCGACCGCAACGACAACATCTGCGTTTTCCGCCAGCACCTTCGCAGCGTCCGTGCCCTCGATGCCGATTGCCCCGACGTAGGCAGGATGGTCATGCACGACCGCGCCTTTGCCCGCGATGGTTTCGGCCATTGGAATGCCGCGCGCCTTTGCGAAATCGGCCAAGGCCTTGCCTGCACCTGAATACCGCACGCCACCGCCAGAGATGATCAGAGGCTTCTTGGCAGTTTTCAGCAATTCAGCCGCAGCCGCCACCTGATCACGATCCGGACGATTGCGTGGAATGGTCCAAAGCGTCGGCTCAAAGAACGCAACCGGGTAGTCGTAGGCAATTTCCTGAATATCCTGCGGCAAACCAATAAACGCCGGGCCACAATCGGCCGGGTCCATCATGGTCGCTACCGCCTGCGGCAGAGACGACAAAATCTGCGCTGGGTGCGTGATCCGATCCCAGAACCGCGACACGGCGCGGAAACTGTCGTTCACGGTTGTGGACGGCTCGCCGAAGTGTTCGACCTGTTGCAACACCGGGTCCGGAAGCCGGTTGTTATAGGTATCACCGGACAACAGCAGAACCGGCAAACGGTTGGCATGCGCAACGCCTGCCGCAGTCACCATGTTCGTGGCGCCCGGGCCAACGGACGTGGTTGCGATCATGATCTGGCGGCGCAGTTTCGCCTTTCCGTAGCCGATCGCCGCAAGCGCCATCGATTGCTCGTTCTGACCGCGCCATGTTGGCAGCACATCCTGAACCTGCTCCAGCGCTTCGGAAAGACAGGTGACGTTGCCGTGCCCGAAGATACCGAACACACCGGCAAACAATTGAACCCGTTCGCCATCGATTTCGGTGTGCTGGTTGATCAGGTAACGCACAAGCGCCTGACCCACTGTCAGCTTGACGGTTTTTGCTGTCATTTCGGCTCCTCCACTGGCGGTTCGAAAACTCGCATTGGAATGCTTATTGACAAAATTCAATGTCTGCAACGATTATTGCGAAATTGCTCGAATTTGTTGCAAGCCATTGCAGAACTGAGCGGGACAACGACCATCACCCAAGGGGAAAATCGCATATGTACGACGCATTTGGCCTATATATTAAAGGGGCTTGGCGGTCTTCCGACACGCAATCGGAAGTGCACTCACCGGCGACCGAACAGGCGTTGGGATCTGTTGCAACAGCGTCGGTTCAAGACACCAAACAGGCGATTGATTCGGCCGCAGAGGCGCTTGCTCCGCTCCAAGACATGGGCGGTTTTGCACGCGCTGATGCGCTGCATCGCGTTGCTGATGAAATGGCCACCCGCAGCCAAGAAGCGGCCCGGATGATCACCCTTGAGACCGGAAAACCAATCGCACAATCGGCCCGTGAATGGGGATTGTCGGTGGATCAATTCCGCTGGTACGCCGAAGAGGCCCGTCGCATCTATGGGCGCATTGTCGAAAGCCGCGTGCCGGGCGGCAGGTTCGAGGTAACCAAGGAACCTGTGGGCATCGTCGGTGCGTTTACCGCATGGAATTTTCCAGCCTCGCTGCCTGCGCGCAAACTGGCCCCCGCCCTTGCAGCGGGATGTCCCGTGGTATTGCGTCCGTCGTCGCAGACTCCGGGCGTGGCCATGGTCATGGTCGATTGCCTGCGGGCTGGCGGCTTTCCGGATGGCGCGGTCAATCTCGTCGTTGGCTCGACGGCCAACACCTATGAGCCCGTCATGGCCGACCCGCGCGTTCGCAAAGTGTCCTTGACCGGGTCGACCCGCGTGGGTCAGCAGATGATCCGCGACGCCGCAGCTACGGTCAAAAAGGTCTCAATGGAACTCGGGGGCAACGCGCCATGCATCATCTTTGACGACGCCGATCTGAGCGCGGCGCTGGATGCCTGTGTTCCCTCCAAATTTGGAAACGCCGGGCAGGTCTGCGTAACGCCCGACCGCTTCTTTGTGCACGAGTCCCTGCACGATGCATTTGTTGCCGAATTTGCCCAGCGGGCGAAAGCGATCAAACTTGGCGATGGCCAAGACGAGGCGACCGAGATGGGCCCTCTGATCAATGCGGGGCGTCTACGGGACGTGGACGCCGTTGTTCAGGATGCCGTGCAACGCGGCGCGGTGCTTGAAGCCGGCGGACAGCCCGCCAAAGGTTTTGACGCCGGCCATTTCTATGAACCCACCGTGCTGAGCAACGTTTCCGATGACATGCGGGTCTTTGCCGAAGAAAACTTTGGCCCGATTGCTGCAATCACCCGTTTCCGTGATGACGACGAAGCGCTGGAACGCGCCAATGCATCGCAAATGGGTCTGTCCGCCTATGCATTTACCCGCAGCGCAGACCGCGCACGCACGGCCACCAGAACGCTAAAGGCAGGCATGGTCGGGATCAACTCCTTTGCGCTGGCCGCGTCCGAAGCGCCATTTGGTGGCACCAATTATTCGGGACTTGGCCGCGAAGGCGGCTGCGAAGGCATCGAGGACTACCTCGACACCAAACTTTCTCAAATCGTTCTCTGAGGTCCATCATGCAATCCAACAAACTCAAACAGCTTTGGGCCCAGGGCCAGCCAGTCCTGAATGGCTGGTGCTCCATCGGAAACCCCTTCACCGCCGAGATCATGGCCGCTCAGGGTTATGACAGTGTCACAATCGATATGCAGCACGGCGCACTGGACTATTCGGAAACCCTGCCGATGCTTCAGGCGATGCGGGCCTCGGGCGCGACATTGATGGCCCGCGTGCCATGGCGCGACCCCGGCTACGTCATGAAAGCGCTGGATGCGGGCGCGATGGGCATCATTTGCCCGATGATCAACAGCCGCACCGAAGCAGAGGAATTCGTTTCCTACATGCGGTATCCACCGTTGGGGCAGCGCAGCTTTGGGCCAACCCGCGCGGTTGTGGCAATGCCCGGATATGGGGCCGACGCCAACGATGAAGTGCTGGCGCTTGCCATGATCGAAACAGCAGACGGCGTCAAAAACTTGGAAGAGATCGCCGCAACGCCCGGACTGGACGGCATCTATGTCGGACCCGCCGATCTGACGCTGGGCACGCAGCAAGGGCGGCTCCCGCCCGCGCTGGACCGGCAAGAGCCGGAAATGATCGAACTGATCCAGCGCATCGCCGCGGTCTGCAAAGCAAATGGAATCGCGGCCTGTCTTCATTGCGGGACTGCCGAGTATGCAGCCCAGGCCATCGGCTGGGGCTTCAACCTGACCACGGTCAGTGGCGATTCACGATTGCTGGCACAGGCAGCCGCCACGTCCGTTGGCGCGTGGCGATCGCTGACCGGTCGCGAAGGCAAAACCGAAGAAGGCGGGATTTATTGATGCCCCGTCTGCTGGTTGCCGGAAAATTGCATCCCAGCGGCGTCGCGCGGCTGGAGCAACTCAGCGCCGAAGGCGTGGACATCACGCATGTTCAGGAAATTTCCGAACCGTCTTATGCGCCCTATATTGACGAAGCCGATGCACTGGTCATCCGGACCCAGCCTTTGTCGGCGGAAACCATCGCCAAGGCCAAACGCCTGAAGGTCGTGTCCCGCCATGGGGTCGGGTATGATGCGGTGGATCTGCAGGCCCTGAACAGCCGCAAGATTGCGCTGGCTGTGGCCGGTGATGTCAATTCTATATCTGTTGCCGAACACGCGATGATGCAGCTGTTGGCGGGGGCCAAGCAGGCAATTCGCGCAGACAGAGCCGTGCGAAATCCTGACGATTGGGGTTGGCGAAATCGTCTGGAGCAGCGCGAGATATTCGGAAAGAACCTGTTCATCATCGGATTTGGCCGCGCCGGGCAGCGGCTCGCCAAGATGGCCAGTGGTTTTGACATGCAGGTGCGAGCCTATGACCCCTATCTGCAAGCCAACGGCTGGCCCACAGATACTGCAGAGCCAGAAGCATCTCTGACAGAGGGGCTGACTTGGGCTGACTATCTGTCGTTGCACCTGCCGAGGGGGGACAAACCCCTGCTAGCCGAGCCTGAATTTGCCGCGATGAAACCCGGTATCGTCATTGCCAACACCGCCCGTGGTGGCATCATTTGTGAAAAGGCTCTGGCGAGCGCACTGGCCAGCAGCCGCGTGCATGCGGCAGGAATCGATGTTTTCGAAACAGAGCCCCCTACCCCGGATCTGCCACTGGCCGATCTGAGCAATACAATTCTATCACCACACACCGCGGGATTGACTGAAGAGGCCAGTGAGCGCATGGCTCTCACGTCGATCGAAAATGCGATGAACTATCTGAACCAGACGATTGATCCAGCTTTGATCGTCAACCGGAATGCCCTGACATGACTGACAAGAAAACTCTTTCGATTGGCCTGATCGGCTCTGGCTTCATGGGCAAGGCCCATGTCTTTGGCTTTGCGACGGCGCAAAAGGTTTTTGACCTGCCCTTCCAGATCAGATTGCACACCGTTGCGGACATCACTAACGAGGCCGCCGCGAAGGCCGCTCACGAATTCGGCTTTGAGCATGCCACGTCCAATTGGCGGGACATGCTGACCAACCCTGAGATCGATGTGATCGACATCACCGCTCCCAATGCGCTGCACAAGCAAATGGCGCTGGAGGCAATTGCCGCCGGTAAACACGTCTACTGCGAAAAGCCACTCGCCCCACTGGCGGCAGATGCGTTGGAAATGACAAAGGCCGCCGAAGCCGCAGGGGTCAAGACACAGGTCGGTTTCAACTATCTGTGCAACCCCCTGTTCCGCCTCGCAAAAGAGATGATCGAGGGCGGCGAGCTGGGTGAAATCCGTTCCTATCGCGGACTGCACGCAGAAGACTATATGTCAGACGCGCAGGGCCCTTATACCTTTCGGCATGATCCGGCGGGTGGCGGCGCACTGGCCGATCTGGGAAGCCATGCACTGGCAACGGCTGAGTATCTTTTGGGGCCGATAACCAAAGTGCTGGGGGATTGCGTGACTGCGATCACAGAACGCCCCGACGGCCAGGGCGGACACAAGGCCATCGAAGTTGACGACATAGGGCGAGCATTCGTCCGGTTTGCGAATGGGGCATCGGGTTCAATCGAAGGCAATTGGATCGCGACCGGGCGCAAGATGCAGCATGACTTCGAAGTTCATGGCGCGAAGGGCGCCCTGTGCTTTAGTCAGGAACGCTTTAACGAATTACACTTTTATTCGAATGACGACAAACCCGGACGTCGCGGATTTCGCCGGATCGAAGCAGCCCCCGAACATCCGCCCTATGGCAACTTTTGCGTCGCGCCCGGGCACCAAATCGGGTTCAACGATCTCAAGGCAATTGAAGTGGCCGGCTACGTACACGCCATTGCTGGCAACGGATCTGAACTGTTTTCGTTCCGTGACGGGCTGCGCATTCAGGACCTCGTGGAAAAAATCCATAAATCTTCAACCGAGGGCCGTTGGATCGATGTATAGCATCACCAAATCAGGGAACGGCGCAGGCCAATGACCAAAACAGATGCACCTGCCGACTATGAGGGCCTGATCCGGCTGATCCACGATCGGTTCGACCAAATGAGCCGGACCTATCAGAAAATCGCAGAGTATCTGACCCAGAACCCCAATGATGTTGCAGTGCATTCCGTGAACGCCATTGCCGAACGTCAGGGTGTGCACGCATCCAGCTTTGTCCGCTTTGCGCAGTCTTTGGGCTATTCCGGCTTCAAGGATCTGCAGGCCTTGTTCCAGCAAAGGCTGGCGACCGCAGCACCGGGATTCGAAGCGCGGGTCAATGCCCTCGAAAAGGAGATGCGGTCCCGCGAAGATCTCGAAGACGCTGAATTCTTTCGCGATCTGGTGGTCAGTGACGCGGCTTCCGTTCAGGGGTTGCTCGACGAAGTCACACCGAATGATCTATCGTCCGCGGCTGACATTATCAGCGAGGCGGACACCATCTATTTGCTCGGTCAACTGCGGTCAGCCCCCGTGGTCGAGATCATCCGCTACCTTTTGACCATGGCAGGCAAAAGATGCCTGCTGCTTGATCCCAGCGGCGGGCTGTCGACACATATCGCGCGCACCATCCGGCCCAGTGATGCCCTGCTAGCCGTATCGTTCCGGTTCTACGCCAATGAGGTCGTTTCAATAGCCGAAGAGGCCGCAGCCAGCCACGTGCCGATTGTTGCAATTTCCGACAGCACTCTGTCACCGCTTGCGAAATCGGCGACCGTGCTGCTGACCGCACCAGAACACAGCAGCCTGATCTCTCGGTCGCTCACGGCACCCATTTGTCTGGCACAGGCCTTGGCACTCGCCGTCGCGGCAAAGGAACAGAATGGCACGGTCCACCCCACCATTCCGTCCGTCACGGGCACCAAAGACTGAAACCAAGCTCTGGTCGCCCTGCCCGCTCCGCGCCCTAGTCGAACCGGTAGCTGGACGCCGTCACCCCGCCCATCAAGCCAACATCGTGGTAAATCCGCGTTGCCTTACCGCTTTCAGCGGCACCCAGCGCAACAAACAGCGGCACGAGATGATCCTCTTGCTTGTGGCAGACCCGTGCATAGGGCGCGCTCTCCCAGTCCAGCAAGGCTGCGGTACGCTGCTCTGCGGGTTTTTCCAAAGCCTGACCAAGCCATGCATCGAAGGCCTCGGACGGCGCCTTTGCGGCAGGCCCGAACATACGCAAATTGTGAAAGCTGAGACCTGAGCCGACGATCATCACACCTTCGTCTCGCAAAGGGGCCAGGGCACGCCCAATCGCAAAATGGTCAGCCGGATCATAGGATCTGAGCAAGGAGATCTGAAAGAGCGGGACATCTGCGTCCGGGTACATGATTTCCATAGGTGTAAAGGTGCCGTGGTCAAACCCCTGATCGGTGTTCAGATGCGCCGTGATCCCCTGAGCCGTCAAAAGCGTCAAAGCCTTTTGCGCCAACCCAGGCGCGCCCGGAGCAGGATAAACCACTTCGTAGGTTTCCGGCGGAAAGCCATGATAGTCATAGACCATCGGCGGTTTTTCAGAGGCCATGATCTGCAGGTCGTCCGCTTCCCAGTGGCCCGAGATCATCAAGACTGCCTTTGGCTTTTCGGGCAGGTCTTCGACCATTTTTCGCAGTGATGTTTCGAGGTTTGCAAAAACAGCCCGCATTTTCGGCAAATACGGCCATGGCCCGCCACCATGGGAAATGAAATAGGTCGGCATTGAGGAGTTCATGGCATCACCTTTCGTTGCTGGCCTCTTAGGTGATGGCCGCACCGCGGGGGTTCAACCGGTGAAACTGCGCGTTTGCGCACATCCTCTGACCGCAACTGTGCAAGAGACCGCTGCGTTCTGAACACGCGCTGTGCTTCTAGAATGGCAGACCGATATAGTTCTCAGCCAAGTCCCGGCGCGCTGTTTCAGATCGTGCTAGATGCGACAGCGTTGCTTTGCGCATCTGGGCCGCAAAGCTGTCTTCCCCTTCAAAGCGATGCAGCATTGTGGTCATTTGCCAGCTAAAGCGCATGGCCTTCCATATCCGCAAAAGCGCTCGTTCCGAGTATTGGTCGATCCCGCCGGGATCGTTTTGTTTGATCGCTGCGATCAGCGCCTGATGCAGATAGAAAACATCCGACACCGCCAAATTCAGCCCTTTGGCGCCTGTTGGCGGCACAATATGCGCTGCATCCCCAACCAGAAACAGACGGCCCCAACGCAAGGGTTCACACACAAACGAACGCAGCGGTGCGATGGATTTTTCAATCGAAGGTCCCGTTTGCATTGTCGCGGCAACCTCCTGCGGAAGGCAGGATTTCAGTCTTTCCCAAAACCGGTCATCGCTCCAGTCCTCGACCTTCTCGTCCAGCGACACCTGCACATAGTACCGGCTCAGGGTCTCGCTGCGCATGGAGGCCAAGGCAAACCCGTTACTCGAGTTTGCGTAGATCAACTCGTGATTGGCCGGTGGTGTGCGGGACAGGATGCCCAGCCAGCCAAAGGGATAGACCCGTTCAAACTCGCGCCGTTTGTTGGCCGGGATCGTTCTGCGGCTTACACCGTGAAACCCGTCGCAGCCTGCCACAAAAAGACAATCCAGCCGCCGCCGCTCACCTCTCAGCGTGTACTCGACAAAAGGCGCGGAGGTTTCCAGATCATTCAGCACGACGTCCTCAACCCGGTGCACGATCGTCGTGCCAATGGCATCCTGAGCCGCATACAGATCCGTGGTGACTTCGGTCTGGCCATAAACCATGACAGACGTTCCGGTCAGTTCGCGAAAGTTGATCCGAACCATCAGGTCGTCGTCCGTCAGAAAACACCCATCATGCGGGATGCCCTCTTTGTCCATGCGATCTGCAACCCCGGCTTCGCGCAGTAAAGCCACAGTGCCCGCCTCAAGGACACCCGCCCGGATCCGGGACAGAACATGATCCCGACTGGAGCGCTCCAGTATGACGGTATCGACACCGGCCCGGTTCAAAAGCTGAGACAAAAGCAGACCGGACGGCCCACCACCGACAATGGCGACTTGCGTTTTCATCTCAGTCCCTCCCTTGACTTGGACAAACCTACGGCGGGCCGCCCTGTGCAGGAATGGACCGGTCACGCCAACTCTGGTACTTTTCGAACATGGGCGCGCAAAATTCGATTCCAGTGTTTGCACTCTTCGGGGAAACCAACCGGTTCCCCGACGTCGTTCATTGCGAAGAATTCGTAGACCGCGCCTCGAACCATGGCTGGCGCATTTCTCCGCACCGCCATGCGGATATGGCTCAAATATTCATGGTGGAACACGGCCGTGTCGCGGCGCAGGTCGATCGTCTGCAAGCCACGCTTTGTGACGGACAATTCCTTTTTATTCCCGAGCAAAAAGTCCATGCTTTCGACATTGAGCCCTTTACGCAAGGACGGGTGTTTTCTCTGCCCAGCGCTGTGGTGAAATCTGTGGGGCTGTCGGGATCCGAATTCCAAGGCCTGCTGGCAGACGTGCAGACCGGACAAATCAGCAAGGCTCTGAGCCAGCTTTCGGATCAATTGGCCAGTGCCGCAACCAAGCCAAGCAGATTTCGCGCGCAGCTCTCGGTGGCTCTGGCACATTCCGTGCTCAGCCTGATCGCCGAAGGCGCCGCAAAAAACGGGTCCACCGTTGGCAGCCCTTTGCCGGATCACATCTTGGCGCTTGATGATCTGATCCAAACCCATCTTTGTGATGGCTGGACAGCCTCAGACTATGCTGAGGCGATGTCGATCAGCACAGGGCATCTGAGCCGGCTGTGCCGCCAGGCCACTGGTTTGGGGGCAACCGCCTATATCGAGCTGGCCACGATGACCGAAGCGACAAGGCTTCTGGCCTTCACCCAAATGCCCGTCGCCGAGATCGGTTACCGGCTTGGATATGAGGACCCATCCTATTTTGCGCGGCGCTTCAAAAGGTTTCAGAAGCAAACGCCATCGGCATACCGGTCAAATTTTGTCAGCCAAAGCGGCCAGGTCTAGGCATACGTCTGTTTATAGCCGCGCAGCGGCCTTCTGGCCTTATGCGGCGCTGAACCAAATGAAGAGGCTGATCAGTGGCCACTACCCAAACTATGCCCGGCGATGGCACGGAACCTGACAGTGTTCCATACTATCCCGACGGCACTCCCCCTTCTTACCCTGGCATTTCAATTTCCCCGGATGGCTTTGGCAGCCTTGTGGGTGGTGAGGATGTTGATCCCAACGCCAATAGCCGTGACAATCAAATGCATCCCGCTATATTTGGCTTTGGCGATGATGGATTCGAAATCGCAAACCGCCAACCGATTTGCTTAGATACGGACCGAAATGGCTTTAGAAAGCTCGTTGTCACTTTTGCAACGTATGAACTAGTTCATGGGTGTATTAGGCCATGAAGCTGAATTAAAATTCCAAACCAATATTATGCTGGAGGTAGAGTGAAGCAGGAGGAAAAAAGAAAAACAGTTATTGTTATAGTCCGAATGATCGTGGTTCTGCTGATCGGCAATCTGGCGTCATTTTACTATGCAATCTACAATAACTCTGAGAATTTTTACAGCACTCGAATAAGCCTAGAGTTCGCAAAATTCATGTATTTTTTTGTGTTGACTCCTGTATCGGTTGCGTCAATCGCACTCGGCGCAATTGCGTTGATTAAAATCAGATTTGAAAACGAGGGCTAGTTGGTGAAGTATCATGTCGGACCCAAATGGTGACCATCAAGAAGTTGCCATTGGCGGCAATTTTGCATTGGCCACTAGGCTGACCATCATCTGGGCAAAGATGCCTTTCTCGTTCCAACGCGTCCAACGGTTGTAGAACGCTTTGTGCAGGCCATATTCCTTCGGCGCAGCCAGACATCGCAAGCCATTGTGATTGAAGAAGATTATCCCGCTTAGAACATGCTTGCCATCGACACGAGGCTTGCCATAGAATTCGGGGAAGGAAGGCTCAAGACGCGCCATCTGAGCATCCGTTAGCCAGAAAAGATCAGACATGTTCACCGCTCGGTTTTCGAGCCGTGAAACATGACGCCAAGCGGAGTTCAATGGGCTCTGATCCTAGAGCCCGAGTTCGGACAATCCATCATGATCTGCGGGGCGCGGCCCTTGGGGCCAGTGGAACAGGCGTTCTTCCTCAGAAATCGCGACGTCGTTGATCGAAGCGTGTCGCACGGCCATGTAGCCTTCCGCGTCGAATTCCCAATTCTCATTACCATGAGCGCGGAACCAATTGCCCGCTTCGTTGTGGTATTCGTAGCAAAAGCGCACGGCGATGAAATTATCTCCGTGTGCCCAAATTTCCTTGATCAACCGATACCCATTTTCCTGTGACCACTTTCGGGTCAGAAAATCGCGCACCTCGTCCCGGCCATTGAGGAACTCAGAGCGGTTGCGCCACTTTGTGTCTGCCGTGTAGGCCAGCGCCACCTTGTCCGGATCACGCGTATTCCAAGCATCCTCGGCCATACGCACTTTCTTGACTGCATCATCATAGGTAAAAGGCGGCACTGGCAAACGTGTCATTGTGCCGTCACCACGAGTTGTAGCCAAGAAACTTGCCCGACATCTCAACCTTCACGCGGTCACCCTTTGGGTTCTCGACGCGGGTCACGGACATGTCGAAGTCGATCGCGGACATGATCCCGTCGCCGAATTTTTCCTGGATCAGCGCCTTGAGCGTCGGTCCATAGACGCCAACGATTTCGTAAAAGCGGTAGATGCAGGGATCTGTCGGCACGGCCTGTTCCCAGATCTTGGTGGGGCTTTCGGCCAGAACGCTTTCTGCCTCTTGCGGAAGGCCCATGACGCTGACCATCAGCTTGGCTTTGTCGGCTGGAAAGGCGTTCATCCCCATGGCGGCAGAATGGGTCCAGACCGGGGACATGTCGATCTTTTCAGCGATCTCTTCCCATGTCATGCCAGCTTGCTTTTTGGCAGACAGGATCATGGCGGTAACGTCTTCTTTGCTCATCATTTCGGTCATTGCGAGGTCTTTCATGTTGGTCTCCTCCGAAGTTAGCTGTTCACGGCCTTTAAGGCGGGTCGTTTTTCCTCTGGCTCGTCTGCACTTTCCGTTTTGTCGATGCGGACAGTTTCTGGTGCATTGGATTGGCCCGGCTCGGTGGGCTGACCTGCCAGTTCTTTCGATCTCTTGCCCAGGAACTGCACAAGATGGTTGCGGATCGCGTAGTAGTTGGGGTGTTCGACGATCTCGGTCCGGTTGCGCGGACGCGGGATCGTGATTTCGACGCTTTCGGCCACGCGCGCACGCGGCCCGTTGGTCATCAGCAAGATACGGTCGGCCAGCAGGATCGCTTCGTCGATGTCGTGCGTGATCATGAAGACCGTCTGCTCCATCTGGCCCCAGATCTTCAGCAATTCGTCCTGAATGGTGCCGCGTGTCAGTGCATCCAGAGCGCCGAATGGCTCATCCAGCAAAAGCAGCTTTGGATGGTTCGCAAACGCCCGCGCAATTGACACACGCTGACGCATACCCCCAGACAGTTGGCTGGGCTTTCGGTGGATGACATCCCCTTCAAGGCCAACCATGGCGAGGAACTCTGTTGCGTGCGCCTCGACTTTGGCTTTGCTCCATTCCGGATAGCGGGCAGATACCCCGAAGGTGACGTTCTTGAGCGTCGTCAGCCAGGGCAGCAGAGAATAGTTCTGAAATACCACCCCTCTATCGAGGCTGGGGCCCTTCACCTCTTGGCCATCCATGATGACACCACCACTGGTTGGCTCGGCCAGTCCCGCGAGGATGTTCATGATCGTTGACTTGCCGCAGCCGGAGTGGCCGAGGATCACCACAAACTCGCCCTTCTCGACCCCGAAGGTGGAGTCTTCGAAGACAGTCAGCTCGCCACCGTTTCCATCCGGAAAACGTTGGGTGAGTTTCTCGATGCTTAGATATGGCTTCATGGGTCTTCCTTTATTCGGCGTAGGTCACGCGGCGCTGAAGCAGGCCGAACAAGGCATCCAGCAGCATGCCCACCACACCAATCATGAGAATTGAGAAAACGACTGAGGTCAGATCGAGGTTGTTCCACTCGTTCCAGACGTAGTAGCCAATGCCTGTTCCACCCACGAGCATCTCAGCCGCAACAATCACCAACCACGCAATGCCGATCGAGATCCGCATACCCGTCACGATGGTCGGGGCGGCGGCTGGAAGGATCACAGTAAAGGCCGTTTTGATCGGGCTCAGTTCATGCGTACGGGCAACGTTGACCCAATCCTCGCGAACACCTGCGACACCAAAGGCCGTATTGATCAACATTGGCCAGATTGAGCAGATGAAGATCACAAAGATGGCCGAGGCTTCGCTGTCACCGATGATAAACAGCGCCAGAGGCATCCACGCGAGTGGTGAGATTGGCCGCAAGACCTGAATGAACGGGTTGAACGCCTTGTAGGCAACTTGGCTCATCCCGATCAGAAACCCGAATGGGACCGCAACCAAAGCCGCCAGAAAATACCCGGTCAGGACCCGGTAGATTGAATATCCGATCTGAATACCAATCCCCTTGTCGTTGGGCCCGGCATCATAGAACGGATTGCTCAGCTGCTCCCAGGCCTTGGCGATCACTTCGCTGGGCGGGGGCACACCGGCCTTGGGTGCACCACCACCGGTCAGACGTTCGTATTCGGTCAACTCGCCCACGGCTTTCTGGCCGGGTATGGCGGCCTCCCATATCAGGAGGCCGACAACGAGCATGAACACAGACAACAGCGCCGCGCGTTGGTTCAGGGATAAGGTGTCCATCCCTTACCCTTTCTTAATCGCAAAGCTGTCAACGTAGGCTTCTGGCGACGCCGGATCGAAGGTCTTGCCCATGATCGTATGCGACTTGTAGGTGATATCGGGCGCGGAATAGCCAAGGTCTTCCATGACCTTCTTGCAGTCGGCAGCCAGATAGACCTGTTCAGCGACACCGCGATAATCCACATCGCCTTCGATGTAGCCCCAGCGCTTCATCTGGGTCAGGATCCAGACCCCCATGGAGTGCCATGGGAACGGATCGAAGTCGATCCTGTCAGGCACACGTTTCACCTCTCCCAGACCGTCGGCATAAGTACCGGTCAGAACCTGTTCGATGACAGTGACCGGCTGGTTCAGATAGTTCGTTGGGGCAATCGCGGCCGAGATTTCTTTGCGATTTTCGGGGTTGGACGCGTATTGCGTTGCGTCGATGATCGACTTCAGCAGTGCGCCATAGGTGTTTGGCAGCTCTGTCGCAAAGGAAAGCGGCGCGGCGAAGGCACAGCATGGATGGCCTTCCCAGATTTCCTTGGTCAGCAGGTGCAAAAAGCCGATGCCTTCGTAAACGGCCCGCTGGTTGAACGGATCCGGCGAGAGGTAGCCATCAAGGTTCCCTGCCCGCAGGTTGGCCACCATCTCTGGCGGAGGCACAACGCGGATCTGGATATCGACGTCAGGGTCCAGACCAAATTCGGCCACGTAGTAGCGCAGCAGGAAATTGTGCATGGAGAATTCAAACGGCACGCCGAAGGTAAAGCCCTTCCACTGTGACGGATCTCGCTTGTCCAAATGCTCGTTCGACAGAACGATGGCCTGACCGTTGATATTTTCCACAGCCGGCATGATGTACGGCTCTGCAACTGAGCCTGCGCCGAGCGTCATCGCCAAGGGCATCGGCGTCAGCATGTGCGACGCGTCATATTCACCGTTCAACGATTTGTCGCGCGCAACAGCCCAGCCAGCAGTCTTGATCACCTGAGCATTGAGACCATAGCGTTCATAGAAGCCCAAAGGCTGCGCCATGATAATTGGTGTCGCGCAGGTAATCGGGACAAAACCGATATTGAGGTCTGTTTTTTCCGGCGGCCCCAGTTCATCCAGAATGGCGGCTTTCGCTTCGTTGAGCGGAAAGACCGAAGCGAGCGCGGCTGCCATCGTGGAGCCGCCCATCATCCCCATGAACGACCGGCGTCCGATGTCGCTCTGGCCAAAGACCGACCGGACAATCGCGCTTTCAACCGCGCGTTCCAGCATTCCTTCTGAAGTGGACAGATCGATGCTGTCATCCACCTCCGGCAGGGTCGTTTTACAGGTGTGACAGCTGCAGTCGGCAGCGTGCCGCAAATCAGTTTTTGAAGAGAAGGGATTCCCCAGAGACTTGATAGACATGTTGTGCCCTCGGTTGTTGTTTCCAACATGCTGGCAGGGTCAAAACCGCAAATGAAGGCATTCGCCGATATTCCGAAAATTTGTTTTATTGATTAATTTCAAGGCAATAATCGCCAACAGACACTGTATTTGTTACGAATTTTCGTAATTTACGACATTTCGTATTGAGCTTTGAAAGGTTTCCGCATCGCCTCTTGGGATGCTTGATACGGACACAACTTACGATTCCCTGCTCGCCGGTGCCTTTGGCCCCACTGTTGTGATCGACCTTGCTCAGGACATCATTCTGGCCGCAACGCCCGAGGCCAAAACACTGCTCGCCGATCACGCTTTGCAAGGCTCACCTTTCGCCCGCTTCGTCGCTGACGGAATGGATACTTTCGTGGTCTTCATAACCGAGGTTCTGCATCGCGGCAGCGCCTGGACCCGGCAGGTGACACTGCGCAACGCAGATGGCGAGCCGCTCCAATCCGAGATCACAGCGCGTTCGCTTGAGCACGACGGCAAAGAAATGCTCCTTTTGCATGTGCTCGATCTGGAAAGTCTGGATCAACACGCCGCAGAGGTTGCGGCTGGGAACATCTACAATGGCGGTCTTATTGAGTGGCAGCGGGCGCAGAGCTTTTTCGCGGATCTGGAGCGCGAAAACCAACTGATCTTGAATGCGGCCGGTGAAGGGATCTACGGCGTGAACGCAGACGGCAAAACGACATTCGTTAATCGTGCCGCGCAGGAAATGCTGGGCTGGACAACAGAAGATCTGCTTGGCCGTGATATCCACGCGAAAATTCACCATCACCACCTGAACGGGGATCACTACCCGTCGCATGAATGCCCGATCTACCAGTCCTTTCGATATGAGCAGGTGAACCGGATCGAAGACGAGGTGTTCTGGCGCAAGGATGGCAAGCCGATCCGGGTCGAATACGTCTCCACCCCGATTTACGATGGCAGACAGCTGGTCGGCGCCGTTGTGATCTTTCGCGACATCACCGAACGCTGGGAGAATGAACGCAGACTGCGCGAGGCAATGGATCAGGTTGCCGCCCTCCGCGATCAGCTGGAAGAGGAAAACGCCTATCTGCAAGAAGCGATCAGCATTGAGCGCGCACATCACGACATCATCGGCCGTTCAGAGGCGATCCAGGGCATCATCACGCAGATCGAATTGGTGGGGCCCACCGACACAAGTGTCCTGATCCACGGAGAGAACGGCGTCGGAAAGTCGCTGGTTGCTTCGGCTGTTCATGACGAAAGCAGCCGCAAACGTCGTCCGATGATCCACTTCAAAGCCGGTGCCGTGAGCCCCGAAAAAATAGAAAGCGAGTTGTTCGGTCAGGTGCGCGGAGCCTTTGCGGGAGCGCTTAAGGATAGACCGGGCAAGCTGGAACTGGCCCACGGCGGCACATTGTTCATAGATGAGGTCGCGGACATTCCCATCGAGCTACAGGGCCATCTGCTGGACGCGCTACAAAACCGCGAAGTGATCCGTTTGGGCGATGATCGCGCCCGAAGCCTCGACTTGCGCGTCATCGCTTCGACAAGTCGCGATGTTGATCGCGAAGTGCAGGCCGGGCGTTTGCGGCAGGATTTGATGCTGCACCTTGGTGTCTTTCCGATAGTCTGCCCGCCCCTGCGGGATCGCCCTGAGGACATACCCATTCTGGCGGCTCATCTTCTCCGCATCGCCTGCAAACGCCTTGGTCGCAAGGTTCCGGTCGTTACCGAAGGCGCCATGAAGAAACTGCAGCAGTATCATTGGCCCGGCAACGTGCGCGAACTGGCCAACGTGATTGAGCGCGGGGCGATTGTGTCGCAATCCGAAAAACTGCAGGTCGAAATACAAACCGACGTGGTTCACGGCGCTTTGCCCAAGTCCACCTTGTTGACAGAGGCAGAGGTCGAACAGTTTCGGCGTTTGAATATCATAGCCTGTATGAAGGAAGCCGGTGGCAGGGTTTCAGGTGAAAAGGGTGCCGCAGAATTGCTGGGGATCAAGCCGACGACCCTTTACTCGCGGATCAAGAAACTCGGGCTGAGCGAAGAGGACTGGTAAGCCCACGGGTCCCGGACCGCGCGTCTTTTGTGGCTCACTGGATCACAAACATGTCGAAAACGATGTATTCCCTTACACGTTTTCCCTTTGCCCAGATAAATCGCCTGTATGCCCCACACATACCGATCGTTACCGGCTGCCAACTGGCCATGGGTGCGCTTTAGACTATCAACAAAAACTCAGGATTGGGAAATCCAAAGGGGTATGCAGGCTGAGTTTTGCAGCCATATGACGGGATCGACACGGCTCTAGTCGAATTGTCTTGATTGGGTTACCGCTGATCCTGCCGGGATCCACCACGGGAAAGCCATGCGACTGAATTTTCACCACGCCGCCTTGATTGTTCAAGACTACGAAACTTCGAAAGCCTTCTATTGCGATGTTCTGGGTTTGCGAATCTTGGCCGAGAATTATCGTGAGGACCGCGCGTCCTGGAAACTTGATCTAGCCTTGGCCGATGGCGGTCAGCTCGAGTTGTTCAGCTTCCCCAATCCCCCTGCTCGCCTAAGCCGCCCCGAAGCATGTGGTTTGCGGCATCTGGCCTTTCGTGTGCAAGACTTTGACGATGTGATTTCACAATTGGAAGCCCAGGGTGTTGAGGTGGAGCCAGTTCGAATCGACCCCTACACACAAGCACGGTTCACTTTCTTCAAAGATCCCGACGGCCTGCCGCTCGAACTCTACGAATCCCCCTAATACACTGTAGTAGAACACATTTTCCCAGAAAAGATTTCTGCTTGTCAAAAATGGAACGTTCCAATAGCAATTAATGGAACGTTCCAAATCAGATGATTGTGGAATGCAGGGAGGACAAGATGACCAAAGTGGTGCCGGTTTCAGATGCTGTCGCGCAGATTGCCGATGGGGCCGTCGTGACCGTGTCTTCCTCTTCGACACTGGGATGCCCGGATGCCGTGTTGGCCGCTATCGGCGCTCGGTTTGAAACGACAGGTCATCCACAAAACATCACGTCCCTGCACCCGATCGCAGCCGGCGATGTTTATGGCGTGAAAGGCATGGACCACATCGCCAAAGACGGATTGCTGTCGCGTGTTCTGGCCGGCTCTTACCCGTCTGGTCCCTCCAGTGCCCCAATGCCCAAAATCTGGAAGATGATCGTCGAAGACCGGGTGGCCGCTTACAACGTTCCATCCGGCATCATGTTCGACATGCACCGAGAGGCCGCAGCCATGCGCCCCGGAGTTCTGACCGAAGTCGGGCTCGATACCTTTGTTGACCCCATGCGCCAAGGCTGCGCCATGAACGAAAGGGGCGCATCCACCCCCATCGTTCGGCGTGCAGAGTTTGACGGAAAAACCTGGCTGCACTTTCCCAATATCGCGCCTGACGTTGCCATCATCCGCGCCACCACCGCCGATGAACGTGGCAATCTGACCTATGAACATGAGGGCGCCTATCTGGGCGGGCTCGAGCAGGCCATTGCAGCGCGCAACAACGACGGTCTGGTAATTGCACAGGTCAAACGGGTGACAGCGAACGGATCGCTGCGTCCGCATGATGTACGCGTGCCGGGTCATCTGGTTGATTGCGTCGTCATCGACCCCGATCAGAAGCAGACCACGGAAACGCAATATGACCCTGCGATTTCTGGTCAAATCATGCGCCCTTGGGGCAGCTTTTCTTATGCGGAACATGGGGTTGAAAAGGTGATCGCCCGCCGCGCCGCGATGGAGCTGAAACGCGGAATGACTGCCAATCTGGGCTTTGGCATCAGCGCCATGGTCCCGCGGGTTCTGTTGGAAGAAGGCCATCCGGATGCGGTTACATGGGCGATTGAGCAAGGCGCCGTGGGCGGCATGCCTCTGACAGGCTTCGCCTTTGGCTGCGCCTCGAATGCAGACGCATTTGTTCCGTCACCCCAGCAGTTCATCTATTTTCAGGGCGCCGGCTTTGACATGTCGTTCCTGTCGTTCCTTGAAGTCGATGTCGAAGGCAACGTCAATGTCTCCAAGCTAGGCAAGAAACCCTATCTGACTGCAGGTTGCGGCGGCTTTGTCGACATCACCGCCAAGGCAAAGAACATCGTCTTTTCCGGTTGGTTCGAAGCAGGGGCCAAGATTGGCCTGACTGACAAGGGCATCAACATCGAAACCCCCGGCAAATTCACCAAAATGGTGGATGAGGTTGAACATGTGACCTTCTCCGGCAGGCGTGCCCGAGAGCAGGGTCAGAACGTGATTTATGTCACCGAACGCTGCGTGATCTCACTGCAGGGCAACGGCTTGGTCGCGACTGAAATCATGCCCGGCATTGATCCACAGGAACATATCGTAGGCCCGTCCCAAGGCCGGGTGCAGGTCGCCGAGAACGCAAAAACCATGCCGAAAGCGCTGTTGGCGGATACACCAATGGGGCTGGCGCTATGAGTACGATTTCCTTGTCACATAAAGGCGCCATCGCGGTGCTGACCGTCACAAACGAAGCAAAGCTGAACGCTTTGACCACGGCGATGCTGGATTCGCTTGACGATCACCTGACCCGGATCGACCGCAGCGTCGAAACGCGCGCTGTCATTGTGACCGGAGCGGGCGCGAAAGCGTTTTGCTGCGGCGCTGACATTGCCGAATGGGGCGCACTGTCACCTGCAGAGTTTGCCCGCGATTGGGTGCGCAATGGCCATCGGATCTTCGATCGCCTCGCCCGGCTGTCGAAACCCACGATTGGCGCGTTGAACGGCCATGCTTTCGGCGGCGGGCTTGAACTGGCAGCGGCCTGCGACATCCGCGTGATGACCCCGGACGCGACGTTGGCCTTGCCCGAAGCAAAGGTCGGGATCGTGCCGGGTTGGTCGGGCACGCAGCGCCTGATGCGGTTGTTGCCAGAAGCTGTCGCAAAGGAAATGGCCCTTTTCGGTCGCCGCATTTCGGCCGAGCGCGCGATGAGCATCGGTTTCGCGGCTGACGTGTCACAGGACGCCTTGGGCGTCGCCATACAGATCGCATCGGACCTTGCTGATGTGTCGCCCCGTTCGAACGAAATCACAAAGGCGATGATCCACGGTGCCGTAGGCGAAGACCGCAGCGCTGCAATCGAGGCTTTGGGCGCGGCGGCTGCCGGTGCCAGCGCGGACCGCGATGAAGGCGTTGATGCCTTTCTGACCAAACGTTCCCCCAAGTTTACAGGGCAATAAAAGATGAAAGATCTGACCATCAATGCGGCAACCGCCTTTGATCTGCCCCCGGCTTTCGCCGGCCGGCACCTGATTGACGGCGCTTGGGTCGATGGACCCGAGACTTTTGAGCGTGTCTCGCCATCTCATGATGTTGTCGTGAGCCGCAGCGCCCTGGGCGGTGAGGCTGAAACCGAGGCCGCGATTGCCGCTGCCCGCAACGCTTTTGACGCCGGGATCTGGAGCCGGATTTCCGCCAGGGACCGCGCGGCCGTGCTTCTCAAGGTTGCGGACCTGATCGAAGCCAATGTTGACCGTATCGCCGTGCAAGAAACGCTGGAAAGC
>JAHDIS010000009.1 GCA_020630695.1 Paracoccaceae bacterium | reverse complement strand
ACAGCAGGATCAGCGTGTTGATCAGCGGCAGGTGCCACGGGTCAAAGGTTTCGATCCCTGCGGGTGGCCATACACCGTCGATCGCGGGGCTGATGCCGTCGGGGTGCATCGGGTACATCGCGTGTTTGAAGAAGCTCCAGAACCAGGCGAAGAAGAACATCACCTCGGACATGATGAACAGGATGAAGCCATACTTCAGACCGATGCGGACAACCGGTGTATGGTCGCCGATCTGGCTTTCGTCCACCACTTCGGACCACCATGCAAACATGACGTAAAGAACGGCGGCAAGACCGATAAGGAACATCCATGGGCCGTTTTCCTGCATCCACATGACGGCGCCGAACAGCATGACAAAGCCGCCAACCGCGCCGACAAGTGGCCAGATAGAGGGGTTGAGAATGTGATAATCGTGGTTCTTAGCGTGTGCCATCGGTTCCCTCGTTAGGCTTTAGTTCAAAGACGCATCAGCGTCAGAGTTGGTTTCAAGAGCGGCCTGCACGTTTTCGGGCAAGTCGATCTCATAGAATGTGTAGGACAGCGTGATGTGCTTGGAATGCTTTGCATCGCTGTCGTTGATGATGTCCGGATCAACAAAGAAGCTGACCGGCATCTGCATGCGTTCTCCGGGCATCAGGACCTGCTCTTCAAAGCAGAAACACTGGATTTTGCTGAAATACCCGCCGGCACCGAAGGGTGCAACATTATAGCTGGCGCTGCCCGCAATCGGGCGGTCAGTGGGGTTGTAGGCCTCGTAGAAGGCCAGACCCTCTTCGCCAATGCGGATTTCCATCTCGGTCTGCATGGGTTTGAACTCCCATGGCATGCCGCGTTCGAGCGATGCATCAAAGCGCACCTTGATCGTACGATCGAGCACTTCGCCGGTTGTGGCCTCGGCGACACCCGTGGCACCACCATAGCCTGTGACCCGGCAGAACCAGTCATACAGCGGCACAGAGGCCCATGCCATGGCGCCCATGAAAACCACGACGCCGACGGTTTGAAGAACCGTCTTGTTCTTGCCTTCAATTGCCATTTGTCACCTGACCTGATTGCATTTGAAAACCGTCAGAATTGACCTTCACCACGGTCAGCCCAAAGATGATCGCGATAAAGGCTGCCAGCACCAGTCCGACACCCAGATTACGTCCCGAGCGCCGTGTATGCAGTTCATGTTCGCGGCGCAGGCTCATGACAGCACTCCAAAGCGGACCAGCGCCGAGTCGATCAGGATCGCGCCAAAGTGTGCAAAGAGGTAGAGCAGCGACAGTTTGAAGAAGCTTTTCTCAACCTTGAAGTTGTCATTTTCAGAGTCGTCCTCATCGCGGCGGTAGATGTCCCATGCGCCTTTGAGGAACAGGGCGTTCAGCACCAGTGCCGTAGCCAGATAGACAGGACCGCCGATAGAGGTGAATGCGGAAGCAATCGCAAGACCCGCCAGCAGGATGGTGTAGACAAGAATGTGAACCCGCGTCGAGCGGCGACCGTGGGTCACGGTCAGCATGGGAACGGTGGCAATGTCATAGACCATCCGTACAAACAGAGCGAGCGCCCAGAAGTGCGGGGGGGTCCACATGAATGTCAGGCAGAACATCAGGACCGCTTCGACGCTGATGCTTCCGGTTGCCGCGGCCCAGCCAATCATCGGAGGAAACGCGCCCGCCGCGCCGCCGATCACGATGTTCTGCGGGGTCAGACGCTTGAGCCACATTGTATAGATGGCCACGTAGAAAAAGATGGTGAAGGCCAGCAGGCCAGCGGCCAGCCAGTTGGTGGCCAGACCCAGAAAGACAACGGCAAAGACCGACAGTGTCAGGCCAATGGCCAAGGCTTCGTCCCGGGTGACCTTGCCAGCGGGGATTGGCCGCTTGGCCGTGCGGCGCATCACAGCGTCAATATCCGCGTCATACCACATGTTCAGTGCGCCCGAAGCGCCGCCGCCCACTGCAATAAAGAGGATCGCACAAAATCCGACAAACGGATGCACAGCAACAGGTGCCGCGAGAAGGCCGACCAGAGCCGTAAAAACCACAAGTGTCATGACGCGCGGCTTGAGCAGCGCGAAATAATCGCCGAACTGCGCTTCGGCCTCGTAGGCCTTGCTGTCAAAGCTTGCGTCGCTCATGTGATCTTCCTTCGGAGCAGCGCAGGGGCGCCGCGGCAAGAAAAGGGCAGGGCGCGCTGTATCGCGCGCCCCGCTGGATTAGTTTGTCAGCACTTCGCGGACGTCTGTGTACTCTTCGGCTTCGATGGAACGCGCCAGCCATGCCTCATAGGCTTCTTCCGACACGACCTTTACGGTGATCGGCATGTAGGCGTGCGCAATACCGCAGAGTTCCGAACACTGGCCAAAGTAGACGCCTTCTTGGTCAGCGTTGAACCAAAGTTCTGCCAGACGGCCGGGAACGGCGTCTTGCTTTACGCCAAAGGCTGGAATGGTCCACGAGTGGATGACGTCAGCACCGGTGATCTGCATCACGATGGTTTTGCCAACGGGAACCACAACTGCTGTATCGGTCGCCAGCAGGAAGTCTTTGTTGCTGTAGCCAGCTTCTGTCAGCTGTGCCTCGACCTCAGGTGTCATGCGGTTGTCGCCACCTGTTGCAGGAGAGCCGATCATGTAGCTGTCGTAGGCCAGATCGGTGCCAACATATTCATAGCCCCAGTACCACTGGTATCCGGTTGCCTTGATAACAACGTCGCCTTCAGGGATTTCCTGCTGCTTGAACAGAACCGGCAGCGAGAACGCGCCGATGAAGACCAGAATGAAGATCGGGCCAATGGTCCAGGCGATTTCAATCGGTGTGTTGTGCGTAAAGCTGCTTGGCGTTGGGTTTGCTTTGCGATTGTAGCGCACAATCACGTAGGCCATCAGCGCAACCACGAAAAGCGAGATCGCGGTGATGATGACCAGCAGCATACCGTCGAGCCACTGCAGTTCGCGTGCCAGTTCGGTTACCGCTGGCTGGAAGCCCAGTCCGCCATCGACCGGGCGGCCAACGATTTCAAGATCCTGCGCCAGAGCCGGCGTCGCTGTCATGGCGCCGAGAAGTCCGGCCATCATGGTTTTCAGTTGCATGTCTCACCTTGATCGGTTGTGCGTCATTTATTCTGTGCAAAGTGGGCGGTTCCATGGCTCGAAAGCGCGGACTCACTCCTCCCATTGCGTATCGCTTGCTTAAAACCATATTCTTGTGAACCGATAAAGCGTATCGCTTGCGGCAAACCGCCGCTTTTCTTGATCTGGATCAATTCAGAGGCCCCCATGACAGACGCACCCTTTCGCCCCTTCGAAACCCATCTGGACGCCGAAAACACGACGAAAATCGTGCGTGAGGCGCTTTCGGGGGCTGAAGACGGGGAATTGTTTCTGGAGCGTCGACGCTCGGAAATGCTGGTTTTGGATGATGGCCGTGTAAAAACCGCCAGCTACGATGCCGCCGAGGGATTCGGGTTGCGCGCCGTCAAAGGTGAGGTCGCGGGCTATGCCCATGCGACCGAAATCAGCGAATCTGCACTGAAGCGCGCCTCGGATACGGCCAGACTTGCGATTGGTGATGGTGGCGGGGTCATGGCGCCGCCGCCAAAGGGCACAAACACACGGCTCTATACAGATGCCGATCCGATTGCCGGTGCATCCTTTCCGGTCAAGCTGGAAACCCTGCGGGAAATTGATGCCTTCGCCCGGGATCTCGACCCGCGTGTGGTTCAGGTCACCGCAACCATCGCAGCGTCTTTGCAAGAGGTCTTTATCTTGCGCCCGGAAGGCGGCATCACGTCAGACGTTCGTCCAATGACGCGGGTCAATGTTTCGGTGATTGTCGAAGAAAACGGCCGCCGCGAATCCGGCACCGCCGGCGGAGGCGGGCGCGTTTCGCTCGATGGTCTGCTGGCGCCGCAGGATTGGCAGTCCAAGGCTCGCGAAGCGCTGCGCGTTGCCTTGGTCAATCTCGAAGCAGAAGCGGCACCCGCCGGTGTCATGGATATTGTGTTGGGCCCCGGATGGCCCGGAATTTTGCTGCACGAGGCAATCGGACACGGTCTGGAAGGCGATTTCAATCGCAAGGGATCATCTGCTTTTGCCGGTTTGATGGGGCAGCAAATCGCATCAAAGGGCGTCACGGTACTGGATGATGGAACGATCCCGGATCGCCGTGGGTCAATTACCATCGACGACGAGGGCACGCCTTCGGGCAAGAACGTCCTGATCGAAGACGGCAAGCTGGTTGGCTATATGCAGGATCGCCAGAATGCGCGCTTGATGGGTGTTGAGCCGACCGGCAATGGGCGGCGCGAAAGTTATGCGCACATTCCTATGCCGCGCATGACGAACACATATATGTTGGGCGGTGACACCGATCCCGGCGATATCGTCGCCGATCTGAAGGATGGCATCTGGGCCGTTGGTTTTGGTGGCGGGCAGGTGGATATCACCAACGGCAAGTTCGTTTTCTCCTGCACCGAGGCTTATCGCGTGAAAGACGGCAAGGTCGGTGCGCCGGTCAAGGGCGCAACGCTCATTGGCGACGGGGCAAGCGCATTGAAGCACATTCGTGCAATCGGCAACGACATGGCGCTGGATCCGGGAATGGGCAATTGCGGCAAACAGGGGCAGTGGGTGCCGGTGGGTGTCGGCCAGCCGACGATGATGATCGGGGGCCTGACCGTTGGTGGCAGCGCATAGAGGCCGCATTGTAGTGTGGCGGGCAGCGCTGAGCCCCCTGCGGCTGAGCGGCAATCCAATTGCTTTGCGCAAACTGACCGGGCTTGGGCAAGGCGGGAATCGCTGCGCGTTTTCGTTATCGCTGGTTGCGCGTCAGTGTTCCGGAGCCGGGTCTGCGATATGACGGTACGCCAAAACAATACCTGGCCTTTGGGGCTGCAATCTGAACCGATTGCGTGGCAGCAGGTTGGGATGTGGCGGCCTTTGCTGGCTGTTCTTGCAGGTTTTGCAATTCCCGGTCTGATCGCCTGGGGTTTGATTTTGCTTGCCGGGGTCAGCAGTGCCCCCAGCGCATTGCGGATACACATCCTGCTTGTTCTTTATACTTGGGCGGGTTCGCTGATTATCGGCTGGTTGAGTTTGCCGCTGACATGGCCTTTGGCGTTGTTTCTGGCCGTGAAAGGCTGGGCCGGAGCCACCATGGTTGCACTTTGCGCTGTTTCAATCGGAATGGTTGGTGCGCACATCTTGTTGCACGGCGATTTGACCACCGAAGCCCCCGAGGCTTTGCCGCATCTCTTTGTTGCTTTGGTGATTCAGGGATTGTGCGGATGGGCTGTTTTGTGGGCTTTGCTGAACCGAAGCCGGAAGCTGCCGTAGCTTCAGGGTACGGCTTCCCCGGAAAAATCAATTAAAATACAGAGGCTTGGTAAGTTTTTTGGCTGGGCCCAATCTGGGTTTACCCGCAATTAACCAGTCCCGTGCGAGCCATAGTATAGCAAGCAGACGGGGTACGTGATGCGCGACGACAGCTACTCTTCCACTCACCCCCCACTCCCACCCACCACGGAAGACGATCGTGTCTTGTGGCTCCGTCTCTTGCGATCACGGCGCGTTGGCGTTGCAACCTTCTGGAGATTGCTCAAGGAGCACGGCACAGCCGCTGCCGCGTTGGAGGCTCTTCCGGATGTCGCCCGTGCCGCCGGGGTTCATAAATACCGGATCTGCCCCGAAGCAGTTGTGCATGCCGAACTCAAGGCCGCCCGGGCCCATGGCGCTCGTCTGATTTGCCAAGGTGATCCTCACTACCCGAATGACCTTGCCACGATTTCAGATGCGCCGCCTTTGCTCTGGTGCGTCGGGGATCCCGCTGTTTTGGCCAAACCAATGATCGCGCTGGTCGGTGCGCGCAACGCGTCTTCGCTGGGACTGCGTATGGCCCGCACGCTGGCCGAGGGGCTGGGGCAGGCCGGTTACGTGGTGACTTCGGGGCTGGCGCGCGGTGTGGACACGGCGGCGCATCTGGCCGCGCTGGAAACCGGAACGGTTGCGGTCATGGGCGGCGGGGTTGATGTGCTCTATCCATCGGAAAACACTGGGCTTGCTGAACGCATCGCCGACGAGGGCGGTGCCCGTCTATCCGAACAACCGATGGGGCTACAGCCCATTGCCCGGCATTTTCCGGTACGCAACAGGATCGTGTCCGGACTAGCGCGCGCTGTTGTCGTGGTTGAAGCGGCAGCGCGCTCGGGGTCTTTGATCACGGCTCGAAATGCGCTGGATCAGGGGCGCGAAGTCATGGCTGTGCCGGGACATCCGCTCGATGCGCGGGCCGGGGGATGCAACATCCTGCTGCGCGATGGCGCGCGGCTTATTCGAAACCCTGATGACATTTTGGAAGCGATGCCTCTTGACGATTCCCCACAGGCCGAACTGCCACTGGACGCAGCCGCGCCTAACGTCCCCCAGCCTGAGTCGCAACGCCGCAACCTGTCGGAAACTGCGGCGCTGCACAGTCAGATTTTGTCCCGGCTGGGGCCCTCGCCGCTGGCCGAGGACCAGCTCATACGTGATCTCAGGGCGCCGGCCGCAAACGTTGCCCCGGCTCTGACGGATCTCGAATTGGACGGTCGGATCGAACGGCAGGCGGGGGGGCTTTTGGCGCTGGTGCCCGGGCGAGACAGGGGCTGATGCGCCGGGCATTTCTGGTCACAAAAGCGGCGCAGCTCTGTCGCAGAGCGGGCTTCGTTTCAGGCAGACAGAGCAGTCATGATTGACAATTCCCCCTTGCGCCCCACATCTTGCGCGGCCATATCCGGCCTGCGCCATCGCTGCGGCATGGCCTAAAATTTCGCTCCAAGGGGTTGTGCAACTTATGCCAGTCGTCGTCGTCGAATCTCCGGCTAAAGCCAAGACAATCAACAAATATCTTGGTTCTGACTACACTGTTCTTGCCTCATATGGGCACGTCCGGGATTTGCCCGGAAAAGACGGATCAGTCGATACCGAGAACGACTTTGACATGACCTGGGAGATCGCGTCTGATTCGCGTAAACACGTCGCGGCGATCGCCGAAGCATTGAAAACCGACAACGCATTGATCCTCGCGACTGACCCTGATCGCGAAGGCGAAGCGATTTCCTGGCATCTTAAAGAAGCGCTGACCAAGCGCCGCTCTATCAAGAAAGACACGGACGTCAAACGCGTTACTTTTAATGCGATCACAAAGGCCGCTGTCACAGAGGCCATGAACAACCCGCGGGACATCGATGCGCCGCTGGTCGAGGCCTATCTGGCCCGCCGTGCGCTGGACTATCTGGTGGGGTTCAATCTTTCGCCGGTCTTGTGGCGCAAACTGCCCGGTGCGCGCAGTGCGGGCCGTGTGCAATCGGTTTGCCTGCGCCTCGTTGTCGAGCGCGAAATGGAGATTGAAGCCTTCAATCCGCGCGAATACTGGCAGGTCAAAGCTCAGTTCACGACACCGCGTGGTCAGAGCTTTGAAGCGCGGCTTGTTACGCTCGCCGGCAAGAAACTGGATCGCTACGATCTTGAAAACGCAACGCAGGCAGAGATGGCCGTTCAGGCGGTGGCATCGCGTGTTCTGACAGTCACCAGCGTTGAAGCCAAACCGTCTTCGCGCAACCCTTCGGCGCCGTTCATGACCTCGACCTTGCAGCAAGAAGCTAGCCGCAAGTTTGGCATGGGAGCCAAGCAATGCATGAATGCGGCCCAGCGTCTCTATGAAGCGGGTCACATCACTTACATGCGGACTGACGGGATCGATATGGCGCCCGAGGCGGTGCAGGCTGCGCGCGACGCCATCAAAGACCGCTATGGCGACAGCTATGTGCCGGCCAGCCCGCGTATCTACAAGAACAAGGCCAAGAATGCACAAGAAGCGCACGAATGTATTCGCCCGACCGATATGGCTGCAGACGTCGAAAGCCTGCGTTTGTCTGAACCAGATCAGCGCAGACTGTATGATCTGATCTGGAAACGTACACTGGCGTGCCAGATGGCTGGTGCGCGGCTGGAACGCACGACTGTCGAAATCGGCAGCGACGACAAACAGGTTGGCCTGCGCGCGACGGGGCAGGTGGTTTTGTTCGACGGTTTCCTGAAAGTCTATGAAGAGGGACGGGACGAACCTGTTGAAGACGACGACAAGCGTTTGCCGCAGATCATGCAGGGCGAGGCTATGGGCTTTGACGCCGGTGCCATGCAAACGCAGTTCGACAAGGCGGCTGAAAAGTCATCCGATGTGATCGACGCTGGTGATGCGGGCGGAATGCGCAAGAATGGCGCAGCGGTTCTGGCTGAAAACGGCGCCGTGCTGGGCAGTCAGAGCTTTACGCAACCGCCGCCGCGGTACACCGAAGCGACGCTGGTCAAAAAGATGGAAGAGCTGGGTATCGGTCGTCCTTCAACCTACGCCTCGGTCCTGTCGACGATCGAAGACCGTGGGTATGTGGCCAAGGAAAAGGGCCGCCTGATTCCGCAGGACAAGGGCCGTATCGTCACGATCTTCCTGCTCAATTTCTTTAAGCGCTATGTCGAGTATGATTTCACTGCGGCGCTCGAAGCGGAACTGGACCATGTCAGTGCGGGCGAAGCGGACTTCAAAGAGTTGTTGGCGCGCTTCTGGCGTGATTTCTCGGCTGCAATTGCTGAAACGTCCGAGTTGCGCATTTCCGAAGTTCTGGATGTGCTGGATGACGCATTGGCGCCGCAGCTTTATCCGCCACGAGACGACGGAAGCGATCCGCGCATTTGTCCACGCTGTGGCGCTGGGCAATTGCATCTCAAGACCTCGCGCACAGGCGGTTTTGTAGGGTGCGGCAACTATCCTGAATGCACCTACACACGGCCAATCGCTGGTGAAGGCGCCGAAGGCGATGAACGTGTGCTGGGCGAAGATCAGGGCGAAGAAATCTGGCTCAAAGCCGGTCGATTTGGCCCCTATGTCCAACGCGGAGAGCCGACACCGGAAAACAAGAAGCCGCCGCGGGCATCCTTGCCAAAGGCACGTGGGGATTTCCTGCCGGGCTGGTCGCCGGACGACATGACCTTGGAGAAGGCGCTGACGCTTCTGACCCTGCCGCGCGAGATCGGTATGCATCCCGAAGGCGGGGTTGTCTCCAGCAACCTTGGCCGCTTTGGGCCATACATCATGCATCAGCTGCCAGATGAGGCAAAGCCGGTGTATGTGAACCTGAAGGATTTTCAGGACGTATTCGAGATCGGGATGAATCGCTCGGTTGAGCTTTTGGCCGAAAAGCGCGCAAACCCTGGTCGGGGGCGCGGCTCGGCAGCCAAGCCGCTGCGTGAGCTGGGCGAACACCCCGAAGGTGGTGGCGCCGTGTCGGTCATGGAGGGGCGTTATGGGCCTTATGTCAAATGGGAAAAGGTCAATGCGACGCTGCCCAAGGATGTAACACCCGAGGACGTGACTATGGCGCAAGCAGTTGAACTGATTGCGGAAAAAGCAGCCAAGAAGGGTGGCAAGAAAAAAGCTGCACCCAAAAAGGCGGCGGCCAAGAAGTCTACGACCAAAAAGCCTGCAGCCAAGAAAACCGCTGCCAAAAAGTCGAGCTGATCTTTAATGCGGCCGGGTGCCTGCATCCGGCTGTTGCCGCGCTGCGGCATAATCGTTGACTTCGGGTCAGACTGACGCCACAACTCCCGCAATTCAGGTTCTAGGGAGTGTGACCATGAAAAAGGTATACGGCTCGGCTGCTGAGGCATTGGATGGCCTCGTGCACGACGGGATGTTGATTGCCGCAGGCGGTTTTGGCCTGTGTGGCATTCCGGAATTGCTGATCGACGCTTTGGTTGACAGCGGTGTCAAGGACATCACCGTTGCCTCAAACAATGCCGGCGTTGATGGTTTTGGTCTGGGCAAGCTTCTGGAAACCAAGCAAATCAAAAAGATGATGTCGTCCTACGTGGGCGAAAACGCCGAGTTCATGCGCCAGTATCTGTCAGGCGAACTTGAGCTGGAATTCAACCCGCAGGGCACTTTGGCTGAACGCATGCGTGCTGGCGGTGCGGGCATTCCGGGCTTTTACACCAAGACCGGTGTTGGCACCGTGATTGCCGAGGGCAAGGAAGTGAAACAATTTGGCGGTGAGGATTATATCCTCGAAGAAGGCATCTTTGCCGATCTGGCAATCGTCAAAGCTTGGAAAGCAGACACCACTGGCAATGCTATTTTCCGCAAGACAGCCCGCAACTTTAACCCGCCTGCCGCCATGTGCGGCAAGGTTTGCGTGATGGAAGTCGAAGAAATCGTGCAGCCGGGTGAGTTGGACGGCGATCACATCCACCTGCCGGGCATTTATGTGCACCGCCTGATACAGGGTGAGCATGAAAAGCGGATCGAACAGCGCACCGTGCGCACGAAGGAGGGTGCATAATGCCTTGGGATCGTAACCAGATGGCGGCACGCGCCGCACAGGAACTCGAAGACGGTATGTATGTAAACCTTGGCATCGGTATCCCGACGCTGGTGTCGAACTACATTCCTGAAGGTGTCGAAGTCACGCTGCAGTCCGAAAACGGCATGCTGGGGATGGGCCCGTTTCCGTTTGAAGGCGAAGAAGATGCCGATCTGATCAACGCGGGCAAGCAGACCATCACCGAACTGCCGCAGACGTCCTATTTCGACAGCTCGCAGAGCTTTGGCATGATCCGGGGTGGCAAGATCGCCATGGCGATCCTCGGTGCAATGGAAGTTGCTGAGAATGGCGATTTGGCCAACTGGATGATCCCCGGCAAGCTCGTCAAAGGCATGGGCGGCGCGATGGATCTGGTGGCCGGTGTTGGCCGTGTGGTGGTCGTGATGGATCACACCAACAAACACGGTGACAGTAAGGTCCTTCAGGCCTGCACGTTGCCTCTGACCGGAACCGGCGTTGTGGACCGGATCATTACTAATCTTGGAGTGATGGATGTCGTGGAAGGCGGTTTGAAGATCGTTGAACTGGCCGATGGCGTCAGCGAAGCAGACTTCCGGGCCGCCACTGAGGCCACCTTGGTCTGAGACATCCCTGCGCAGAAAACCATGGGCCGCCCCTGTAAAGGGCGGCCTTTTTTATTCGATGGTCAGGCCGATCTTGCCGATATGGGATTTTGACAAAAAGGCTTCTTGTGCATCGCTGATGCGCTGCAACGGAAAGTGGTCGGCCAGCATCGGGTGAATTTCCCCGCGCTCGATATAGCCAACCAGATCGGTCAAAACGCTATCGGGTTGCCAGGTGCTGCCGGCCAAAGACAAGTCACGCAGATACAGCGTGCGCAGATCCAGTTCGACAATTGGGCCTGCAATTGCACCCGATGTCACATAGCGCCCGCCTTTGCGCAGCGTTTCCAGCAGCTCTGGCCAGCGCGGGCCGCCCACCAGATCCAGCACTGCATCAAAGGCTTGATCCGGTAGCGGATCATCGCGCGTCAGTATTTCGTCAGCGCCCAGATCCCGTAGTGCTGCGGCCTTGCTTGGGCTTGTCTGTGCGGTCACATGCGCGCCGCGCCGTTTTGCCAATTGGATCGCCGCCGATCCCACGCCGCCAGAGGCGCCCGTTATCAATACGCGTTCAGCGCCCAGGGCAATCCGCTGGATCATGCCTTCGGCTGTTGTGAAAGCACAGGGAAAGCTGGCCAGTTCCAGGTCGCTGAGATCGGATTGAATCGCAACGGCATCCTTTGAGGCAATCGTCGCATATTCGGCAAAGGCACCGTCGCGTTCCGAGCCGAAGGTGGCAAGGCTGTAGGGGGCCTGTGCGTCCAACGGGGTGTGCATCGGGCGAACCAAAACCCGTTCACCAATGCGCGCTGGGTCCACCTCTTGGCCAACGGCCACGATGGTGCCACAACAATCGGCCCCTTGAACAAGTGGGAAATCCAAAGCGCCGGCCCAACCGCCATCGGCATCGGCGTCTTCACCAAATCCTGCGTTCGCGCCGGTTTCCGTATCACCGCGGACAGACTTTGAGTACCAGCCGATCCGCGTATTGATGTCCGTGTTGTTCACGGCAGAGGCCCCAACCTTGATCAGGACATCGCGTGCATCGGGGTGGGGGACAGGCAGGTCCGTGCGCCATTCCAATTTGTCCGGACCGCCATGGCCGGTCAGAACAACCCCCTTCATGAATTCGGGCACGGTCATAGGGCAAATCCTTTGCGCAAAAGTGCTTTCCTTTCGTTCAGCGCTATTGCCCGGACTGGTCCGGGTCAAGCATGACGGAAGGCTACAAAAATCAAAGCCGCGCACAAAAAAAGGCGGGCTCCGAAGAACCCGCCTGGAATATTGCGCCCGATTTGGGAGGAGAAGGGCGCAAATCCCTTTGTCTGCGATGCAGACTTACTTTGCCGAAGCCGCTTTCTTTGCGGTTTTGGTCATCTCGTCTGTGGCTTTCTTGACAGCGGCAGTCGCGTCTTCGGACAGGTCCTTGCCAGCAGCCATCATCAGCTCAACAGTGTCCATCTGGACTTTCTTCGCGATCTCAGCGAACGCGGCCATGTTTTCGGCTGCAACTTCTGCCTGAGCGGACGCGAAGTCGGTCATCGCCTTGGCGTAGTCGGCAGGCTCGGTCTTGGCTTTGGACATGTCTGCCAGCTTGGACAGGGTGTCTTTGGTCCACTTGGCGGAAATCTCGGTGGATTTCTCAGCCGCTTCCAGCGCAACGCCGGACAGCTTTTCATTCAGAGTTGCCGAAGTCTTGAAAGCATCTTCCATTGCTTTTGTATCAACGGGGAATGCGCCCATCATGTCTTTCATCATGGTGGTGAAATCTTGCGTCTTGGCCATCTTGAAATTCCTTTCAGTCGCTTTGCGGGCCCACCCCGCGTTTCTGCGTCTGGAAAGAATATGTATGCTGCAGTGCAGAAATTCAAGTATTTTTTCTGCACTGCAGCAAAAATGATTAACCTATTGATTTTGCTTGGCTGCTTTCAGCTTCACATAGGTGCCGGGGGCCGGGCAGATCGCCTTGTAGCTCGACTCACCGGGAATTCTGGGGGCAACTTTCTTGCCTGAACGCTTTTTCAGCCAGGCTTCCCAGTGCGGCCACCACGACCCGTCATTCAGGGTCGCGGCCTCTTTCCAGCTGTCAAAATCGCCGGTCAGATCATCATTCACATAGTGGCCGTATTTCTTTTTGCTGGGTGGGTTCACAATGCCTGCGATGTGACCGGACTGGCCCAGCACAAACTGCTTGGACTTGGACCCCATCATTTGAACGCCGCGGAACACGTCCCGCGCGGCGGCAATGTGATCTGTCTCGGCGGCGATGGACATCAAGGGGACATCCACATCCTTGACGCTGAGTTGTTCGCCGAACAGCTCGAAGGTGCCGCTGGCAAATTCGTTGCGTTGGCACAAACCGCGCAAATATTGTTTGAACATCTTACCGGGCAGGTTCGCGCCATCGCCGTTCCAATAAAGCAGATCAAAGGCAGGGGGCGTTTCGCCCATCATATAGCTTTTGATCGCGGGGCCATAGAACAGGTCGTTCGAGCGCAGGAAGGAAAAGGTGCGCGCCATGACAAAGCTGGGCAGGATGCCTTCCTGATCGATTTCTTCCTCGATGCCAGTGGCGAAATCCTCGTGCAGGAAGGGCGTAAATTCACCTTGGTCAGAAAAATCGGTCAGCGCGGTAAAGAAGGTGGCCGATTTTACGGATTTGTCCCCGCGTTTCTTGAGCAGCGATAGGGTCAGGCTCAGTGTTGTGCCGGCGATGCAATAGCCAACTGCATTGACCTGCTTGGTGCCGCAGACGTCCTTTGCGATCTCGATGGCCTTTAGATAGCCTTCGGCGACGTACTCTTCGAGACCGATGTCCTTGTATGCGGGATCCGGGTTGATCCAGCTAACCACGAACAGGGTATAGCCCTGATCGACGACCCAGCGGATCAGGCTATTGGTCGGTTTCAGGTCAAGAATGTAGAATTTGTTGATCCAAGGCGGGAACAAAACGATCGGCGTCTCGTGGACCTTTTCCGTTGTTGGCGCATACTGGATCACTTCCATCATGCGGTTGCGGAAAATCACTTCGCCTTCGGCCGTTGCGATGTTTTCGCCGATTTCAAACGCGGTTTCATCCGCAAGGCGCACCACCAATTCGCCGTTGTTGGCCTCAAGATCGGCGACAAGATTTTCCATACCCTGTACCAGACTGTCGCCTTCGGTCTCGACCGCCTTCATCAAGGCGTCGGGGTTTGTTGCCAGAAAGTTGGTCGGCGCGAACATGTCGGTGATCTGCTGGGCAAAGTAGCGCAGACGCTGCTTTTCCTTTGGGTTCATGTCCTCGATCTGTTCGATCGCGGTGCGGATGCTGTCCGCATTGATCAGGTACTGCTGCTTGATGAAGTTGAAATAGGGATTGATGTCCCAAAGAGGGTTGGAAAACCTGCGATCGGTTGGACCTGTGTCCTCGGGGGGTGACAGGGTGCCTTTGGCCAGAGCTGCCTGAGCGTCAACAAAATGGCTGAGCGTTTTGCCCCAGTACTGGACCTGCTGTTCGAGAACCTGCGCTGGATTGGCCATCATGTGCTGCAGATAGGCCTGGGCAGCATCGGTGTAGAGCGTAGCGTCCGGACTAGACAACGCAGCCGGGGTCGGATGGCGCCGGGACAGGGCATTCATCAGGCGTTGCTGCAGCTCTTCCATGCGGGCGAGGTTCGCTTCGAGTTTCTGCGAATTTTCTGCTGCGGCATCGACGTTCGTTGCCATAATGAATTTTCCCTTCTATGTTGCACCTGCAGCATAACGTGGTGCGCTCATCGCGGCAAAGCGACGAAATGGCTCGGTTGCCACATAATTGTGCACCGTCCCGCCCCCAAATGAACAGGAGTGCCGCAGATGCGTTACATGGCAACCTACGACTTGATGGAAACCATGCGCAATACCAACCAATGGTTGGGCGCAACGGCAAAATCCATGGCGTCTTATCCGGCTTGGGCCATGTTGCCCAACCCGGCGATACAGTGGATGGCCGCCTGGGGCGAAGTGACTGAGCGCACGTTTGAGCGCATGGTCGTGAAACCGGACTGGGCGATTCGAACCTTTACCTGCGAAGACGGTAAGGATCACCTGGTCAACATCGAGACCGTGGTGGAAAAGCCTTTCGGGGATCTGATCCACTTTAACGTGGTTGGGCGCGAAGAGCAGCCACGCAAGATTTTGCTGGTGGCACCGATGTCGGGTCACTACGCGACGCTGCTACGGTCGACAGTGAAATCCCTGATCGTGAACTGCGAAGTGTATGTGACCGACTGGCACAACGCCCGCGACATCCCGGTTTCTGCGGGCAAGTTCGATATCGAAGACTACACGCTGTATCTGATGGACTTCATGAAAGAGATGGGCCCCGATACCAATGTGGTCGCAGTGTGCCAGCCTGCACCGCTGACGCTGGCGGCGACCGCCTATCTGGCCGAGCTTGATCCCGACGCGCAGCCCCGGACGCTGACGCTGATCGGTGGACCGATCGACCCTGACGCCACCCCCACGGATGTGACTGACTTTGGCCGTCGTGTCACCATGGGCCAGCTTGAAGAAACGATGATCCAGCGTGTGGGTTTCAAGTATCAGGGCGTTGGCCGGATGGTTTATCCGGGCCT
Organism: Paracoccaceae bacterium; assembly: GCA_020630695.1. Taxonomy (GTDB): domain Bacteria; phylum Pseudomonadota; class Alphaproteobacteria; order Rhodobacterales; family Rhodobacteraceae; genus Thalassococcus_A; species Thalassococcus_A lentus. The sequence continues at coordinate 64,437 of JAHDIS010000009.1, read as the reverse complement.
TCTGCAACTGGCGAGCTTTATGTCGATGAACGGCGAACGCCATGGCAAGGCCTTTTCCGATCAGATCACACGCGTTGCGCGCGGCGAGGCCTCGGACCACGATGCGCACAACCGTTTTTATGATGAATATCTGGCGGTCATGGATATGCCGGCCGAGTTCTACCTTTCGACGGTTGAGCGCATTTTCAAAAACCGCGAAATCGCGAAGAACGAATTTGTTGTGGCCGGACACAAGGTCGACATCGGCGCGATTACCAATGTGGCGGTGAAAACCGTGGAGGGGTCAAAGGACGACATTTCCGCGCCGGGCCAATGCGTTGCAGCACTGGATCTGTGCACAGGCTTGCCGGACAGCAAAAAGGCTGCGCATGTGGAAGAAGGGGCCGGTCACTACGGAATCTTTGCTGGCAAAAGCTGGCGTAACAACATCCGTCCTCTGGTGCTGGATTTCATTGACAGCAATGCGGCCGCTCCGGCGCCAAAAGGCAAAGCCAAGATAAAGCCGCCCAAGGCCGCCAACGTCGCATAGCGTTGTTGAATAGCGCGCCTTACGGCGCAACAGTTTCAGAACAGGCCCGCCTCCGGCGGGCCTGTTCCGTTTGGCGCCCTTGCCGGATGGATTGCGCTAAAGGCAGTGTCTGGGTGTCAGAGGCCTTCGAAAGCGCAAAGCGCATGGACTTCCATGCCCAAAGCTTCGAGCTTTTTGCGTCCTCCGAGATCAGGCAGGTCGACAATAAAGGCGCATCCGATGATTTCGCCGCCCAGCCGTTCGACCAGTTTGATCCCTGCCTCGGCCGTGCCGCCCGTTGCCAGAAGGTCATCCACCACAAGAATTTTTTCCCCCGGCTTGATGGCATCGTCATGAATCTCGACGATCGCCTCGCCGTATTCGAGCTGGTATTCCTCGGAAATCACGGCGCCGGGGAGTTTGCCTTTCTTGCGGATCGGAACGAAGCCGACAGACAGTTGGTGTGCAATTGCGCCGCCGAGAATGAAGCCGCGCGCTTCTAGGCCGACGACCTTGTCGAACTGCATTCCGGCATAGGGATGCAGCAGTTGATCGATGGCAATGCGAAACCCGCGCGGATCGGCAAAAAGCGTGGTGACATCGCGGAAGAGAATGCCTTCATGCGGGAAGTCTACGATGGTGCGGATATAGTCCTGAACCTGTTTCATGTGGCTCTCCGAAGGGTGGCGGTCATGAGGCCCATACCGATCAGGGTGATGCCGCCAACGCGTGACATCCAGGCCTGAATCGATGGGCGGGTGATGCGGCTGCGCATGGCATTGGCCGCCAGCGCAAAGGCAAGGGCGTTTAGGCCAGCGATGCCGACAAAGGTTGCGATCATGATGATGGCCTGAGGCGCAAAGGCTGCGTTGGGATCGATGAACTGGGGCACAAAGGCGATAAAGAAGGTGTTGGATTTCGGGTTCAGCGCCGTCACGAGACTGAGATCGCGGAATACTTTGCCTGCGCTGGCGCCCTCGGGTTTGCTGGTCAGCATTGGCGTCGACCCAGCAGAGCGCAGCATTTTCAGACCTAGCCACAAAAGGTAAAGCGCGCCGGCCCACTTTAAAATCGTGAAGGCTGTTGCCGACGCCAGAAAGACCGCGCCCAGACCGATGATCGAGACGGTCATGGCGACCAGATCACCAAATGCGACGCCAAGTGCAGAAGCGACAGCTACGCGCCGCCCTTGGGTCAGGGCATAGCTGAGGACCAGCAAAATCGTCGGGCCGGGCATAACCAGCAGCACGGTCGAGGCGATGGCAAAGCCAAGCCAGAGGGTCGGGTCCATGTGGTTACTCCTGCAGTGGATAGTGGCGGCGCAACACCATGAGATCCTGCGGTCCGAACGTCTTTGATGCGTTGCTGTCTTCGGAAAAAATTGACACGCCTTCATAGGCCTTGTTCCGGATGTCGGTCAACAGACCCAAGGACTGTGTGAGCTCTTCGAGCATGGCGGATTCATACTGGCGTATGGACAGGCGGGTGCCAAAGACAATGCGGGCGCGGTCGATGCGGCCGGTTTTGCGCTCGGCCCAGACCATGACTCGGGCACCCCGGACCGTGGTACCATCCACGCCCTCAATCCCGGTTCCCGAGATTGGGGCAGCGCCATCAGTGTCGATGAAATAGATCCGGATGTCAGCCTGTGCCGCCTCGTCGGCCAGTTGGAGTGACAGCCCCATCCCCGCGTCATTCAGATACTGCAGAGCCCGCGCAAGCGCGGCGTGCGCGCGTTTCTGTTTTCCGCCCAGAAAAGCGCGATCCACTCTGGCGATGCCAACGGTTACGGGCTGATCGACGGGCCAACGGGAAAACCGTTTGGTGCATTCCCCGCCCGGCGGCGCGCCGCAAGCGGTCAAACGGTAGAAATCTTCGTCGCTCAGCAGACCATCGGTTTCAATGAATTCCGGCTGAGCGACGAGTGTATCTCCCAAAAGGCAAAACAGGCCAAAAGCGATCAGGCGCAACATGGCAAATCTGCGATTATTCGGCTGGGGTCAGCATTCGGCCTGCAACCGCGTCGAGCTTTTGCATCAACGCCGGATCCTGGGCCTCGGGCGCGGTCAGAATGGCAAATTCCAACGCGCGGTCGCAGCCATGGGGGCAGGCCGCACGATCCGCGCCAAGCAGTGCAGGCAGGCCGCGCACCAGCGCGCGTCCCTTGTCGGCATTGCCCATCAACGTCTTGATGATTTCTGTGACGTCGACTTCGCCATGGTCCGGATGCCAGCTGTCGTAGTCGGTGACCATTGCAATCGAGGCGTAACACAACTCGGCTTCTCGGGCTAGCTTGGCTTCGGGCATATTGGTCATGCCGATCACATCCGCGCCCCAGTTCTCACGGTACATTTTGGATTCTGCGAGCGTGGAGAACTGTGGTCCTTCCATCGCGAGGTACGTTCCGCCCCGGTGGATTGTAATGCCCGCCGCTTGACCGGCGGTGTAGCAGGCGTCGCCAAGACGTGGACAGGTGGGGTGAGCGACTGAAACATGCGCCACGCACCCAGATCCAAAGAACGACTTTTCGCGGGCAAACGTGCGGTCAATGAACTGATCTACGACGACAAAGTGCCCGGGCGCATATTCTTCGCGGAACGACCCGCAGGCAGACACGGAAATGACATCGGTTACCCCCAGCCGTTTCAGCGCATCGATGTTGGCCCGGTAGGGCACAGTGGTCGGGCTGTGAACATGGCCTCGGCCGTGACGCGGCAGAAAGGCCATGGGCACGCCATCCAGTGTACCGGTGAGAATCTGATCCGACGGGGCGCCCCAGGGGCTTTCGACAGATTGCCAAGTGGCATCTTGCAGTCCGTCGATGTCATAGATGCCCGATCCTCCGATCACGCCAATCATGGTTTTGGTCATTGATGCCTCCAATTGTTCGCGGTGAAGGTGCACTGAGTTCGACGCAATGAAAAGCCACCTTCGCATCAAAGTGATGTCCAAGTTTGCGCAGGTCTTAAGCAACCGCGATGCGATCGAGTGCGTTTTTGTTCTTTGATCTGCTGAACAAGGAAGCTGCCACCCCGCATACCCAAGAATACCGTGCAATTCAGCCCCGGCCTGTTATGACCTGCGGCCATATCGGCATTGCATCTGAGCGCTGGCCTTTCCCGGTAACAGGCAGTAAGACCCGCGCGAACAGGAAGGACCTCCACCCATGAAAAAAGCCATCCTGGCGAGCTTTGCAGGCCGCCTAGCCATGCCCGATTTATCGCTGATGCCTGACGAAAAGCTGACCGTCGGCAGATTGCGGATCGAATTGCTGGCCGGGCTGACCGTTGCTTTGGCTTTGGTGCCCGAAGCGGTGGCCTTTGCCTTTGTGGCCGGGGTTCATCCGTTGGTGGGACTGTACGCCGCCTTTTTGGTTGGTCTGATCACTGCATTGATCGGTGGTCGGCCCGGAATGATTTCCGGTGCGACCGGCGCGCTGGCGGTGGTGATGGTGGCGCTGGTTGCGCAACACGGGGTCGAATATCTGTTCGCGACCGTGGTTTTGATGGGGCTGCTGCAAATCTTTGCGGGTGCCATGCAATGGGGCAAATTCATACGGCTTGTGCCGCATCCGGTTATGCTGGGGTTCGTCAATGGTCTGGCCATTGTGATTTTCCTTGCGCAGCTGGGACAGTTCAAAGTGCCCGGTTCGATGGAAAACACCGGTCACGGCATGGGTGGCGGCGAATGGCTGTCGGGAATGCCGCTGTATTTGATGCTGGCGCTTACGGCGCTGACCATGGCGATCATCTGGGTGATGCCGCGGATCAGCCGCGTTGTTCCTGCACCGCTGGCCGGAATTGCGGTGGTTGCGGCGCTGGTCATTGGCTTTGGTCTGGATGTGCCGCGCGTGGGCGATCTGGCATCCATCCAAGGCGGATTGCCGCCATTCCATATCCCGTCTGTTCCACTGAACCTCGAAACGCTGCAGATCATCCTGCCTTATGCCGTAATCCTTGCGGCAATCGGACTGATCGAAAGCCTTCTGACGCTGAACCTCGTGGGTGAAATCACCGGCAAGCGCGGTGGGGCGAGTCAGGAATGCATCGCACAGGGCATCTCGAATACGGTCACGGGCTTCTTTGGGGGCATGGGTGGCTGTGCCATGATCGGCCAGTCGATGATCAATGTGAAGTCCGGCGCGCGTACACGAGTGGCCGGTGTGGCAGCCGCGCTGTTCCTGCTGATCTTTATCCTGTTTGCATCACCGCTGATCGAACTGATCCCGCTGGCCGCTCTGGTCGGTGTGATGTTCATGGTGGTGATCGGCACCTTCGCATGGAACTCGCTGACCATTTTGCGCAAGGTTCCCCTGACGGACGCCTTTGTCATCCTGCTCGTGACAGTCGTGACGGTTATGGAAGACCTTGCGGTTGCGGTGGTTGTTGGCGTCATCGTCTCGGCGCTGGCCTACGCGTGGAACAATGCGCGCCGCATCCACGCTAAGACCCGGGAGTCCAACACCGAAGAGGGCGCCAAGGTTTACGAAATCCAAGGCCCGCTGTTCTTTGGATCGAGCGATGGGTTCATCGAACTCTTTGACATCGAAAATGATCCCGACGCGGTGATCATCGACTTTGACAACAGCCGCGTCGTGGACCAGTCCGCGCTGCAGGCAATCGAAGCGGTGGCGACCAAATACGAGGCGGCTGGCAAACGGGTCAAGCTGCGTCATCTGAGCCGCGACTGTCACAAGCTGCTGAACAAAGCCGGGCACCTTGTGGTCGATTCAGACGATGATCCGGATTACGCGCTTGCCGTAGACTATGGCGTTCGTACCGGCATTCTCGGCGGGCACTGACTGACGTGATGCGACGTTGCCCTGCCGCATCGGCGGGGCAACAGATCATCCCAGACTGCGCAAATACGCCATAACCGAATCCCGAACCGATTGATCGCCGCGCGCGCGGGCCTCTTCGATCAACCCGCGAACAACCGTCAGGTCAGAGCGCATCAACAGGCTTTTGACCGGTCCAATCGATGCAGGACGCATCGAAAGCGTCCGAAAGCCGATGGCCGCAAGGCAGAGCGCCTCAACAGGGCGTCCGGCGTCTTCACCGCAGAAACTGAGATTGGTTTCAGATGTGCGGGATCTATCCGCCACCATTTCCAGCAGGCTCAGGAAACTGACGTTCAGAGTGTCATAACGCCTGCGAACCCGCTCGTTTTCGCGATCCGCTGCAAAGAAGAACTGTTTCAGATCATTGCCGCCTACGGACAGGAATTCGACTTCGTCAAAGAATTTCTGTGAGGCAAAGGCCAGACTGGGCGTTTCCAGCATCGCGCCGACTTCGATCCGTTCCGGCAGGACGTGTCCCAGCTTCTTTTCACGCGCCAGCGCCTTGTCCACTTCGGCGCGGGCAGCCTGCCATTCGTTGTACTGGGCAATAAATGGGAACATCACCGACAGGGGCCGCCCATCGGCCGCGCGCATCAGCGCCTGCAGCTGCATCCGTAGCACGCCGGGTTTGTCGAGCCCCACACGGATCGCTCGCCAACCCAGGGCAGGGTTGGGTTCGTCATGCGGCTTCATGTAGGGCAATACTTTGTCTGATCCGATGTCGAGGGTACGGAACACAACCCGGCTGCCCTTGGCAGCGTCCAGAACCCTCGAATACAAGGCGGCCAGTTCATTTCGGCGCGGCATCTGGTTGCGGACGAGAAACTGCAATTCGGTGCGGAACAGCCCCACGCCCTCTGCGCCCGAGCTCTCCAGCGAAGGCAAATCCGCCATAAGACCCGCGTTCATCAGCAGATTGATCCGTTCGCCGCTGGCCGTCACACAGGCAGTGTCGCGGATCGAGGCATAGCGTTCCTGCGCCTTGGTCTGCATCGCGATCTTGTCGGAAAAGGCCGCGCGCACGGTATCGTCGGGACGCAAGTGAACGATCCCCTGTTCGCCGTCTACCAGAATGGCGTCGCCATTGAGCGCTTCGTTGGTGACGCGGGAGGCATGGATAACCAGTGGGATAGCGAGGGCACGCGCAACGATGGCCGCGTGCGATCCGACAGAGCCGCCCTCAAGCACGACACCGCGCAATTTGCGTCCGTATTCAAGCAACTCACCCGGACCGATATTGCGGGCAATCAGGATCGGGTCATCCGGCATTTCAGAACCGGTCTGCTGGCCCTGACCTGTCAGGATGCGCAGCAAACGGTTGCTGAGATCATCCAGATCATGCAGGCGTTCGCGCAGATAGGCATCTGTGACTTGCGACATTCGTGCACGGGCTGCGGATTGCTCTTTTTCGACCGCAGCCTCGGCGGACAGGCCCCGGGAAATGTCGTCTTCCATACGCCGGAGCCAACCTTTGGAGTTGGCGAACATTCGGTAGGCTTCGAGCACCTGCACCTGCTCGGCATCGCCTGAGGCGCCGGCCAGCATCGCGTCAACTCCGACACGCATCTTGTCGACCGCTTCGCGCAGGCGAGCGCTTTCGGCGACAGGATCATCGGCAACCATATTGGTGACGACGACACGCGGTTCATGCAGCCAGACATGGCCCATCGCCGCGCCTTCCTGTCCTGTGGCGCCACGGAACATCACAGGCTGAGTATGGCGGGCTTTCAGCGCGGCGCCTTCGCCGACAAAGACGCCCAGTTCGGTCATTTCTGCCAGAACCATTGCGACCACTTCGAGGGCATAAATCTCGTCCGCGGTGTATTCCCGTGCTTGCTTGGACTGGACCACCAGGACGCCCAGCTTTTCACCCAAACGCTGGATTGGAACACCGAGGAAGCTGGAGTAAATCTCTTCGCCGGTTTCGGGCATGTAGCGAAAGCCCGGCGCGCTGGGCGCATCGGCGGTGTTCACGACCTTGCCGGTGCGTGCGACCCGTCCCACCAGACCTTCGCCCAGCTTCATACGGGTTTCGTGCACCGCTTCGGCGTTCAGACCCTGCGTGGCGCAGAGTTCCAGCGTTTCATCGTCACGGAACAGGTAGATGGAGCACACTTCGGTGCCCATGGAGTCGGCCGTCAAATGCGTGATCTTGTCCAGTCGCGCCTGACCCGCAGCCTCTTCGGCCATGGTGTCGCGCAACCGACCCAGCAGTTTGCGGCTTTCGCTTTCGAAACTGTCCGGCATTCTGCCTCGCATCCCCCCGTCGTCGCTTTCGGTATAGCGGTCTTCACGCCTTGTTGGAAAGAGGCCGTTGCGTCTATTGCGCAGCGCCCGGTCTTCTGCTCGTTTTTTCAGCACAGGGCTAAACGGCCCCATGGCGCGCTCTTCAGGGTTTGCGCGCGATGGTAAACAGCCGCGGGGCCGTGCCTTTTTGCAGCAGCGTTTCATCGATCACAAAGCCGGCTTTTTGCAAACGACCGGTCAATTCGGCTTGTGAAAAAATGCTGACATGCGGCGCTTTGCCGATCAGCCGCATCAGGGGGATCATGACGGCCAGATACCACGGACCATCGCGCAGACAGGCGGTTTTGGCGATGAACAATCCGCCTTGCGGCAAACGGTCGAATATCTCTTGGATCATGGCGTCGGCGTTTGGCACCAGATGAATGAGGTTCAACGCAAGAACCACATCGGGCGAAAAATCGGGCAGGCCCGCGCCATCGGCAACAGCAAAGCGCAGATTTTCTGGCGTCTGGGTGTCGCGTTTGGCATTGGCAATTTCGATCATCTTGGGCGACAGATCCGTTGCCAGATAGTCCTGCACATGCTTTGCGATTTCCAGCGCCGTGCTGCCGGTGCCGCAGCCCAGTTCCAGAACACGGTGTTCGGGTTTCAGGCGGTCTACAATCATATCCCGCGTCTTGTGATACCCTTCCAGGTTCTCGATCGGATCGCTGGCATATTTTTCGGCAATTTTGTCCCAGAATGCGGCTTCGGTCATGTGAAAAGGTCCTGATGAAATGCGGCGGTGCAATTGCCCAAAAGTAAAATGCGGGCCGTAGAGGTAACAGCCCCAAGCTGACGGAAACAATTTCCGTCCTCAAGCATGTAAGAATTGTATCAGCGAAAAAAAGCCCGCCATGGGGCGGGCTTTGGGATCAGGCTTTTTCCAGCTCGAAGGCGTCGTGCAATGCCTGCACTGCAAGCTCCATGTATTTTCGGTCGATCAAGACCGAAATCTTGATTTCCGAGGTTGTGATGACCTTGATGTTGATGCTTTCCTGGCTGAGCACCTCGAACATCTTGGCGGCCACGCCCGCGTGGCTGCGCATGCCGATGCCCACCACCGATACCTTGGCCACATCCGTGTCCGCGATGATATCGTGGAAATTGATCGAGCCGGCGTCCTTGGCGTCCTGCATGGCCTTTTCCGCACGCGCCACCTGGTTGGTCGGGCACGAGAAGGTCATGTCAGTACGGCCTTCCTCGGAAATGTTCTGGACGATCATATCCACGTTCACGCCCGCATCGGCCAAGGGACCAAAGATTGCGGCCGCGATCCCGGGGCGGTCGGCGACGGAGACGAGGGTCATCTTGGCCTCGTCGCGTGAATAGGCCACTCCGGCCACGACATTGCTTTCCATGATTTCCTCCTCATCGCAGACCAATGTGCCTGCTTCGTCAGATTGTTCCTCAAAGCTGCTCAGAACCCGCAGCCGAACTTTGTAGCGCATGGCCAGCTCAACCGAGCGGGTCTGCAAGACCTTCGCGCCCAGACTGGCCAGCTCCAGCATCTCCTCAAAGGCGATCTTGTCCAGTTTGCGGGCTTTTTCACAAACCCGTGGGTCAGTGGTGTAGACCCCGTCCACGTCTGTGTAGATGTCACAACGTTCCGCGCCGAAAGCAGCCGCAAAGGCCACCGCCGTGGTGTCCGAGCCGCCGCGGCCAAGCGTGGTGATCCGGCCCTCGGGGCTGACACCCTGGAACCCTGCAACCACGGCAACCTTCATGCCTTCGTCGAATTTGGCGAGGATGTTTTCCGGTGGAATAGCCTCGATCCGCGCAGCAGCATGCGCCGACGTGGTCTGCACCGGCACCTGCCAGCCCTGCCAGCTGCGCGCAGGCACATCCATCTCCTGAAGCGTCAGCGCCATCAGGCCTGCGGTGACGTTTTCACCCGATGAGACAACCGCATCATACTCGCGTGCGTCATAGAGCGGTGACGTCTCATCGACATAGCCAACAAGTTTGTTCGTCTCGCCCGACATGGCCGATACGATTACGATCACATCGTAGCCTTTGGCGACTTCGACACCTACGCGCTTTGCAGCGCGCCGAATGCGGTCAAGCGTGGCGACAGACGTGCCGCCAAATTTCATCACTAGAATGGGCAAGGGGCCTCTCCCCGGATAAACTTGCGCGGGGTTTAGGCCTGCGGCGCCAAAAGGGCAAGGTGTCAAAGGCGCCGCATACTTACTGTGGCACCTTCGCTGTTTCCGATTTCATTGGAGAATAAACACTCGCCGCTTCCCTTCGATGCTTTCTACGTCCAGTGCAGGCTGCACTTCGTCTGCGGAGCCTTGGAAGGGCTGGGCGGTATAGACGGCTGTCACATCAATCGGCGCCGAAGCAAAGATTGTAAGGAAGCCGATGTTAATTCTACCGGTTGCAAAGTCGTTGCGCCCGTACATTTCGCCGAGTTTGGTACAGTCATCCAACGTTGCGTGCTGGGCACGGAGTGTAAAGTTCTCCGTTCCTTGCTTGTCGATCTGCTGAGGTTCGCGAATGATATCTTTGCCTTTGTTTACCAGCGGAATTATCGACTTGCGGAGTTGAACGTCGTCAAACGTGTTGACGATGTTGATTTCCGTTCTGTAACGCCCGTCAGCCACAACATGGCGGACGTTTTCTGTAATATCCGGCGCGAAATGCCAGCCGCACAAATATTTTATTGAATAGGCATACCAAACTGCCCGGTTCGCGATCTGCACATCGGCGCAGCTAGGCGTCAACGGAACGGTCGCCACATCTGTGGCGGCGGTTAACGTGGCACAATTGCTCAAAATTGACGGCGTTTGGGTCGCCGCTACCGTGAAGTCAACAAACATTGGGTCAATCCCGCCCGAAGGAGCACCATTGGCTGGGGCTGTAAACGTGCAAGTTAGGGTCCCACCCGCCGCCGTACAGGCCCAATTTGGTCCGCCAGCGGCCGAAACGAAGTTCAGTCCAATAGGATATGTGTCCGTCATTGTGATTTGCTGCCCTGCAGCCAATCCGGCGCCGTCGACATCAACAAGGATTTCAAAGCGCACGGTATCGCCCGGGAAGGCAAGGTCTGCGGGGGCGAGTCGATTTTTTTGGATCGTTAAGTTAGGAGCGGAGCGGCAAAGTGTGACGTCCATCGATGAGCCGCCACCCAAGTTGGACCACGTGTTCAAACCCGGGTCATTGTCCACAATGAACCCTTCGCTGCCGGGTAGGTAACCTGCTGCTATACCCAAAGAGGTCACCTGATCGAAGCTGGTCAGAATTGTTGCACCCGCCATAATGTCAACGCGCGCGATGTTGAAGCCGGGAGCAGAAGCGGAAGCGGTGCCTCGTATAGAAAGGCAATTCCCTGAGGGGGTTAGATTGCCAATTGGCGTGGAGATATAGGCATCATAGTGCTCTTGGCCGCTGACGAGACCTGTGAAGTCTTTATTGCTGCCGTTAAGCGGCGGCGAAAGCCGTATGTAAAGGCGCTGGTCGCTTGGGTCGAAAAGAGGCAGCAGTTCGGCACTCGGTGTTCCGGTTACTTCCCAAATACGAATATCGGTTGCATTTGGAATATCGATAAGCGGTCCAGAAGCGGTTTGAGCTGATGAAATGGATGCCGCAAAAGAGAATCCGGCGCAAAGCACCGCGTTTCGTAGAAATGAAAAAAGCATTTAGGTAACCTAAAAAAGTCAAAAAATAGAAATGAAGCGCCTTGAGTATAGCATAGGTTGAGCGCCGCTTCACGACATTTGAACCCATTTGCTATAAAGTCGTGTCGAGTCGAAGAGCTCAAAGTGGATGGTGCACCCCATCCCAGGTTTCAAAGCAGCCTGTGGTGTCCAGTGACAAATGATCGAAGCGGCTGATCAGCCCATTCGCGGCGTCCACTGGTGTAATGTCAGCCGCGGCGCCGCCCATGTCCGTCTGAACCCAGCCGGGATGGTAGATCCCGACCGCGATTCCCTGTGGGGCGAGGTCGGTGGCCAGATTGCGTCCGAGGTTCAGCGCGGCTGCCTTGGAGGCGCGATAGATGTAGCTGCCGCCCGGCGCTTTAGTGTTTGAGCCCATCTGCGAAGAGATGATTGCCAATTTCGGGGCCTTGGCGGCGCGCAGGTTCGGAAGCAAAGTCTTGGTGGTCAGGAATACGCCGGTGACGTTGACGGCAAAGGTCTGATTCCAAAGCGCGGGGTCATACCCGTCCTCTACGCTTTGGCCTTTTTCAAGGTAAACACCAGCATTGCAGATCACCAGATCAATGGCTGCTCCGTCGAGCTTGTCCGACAGCCTTTCGAAATCCGCTTGGCGTGTCACATCCAAGGGCCAGTCAGCATCACCCCGGGAGCAGGCGATAACCTCATCGCCGCGGTCGCGCATCTGGCGGGTCATTTCCGCACCGATGCCTCGGTTTGCACCGGTGATCAAGACGCGCATCAGTTGCTCTTTCTGGTTGGTGTGAAGGGGAGGGGCGCCACTGGAATGCCTTCTTCGATCAGCGCCTTGGCTTCGTCCCCGCGCGCTTCGCCCCAGATGGACCGTTCGGGCACGTCGCCCAGATGCATTGCACGGGCCTCTTGGGCAAAATCTCCGCCCACGTAGTCAGAGTTGGCCTCTACATGGGCTTTCATTTCGGCGATTGCCTGTTCGGCAGGATTGGCGGGGGCGCTGAGAGGTTGTTGCGGCGCTGCCGGTTCTTCCGCGGCCTTGTCAGATGCGGTCACGCGCGGTGCCATCAGCGCTTTTTTCACATCAGCAGAGCCACAGACCGCGCAGGCGACATGTCCTGCGGCTTGCAGTTTGTCGAAAGCACTGGCCGATTGAAACCAGCTGTCAAAGCTGTGGCCTTGCTCGCATTTGAGACTGTATTGGATCATTACCGTGCTCGTGGTTGCCCAACAGAAGGATAAGCATATTCCGGGCAGGTTCAAGCGTGCTAGGCGCCGGGCAACACCTTCAGAATGCGATCCAAAAGCGCGTCCATGTCCATTTCAGGTTTCAGCAACGTGGCCTGTGCGCGGGCAAGCGTTTGTTGATCGTCCCTCTCTTTCAAGCGGATCAGTGCTGCGGCCAGAGTATCGGCATCTTCGACTTCGTTTGACACGCGCGCCGCGGCCAGTGCCAGCGCCGGGCTGGCAAAGTTGCGCATATCCATGCCGTACATCAGGGCGCATTCAAACGCTGCTGGCTCATATGGTGTATGTCCGCCCTTGGCGACCAGAGAGCCTCCGATGAAAACGCGACCCGACAGGGCGTACCATTTGTGCATTTCGCCGAAGGTGTCCGCGAGGTAGACGTCGACGCCCTCTGGGGATTCCCGATTGCTCCGGCGGGCATAGCTTAAACCCGCCTTTTCGACCAAAGCTTCGATCGCCTCGATGCGGTTTGGATGGCGCGGGGCGAGGATCAGTTTTAGGTCTGGCAATTGGGCGCGGGCGATCTGATGCGCGTTGAGAATGATGCCTTCTTCGCCTTCATGGGTTGAGGCAGCCAGCCATGTATTTGCCCGGTCAAAGGCAGAGGTCAAACTGGCGTCGGGCAAATCCGCTTCGGGAGCTTTGTAAAAGGTCTTCAGGTTGGCGACCGTGGCCTCTGCCCGTTCCGGCAAGCCAAGGCTGCGCAGGCGCGCCAGACTGCCGCTGTCTTGCGCAATCACCAGATCGACCTCGGCCAATGTGGCCGCAGCAAGGGTGGGAACGTGTCCAAAGGTTTGTGCGGTTCTCTCGCTCAGCCGCGCCCCAAGCAGGATCACCGGGCCGGGGCACTGCGCGAAACGGTGTGGCCAGATTTCGGATTCCAAACTGATGTGCGCCTCGACATTCCATCGCCGCATCATGCGTTTTGTGACCCATGATAAATCCAATGGGGCCGGGCGTACGGTTATTTCTGCAAAGTTCCAGCGTCGCACCACATCCAGACCCGAAGCTGAGTTGCATGTCACCAACCAACGCAAATCGGGCTGTGCCGCGATCATGGCCTCCAGCACCCCGCGTGCTGAGGCCAATTCGCCGTTCGAGGCACCATGCAGCCAGATGTGTGGACCCAGTTCGGGCTCGGACAGGCCCAATCGCGCCTGAACACCTGCCCAGCCTTCGCGGCGCGCTGCGCGAAACAGCTCGATCACGGCAAACAGACTGATCAGGATTCGATACAGCAGCACTCTGGCACTCCCGGAAATTCTCTCAGCGGATTAGGCCTTGCCATGGGACTTTGGCAACTCAGAAAATTGGGCAATGCAACAGTCGTATTACTAAAGGACAACCGGTTGCACAAATTTTGAAAGGAAGCGCACCGAGAACAACCTGCCTCGCTGGACACTGGCCTCACTCACTTTCTCCGAAAGTCTGTTGACAGAACGGGTTGAGCTATGTGCTGCTGGAACGAAACGAATTTGCTTGAGAGATTTGCTCGTGACGCATCTTGAATACTGGAATTTTCCGGCATTTCTTCTTTCGCCATTGGCTGTTGTGGGACTGCTTTTGTTGGCAAGTGCCTTTTTGTCTGGAAGCGACTTTGGCGTTTTTAAGGTCCCTTCATTTCCTCCAAAGAAACGAATTTTGGCATCTTGCTTTGGCGGGCTTTTGGTCTTTGGCCTTTTTCTCGCGTCTCAGCCTTTAACCGACGATTTCGAGAGTTGCCAAGGAAACTGGATTTTGGAGCAGCAACTTGAGTCCTGTCTACAACAAGCTGAGCAACGAGGAATGTTATTGTTCCATATCCAAGGACGTAAAGTCGAGGAGGATGATGAGTGGAAAGTTCTATGGGTCGAGGCCCCTGACGAAGAAATCTGCTGGAGGAGCTTCAGCGGACAAAGCGCACAAAACCATACCGAATTGGCCAAAACTGCAGAAGATCTCGGGTACTATTTGGTTTGGCAAAACCAGTTCAACTCGTTTTGGAAAAAAGGCCCGTCATTCCAATCGCTTTGGCACAAAAAAGGAAAATGCGAATAGAGTATGAGCCCGATAGTGAGGCCGGGAAGAGCAGATTCTCCTGAGCCCTGCAGTTCAAGAGGCTCATCATTTTCGAAACGTCATTCCGAATACTGGCTATATTGAGGCCGGACAACCGCTTCGATTTGAAGGATGGATGGTGCTGCTGGAGAGAATTGAACTCTCGACCTCTCCCTTACCAAGGGAGTGCTCTACCTCTGAGCTACAGCAGCTCCGTTGCCGAAGCGTGCGGGGTGATTAGACCCAATTGTTCGGTCGTGCAAGCCTTATCTGGACCCTTTTTCGCCCCTGCGTTAGGAAGGGCGCATGGAGCGGAAATCACCCACCCCCAAAGCAGGCCAAACCAGCCGGGATGACCGGTTGAAAGCGGCATTGAAAGCCAATCTGGCCAGACGCAAGGCGCAGGCACGCGCAAGGCATGCTGGCGGCGAGGCTGCGGCAGGGGACACGGGTCAACAAGGCCGGCAAGAGCAGAAGGACTAGGCAGGTATGGATTCGATTGTTGTAACGGGTAATGGTGCGCTGAGCGGCGATATACCGATTGCGGGCGCCAAAAATGCCTGCCTCACACTGATGCCAGCGACATTGCTGAGCGATGAACCGCTGACGCTGACCAATGCGCCGCGATTGTCTGACATCCGGACCATGACAGCGCTGTTGCAGTCTTTGGGGGCCGAGGTCTCAGCCTTGCAGGACGGTCAGGTGCTGGCGATGTCCAGTCATGATCTGAACAACCTGACTGCGGATTATGACATCGTGCGCAAGATGCGTGCGTCGATCCTCGTTCTGGGGCCCATGCTGGCCCGGGCCGGGCAGGCTGTTGTTTCGCTTCCCGGCGGCTGCGCGATTGGTGCCCGCCCGGTGGATCTGCACCTCAAGGCGCTCGAAGCAATGGGCGCTGATCTTGAGCTGCGCGATGGCTATGTCCATGCCAAGGCGCCGTCCGGCGGCTTGAAAGGTGCGGTTGTTGAATTTCCCTTTGTGTCCGTCGGTGCGACGGAAAATGCTCTGATGGCTGCGACGCTGGCCAAAGGCACAACGGTGCTGAAGAACGCGGCACGTGAGCCGGAAATCGTCGATCTTGCACAATGCCTTCAGAAAATGGGCGCGCAGATCGAAGGAGAGGGCACCAGCACCATCACCATTCAGGGTGTCGACAGATTGGGCGGCGGGACCCACCGTGTGGTCACAGA
The DNA here is from genome assembly GCA_020630695.1 of Paracoccaceae bacterium. Lineage (GTDB taxonomy): Bacteria > Pseudomonadota > Alphaproteobacteria > Rhodobacterales > Rhodobacteraceae > Thalassococcus_A > Thalassococcus_A lentus. The sequence goes on along the minus strand of JAHDIS010000009.1, from coordinate 48,690 downwards.
CCGGATCGAACTGGGCACCTACATGTTGGCACCCGCTGTCTGTGGTGGCGAAGTGACCTGCCTTGGCGGCCGGATCGATTTGCTCGAAGCGTTCTGTGAGAAACTGGATCAGGCCGGTGTGTCCGTTGAGCAGACGGAAAAAGGGCTAAAGGTCAGCCGCAAGGGCGACCGCGTCCGCGCCGTGGACGTAACCACCGAGCCTTACCCAGGTTTCCCAACGGATTTGCAGGCTCAGATGATGGCCCTGCTGTGCACGGCCGAGGGCACGTCTGTTCTGGAAGAAAAGATTTTTGAAAACCGCTTCATGCATGCCCCCGAACTGATCCGCATGGGGGCCAGCATTGATGTGCATGGCGGTACCGCAACCGTGACAGGTGTTGATCGCCTGAAGGGCGCGCCGGTCATGGCGACAGACCTGCGTGCTTCGGTTTCGTTGATCCTTGCCGGTCTGGCCGCCGAAGGCGAAACCATCGTGAACCGCGTTTACCATTTGGATCGGGGCTATGAGCACGTCGTGCGCAAGCTCGAAAACGTGGGCGCCAAGATAGAACGGATCAAAGGCGAATGACCGAAGACGCTCGTTTCGAAGACGCCGGGGACAAGCCGCTTTTTCTGGGGGCGATGGACACTGATGATCTTGGTGTTCTGTCTGCTCTGGTTCAGGACGCGGTTTTCCCGATCACCGAGATGCGCTGGCAACCAAAGCAGAGACGCTTGGGCTTTTTGGTTAATCGGGTGCGTTGGGAAGACGTGGATGCCGCCACACGCCGTGGGCGCCCGGTCGAGCGTGTTCAGTCTCTGTTGGTCATCGACACGGTGCTGAATGTGTCTAGCCAAGGGGTGGATCGTTCGGATCAGGACATGATCTTTTCGGTTTTGAACGTGAGCTTTGAGCCAAGTGATGCACCATCGGGCCATGTCGTTCTGACACTGGCCGGGGACGGGGCCATCCGGGCCGAAGTCGAAGCGCTGGAAGTGTCACTGCGCGATGTGACGCGCCCTTACAAGGCACCCTCCGGGAAAGTGCCGCAGCACCCTCTGGACTAAGCCAGCTCTCTGACCTTTTGCAGGGCCCAATGGCCAATGGTTAATACAAAGTTAACCTATCTGTCGTTCGATGGGGCGGTGGGCTTGCTATGACCAGGTTGGGGAGTGCGATGACAGAGGTGTCGTATGATCTAGACGCGCACCGCTTTATCACGGGCGTGTCAGGCAGTTGGGATCAGTTTGCTTCGGAAAATTACGGCACCAAGGTTAGTTCCCGAGATGTGATTGGTCAGAGCATCTGGAGCATCGTGACCGAACCTGACTTGCGCATTTACACCAACGCCATTTTCTTTGCGGTCCGGCACTGGAACCATCCTTTGAAAATCCCGATGCGATGTGATGCACCCGGATTGATCCGCGACGTGATCATGGAAATTGCGCCAATGCAGGATGATGGCTTGCGGGTTACGCATCGCATCATGGGTGAGCGGCCGCAGCGGACAGCGGAAACCGGGGCACAGTGCACGATCTGTCACGCCGTGATGCACGACAAGAAAAACACCGGGTCCCAATTCGTGTGCCGGTCATGCCGGAGCTTTGCCAGCAATCTCATCGGGCAGTTAGGGCGCCGCTACGGCTCGGCTGGATGTGATCCCTCCGAGACCTCTAGAGGTCAATTTCAACCACACCACCAGCCTGCGCTGCGCGGCTTTGGCACAGGATAATGCGCTCTTGTCTCTGCGCCTTGGAAAGCACGAAGTCACGATGCTCGACTTCGCCGGAAATCAACCCGCACTGACAAACGCCGCAAATTCCGTCGCTGCATTTCACATCGATATAAATGCCTGCTTTTGCCAAGGCATCAGTCCCGGTTTCATCTTCTGAAACAGTGACTTCCTGTCCGCTTCTAAGGCGTAACGTGAAGGGATGGTTTTCATATTCTGGCAGATCAGGAACTGAAAAATATTCAAAGTGGCGGGCGTCTTCGGGAAAGCCTGCGGCCTGCGCCGTGTCGAGTACGGACTGCATGTAAACCTCTGGTCCGCAGGTGTAGACATGCGCCCCGTCGGCATAGCGCAGCGTTTTGGTCAGATCGCAGCGGCTGCCTTCGTCCGAGACATGAATGTGCACGTTTTCGGCCCATGGCACCTGCGCCAGATCATCCAGAAATCCTGCTGTCGCGCGTGACCGAACCGAATAGTGCAACGCAAATGGTTTGCCCAAAGCATGCAGCCGATGCGCCATGGCAATCATAGGCGTGATGCCAATCCCCCCACCCATCAAAAAGGACATGCCGGCGTCTTCGATCAGTGGAAAGTGATTGATCGGCCGCGAAACGAACACCCGGCGACCCTGTGCAAAAATGCGGTGCAGCAGTTTCGATCCGCCACGCCCGGTGTCTTCTCGCAAAACGGCAATTTGGTAGACGGATCTGTCAGCCGGGTTTCCCGACATCGAATACTGGCGCAGAAATTCCGGGGCCACGACAATGTCGAGATGCGCACCGGCCTGCCATTCCGGTAAGTCAGCGCCGTCCGGACTTCGGAACTCATACTTGGTCACGCCGTCGGCCATCACCTCGGCCTTTGACACTTCGACCCGCAACACCGGGCTGTCGGTGTCATTTGAGTATCGATGCACCACCGAGTCGTCCCCGGCAGTTCGGCGATTTTGATACTCTTCGGCAGTGACCATGGCCTGATAGGCTTCGATCCCGGCCTCGCGATCCATTGCGAATGGGTAAGGATAGGGGTGTGGCGCTAGAGGCGCGGGATATACCGCAAGGGTCTGATCCTCGTATTTCAGGTCCAGATCCTTTTGAAGGCTGCGTTCATTGACCGGCTTTTGGGTTGGACGATAGGCGCCGTCCGGCTCCAGTTCGAGATCCCACCACCATTTCTTGACCGGGTTCAGCCCGCCGCGCCCCACGGCATCGTCCAATTTGGCCAAAAGCGGCGCCGCACCGGGCATGTTCATTGCGGCCCAGCGAAACGGCGCCTCGGCGAACAGGCCTTCCAGGTTCCAGGGGCAGGTCTTCATGCACCGCCCGCACATGGCGCCACCTTCGGTCGTGATGCGGTAGGTTGCGCATTTCTGGCTGTCGCTTTTCCAGATTTCATAGCCATTGAACATCAGTTTCGGCCCGGCGGTGATCGCGCCCGACGGGCATTCGCGTGCGCACTTGTTGCAAGACTCGCAAAAGGATTGCAGGCCGAAATCGATGGGTTTGTCGTGCGTCAGGGGCATGTCTGTGGTGACGACACCCGATTTCAGGCGCGGCCCCAGAAACGGGTTCAGGATCACCTCGCCGATGCGACTGACTTCGCCCAGACCGGACAACAACAACAATGGTGGCTGCAGCACCTCTCCGTGCATGACGCTATGGGCCTTCGCAGAATAGCCCATACGCCGGATCAAGGCAGCGACAACGCCGCCCAGAAGCGAAAAGCGCAGATAGGCTCGCATGCTTTGGGCGACGGAAATCCAGTCATCGCCGGATGCGCCTTCCATGGTTTCGAAACCCTGATCGACAATCATGGAAATGGCTTGATCATGCGGAGGATTGATCGGTGCCCCTGTCGCGTCATGGCTATACCACGCCCAATCCGGACAGCGCGATATTCCGACGGCGTCCACACCCAGAAAATAGCTGACGGCCTTGATGTTTCGGGCGAAATTTTCCGGATCCGGGGTCTGACGGTCTGTGGCGGCTTCGCCATCCTGCAATAGGACAAAGGCCCCGAGCAATCTGCGCTGTGCCGATGATGTGGCCGATTTTCTGACGTAATATCCACCGGTTGCGCCGGCCTGAAGGGTTTTGCCCATGTCGCCGAACTGTGCGCGCGCAAACATGTCCGCGCGCTTTGGAACCCGCGCGACGGCCTCTTCGTCGATGTAAGTGGTCGGTTTGTCGACCCGGCGCAGGGTTTCAAACGGATGAGGGCCATCTGCGTAGTTGCGGCCTGCATAGGGGTCCTGTGTCCGAGCCGATTTCGCACTGTGTGTTCCCAGCCTCCATGCCAGCCCGGATAGGACAGATCGGGGTTGTTGCGCCATCGGCAGCAAAGGTGCATCGGTATGCAGGCCCAGTGTTGTCGATACCGCAGCGAGCCCAAATCGACGCCCAAGCCACGGGATTTGACCATCCGGGCAGGCCAATCCGGCGGCGATAGCCAATTGGTTCAGGTCCAGATCAGACGTTGTTGCAGTATGGGCTTTGGCATCCCAGCCAAGCAATCGGATGTAATTCGCAATCACCGTCGCCGTTTCGGTTGCCCGCAAACATGCCCGGTGTTCCTGAGCGTCCTTGATCCAGTCATACCCGGCCTCATCAGGGCGGGGATCGCGGTGGTATTCGTAGACGAAGACCAATACATGTTCGTGCGCGTCTATACCCTTGGGCGGCGCTTCCATCGACTCTTTCAGATCGGCCATGATCATATCGATGCCCGAGGCGAGTGTTTTGGTTTGCCGGGTTCTGAGCGCCTCGGCCAAGGATTGAATGCCTGCATTCACAACGGGTTGCGATAGCCGGGCGCTGGCGGGCAGGCGGCCGCATCCAACCATGGAGGCATCCGAAAAATAGCCGAATGCCTTCAGATGGTTGCTGCGTTCCAGTGGATCAGACGGAATGGCGCTTTGGGCTTTGTTGACAAAACCGTCGCGGATGGCGTCCATCATCGCCTGGTGTTCAGCCATCGCGCCAACAACGGAATGGGCCTTGCCTGCGTCGAATGTCAAAGGTTCCCAAACCGGACTGTTCGAGACATCAGCCGATTTTCCGCGGGCCAGTCGTTCAAGCGGATAGGGGCCGAGATGAACGGGGCGATTTCGGTCCGAAAACAAGCGATTGGGCATTTGTGGTCCTCCGCAGCGCAGCCTAACGGGCTCCTGCGGCAGCGCAAGCGCTTGAGACCGCCGCCTGCGCGCTATATCAGGCCTGCGAACAAGGAGCCTGTTATGCCTGTCTTTCTGAATACGACCGACGCCGGTTTTGAAGCGGACTTTGAAACTTTGCTGGGGGCCAAGCGTGAAGACAGCCCTGATGTGGATGATGTCGTGGCCGGTATCATTGCGGATGTGCGCACCCGCGGTGATGCGGCGGTTCTGGACCTGACAGCAAAATTCGACCGGCTTGAGCTGAGTGCCGAGCAAATGCGGTTCAGCGCGGAAGAAATCGCGCAGTACTGCGCGCAGGTGCCACCGGCCGAGCGGGCGGCACTGGAACAGGCCGCCGATCGCATTCGCGCCTACCATATTCGTCAGATGCCAGCAGACGAAAGCTGGACAGATGAGGCGGGGGCGACGCTTGGCTGGCGCTGGACGCCGGTTTCGGCGGCTGGGTTGTATGTGCCGGGCGGGTTGGCCAGCTACCCGTCTTCGGTTCTGATGAATGCGATCCCGGCCAAGGTGGCCGGTGTCGGGCGTCTCGCGATTACGGTTCCGACCCCGGACGGGCAGGTCAATCCACTGGTCATGCTGGCCGCGCAGATCGCAGGTGTCGATGAAATCTACCGGATCGGCGGCGCGCAGGCGGTGGCAGCACTGGCTTATGGCACTGAAAGCATCGCTGCCGTGGACAAGATTACCGGGCCGGGCAACGCCTTTGTTGCGGCCGCCAAACGCCGGGTTTTCGGGAAGGTTGGCATCGATATGATCGCGGGGCCTTCAGAAATCCTCGTGATTGCGGATGGTGAAAACGACCCGGATTGGATTGCTCTGGATCTGATGAGCCAGGCCGAACATGACGAAAGCGCCCAGTCGATCCTGATCACCACTGATGCTGGATTTGGGCGCGCGGTGTCAGATGCGGTGGATAATCGCCTGACGTCTCTCGAACGGCGCGAGATCGCAGCTGCAAGCTGGCGCGACTACGGTGCAGTCATCACGGTGCGCGATCTGGACGAAGCGGCGGCACTATCCAACCGGTTGGCGCCCGAGCATCTGGAGCTGTGCGTATCGGACCCCGACGGTTTGTCGGAAAAGATCGAGCACGCCGGCGCAATATTCCTGGGTCAGTGGACACCGGAGGCCATTGGCGACTATGTCGGCGGTCCGAACCACGTTCTGCCCACCGCACGGTCGGCGCGGTTCAGTTCCGGTCTGTCGGTGCTTGATTTTCTCAAGCGCACTACATTGGCCAAGATGTCGCCCGATGCGCTGCGCGCCATTGGCCCCTCGGCTGAAGTGCTTGCGCGGTCTGAAAGCCTTGAGGCTCATGGCCTGAGCGTGACAGCCCGGTTGAACAAGCTGAACCGCTGACCGGCAGGATTGAGGCAGGATGGCCGCCCGCCTCCGCATGAGTGCAGGTTTTTCAGTCGAAGGGCGGAATTGTTTCACGACATTCCGCCGGATTGTGCTGCAGCGCCGCAAGAGGTAATGAGGCAGGCAAGTACCGAGAGATCTGCCATGACCCGTATTGCCCATATCGAACTGGATGACGGCAACCTGCCGCCACCCACACCCGAGATCGAACAGGAACGCCGCGTGGCGATGTTTGATCTGATGGAAGAAAACTCCTTTGCGCTGCCCGCGCGTGATGATCGCGACGTGCCAGCGGGCCCCTACAATGTGGGCCTGTCCATCCGGGAAAAACGTCTCGTGTTCGACGTGACCACGGAAGGCCATGAAAAGGCAGCGGAATTTCATTTGTCCCTGTCGCCGTTTCGGCAGGTGGTCAAAGACTATTTCCAAATCTGCAAATCGTATTTTGATGCGGTCAAGACGCTGCCACCCAGCCAGATTGAAACCATCGACATGGCGCGGCGGGGGATACACAACGAAGGGGCGCGCATTCTGCAAGAGCGGCTGGACGGCAAGGCAGAGGTCGATGATGCGACAGCGCGCCGGCTCTTTACCCTGATCTGCGTTCTGCATTTCGGGGGCTGATTTGGATCAGTTGCCCCAATCCATCCTGTTTTGCTGCGATCACAATGCAGTCCGGTCACCTATGGCCGAAGGGATCATGAAAAAGCTCTATGGTCACGAAACATATGTTCAGTCCGTGGGCGTGGTGAATGATCTTGAGATTGATGGCTTCGCGATCGCAGTTTGCGAAGAAATGGGGGTCGAGTTGTCCCGCCACCAGTCACGGTCGTTTGAAGAGCTTGAGCAAATGGGCGAGGCGCTGTCGGGTTTTGATCTGGTTGTGGCGCTTTCACCCGCGTCGCAGCGCAAGGCGCTTGATATGACACGGTTCTACCACCTGACGGTGGAATACTGGCCGATCATGGATCCGACCGGGCTCGGCGAAACACGCGAAGCCAAGTTGAACGCATATCGACAGACCAGAGATCAGCTGGTCGATCGGCTCAGGGACAGATGGAAGGCAGAATAGAGGCCCGGACATGAGTGACACAGGCGCGGTTCTTCAACGCTACTTTGATTGCTTCAACGCTGGTGATGTGCCCGGCATGCTCGACTGTCTCAGCGAAGACGTGGCGCATCATGTCAACGAAGGACAGGTGCGCAGTGGCAAGGGTCCGTTTGAAGCATTCTGCTTGCATATGAGCCGCTGCTACCGCGAAACCCTGACGGACATGGTGTTGTTCGAGAACGCTGATGGCACGCGCGGTGCAGCTGAATATATCGTCAACGGCACCTATTTGGAAACAGATGCGGGACTGCCCGAAGCAAACGGCCAGACCTACCGGCTGCCGGCCGGGTCGTTCTTTTCGTTGGATAACGGCAAGATCACACGCGTTGTCACCTATTATAACCTTGCCGATTGGGTGCGGCAGGTTTCGGAATGACCGGATCGGTGCATGTTCGGGTGCTGCAAGGGGCTGCGCTGGACACTGCACTGAATGATGTGGCGCGCCTGCGCATTTCGGTGTTCCATGATTGGCCGTATCTCTACGACGGCGATCTGAACTACGAACGTGGATACCTCGAAGCCTACAGAAACAATGATCGAGCGGTTCTTGTCGGCGCCTTTGATGGCGATCAGTTGGTGGGCGCTGCGACGGGCACACCGATGGCCGATCATGCCGAAGATTTCGCCGCCGCCTTTGCAAATCATCCCGTGCCACTTGAGCAGATTTTCTACTGCGCCGAATCCGTTTTGCTGCCTGAGTACCGGGGGCAGGGTATCGGGCATCGGTTTTTTGATCTGCGCGAGGAACATGCCCGCGCTTTGGGCAGTCATTATTGCGCTTTTTGTTCTGTTGTCCGGCCCGACGATCACCCGTTGAAACCCGATGGTTACCGCGCGCTGGATGACTTTTGGCGTGGGCGTGGGTATGATCCTTTGCCGGGTGTGGTTGCACAGTTTGACTGGAAAGACTTGGATCAGCCGGGCCAGACGCAAAAGCCGCTGCAATTCTGGATGCGGGCGCTGTGATCCGTAAAGGCTCAAATCGGAAAGGGCTAAAATGAAAGTCGCCGCCGCCGCATATCCCTGTAGCGATCTCACCAGTTGGGACGCCTATGTGCAAAAGATCACCGATTGGGTCAGCGAAGCAGCCGGCGAGGGTGCGCAATTGCTGGTCTTTCCCGAATACGGGGCGATGGAACTGGCCACACTGGAAGGGCGCGAAACGGCGCTCGACCTCGAAGCCAGCCTTCATGCGGTGAACAAATGGGTGCCGCAGGCCGATGCGCTGCATTCCGATCTGGCGGATCGGTTCGGCCTGCATATCCTTGCCGCTTCCGCACCGGTTTTTGATGAGGTGATCAGCGCTCGCCCGGTCAATCGCGCCCGGTTATTCGCGCCGGGCGGCGCTGTGGCGCATCAGGACAAGCAGATCATGACGCGCTTTGAGCGTGAAGTTTGGGATATTGCGCCCGGCGGCCCGCTTCAGGTTTTTGATACGGCCCTCGGCAAAATCGCAGTGCTGATCTGCTATGACAGCGAGTTTCCATTGCTCGGCCGTGCCGTGGCTGAGGCTGAACTGATTCTCGTACCTTCGGTGACAGAGGCGCTGTCGGGGCACAGCCGGGTTTGTATCGGCGCTGCGGCCCGCGCGTTGGAAAATCAATGTGTCTCCGTGATGTCTTCTGTCGTGGGCACGGCGGATTGGAGCGAATCCATCGACGTTTCGACAGGGCGCGGCAGCGTTTTTGGCCCGCCGGACCGGGGTTTTCCCGAAAATGGCATACTTGCACAGGGTAAATTGAATGCGCCCGGTTGGACCTATGCAACCGTCGATCGAAGCGCGATTGCCGATGTGCGGGCGGATGGCGTGGTGCTGAACAGAACCCATTGGTCAGAACAGTCCGGCCGTGACATGGTGGCCGCAATCACGCCTCTGCGTTGATTTGCAGGCTTGAAATTACAGCAAAACCGAACCATATCGTAGCGCGCTCTGCATGTGGGCAGAGTGATATGTGAAGGAGAGAACATGGCCAAGGAAGATACGCTCGAATTTCCCGGTGTCGTGAAGGAACTCCTGCCCAATGCGACGTTTCGGGTCGAGCTAGAGAATGGCCATGAGATCATCGCACACACGGCAGGCAAGATGCGCAAGAACCGCATCCGTGTTCTGGCTGGCGACAAGGTTCAGGTAGAAATGACCCCGTATGATCTGACCAAGGGTCGGATCAACTATCGTTTCAAATAAGCGATTGCGGTGTGCAGACCGCTTGAAGCGCGGCTGAGAACGCGTACGACAAAGGCCCTTTGCAGGGCCTTTTTCTTGTTAGGGTAGACCGATGAACGACAAACCCCGTCTTGTTCTGGGCTCTGGCAGTCCACGCAGGCTTGAATTGCTGGCGCAGCTGGGTGTGACCCCGGATGTTATTCGCCCGCCCGATATCAACGAAGATCCGGCCAAGGGTGAACAACCGCGCCCGTATTGTGTGCGGCTGGCGCGTGAAAAAGCCATGGCGATAGACGCGGATGATGATGAAATCGTCCTGTCTGCGGACACAACCGTTGCTTTGGGACGCCGGATTTTGGGAAAGCCCGCCGACGCTGGCGAAGCCGCGGCCTTCCTTTCGCTGTTGTCCGGGCGTCGGCACCGCGTGATTACAGCCCTTGCGGTGCGGCGTGGGGATCAGCTCTGGGAACGGGATGTGGTGACGCAGGTCAAGATGAAGGCGCTCTCGAACGAAGAACTAAACGCCTATCTTGCGACGAATGACTGGCAGGGCAAGGCTGGGGGTTACGCCATTCAAGGCCCGGCCGGGGCGTTTATTCCGTGGATAAACGGGTCCTTTACGGCGGTTGTCGGATTGCCGCTGGCTGAGACGGCGAATTTGCTTGGGGCTGCGGGCTATCCGCTTTACAAGCCAGCGCCATGAAGGGACGTACAATTGCCTTGGACCAATGGCAGGGTCGCGAAGCCGCCGCACTGATTGTTGACGGTCGCCTTGAGGATTTGCTGATTGGTCATGATTTTCCGAGGCCCGGAGCGATCTATCGCGCCGTGGCCGATCGCCCGGTCAAAGGACAAGGCGGTATGTTCATGCGCACGCCGGACGGCAACGCCTTTTTGCGGCAGGTCAAAGGTCTGAGCCCGGGGCAGACACTCTTGGTTCAGGTCACTGGGCATGCCGAGCCGGGAAAAGCCATTCCCGTATCGACCCGTCTGCTGTTCAAGTCGCGCTATGCCATCGTCACGCCGGGCGCACCGGGGATCAACGTCTCGCGCCAGATCAAAGACGATGATCTGCGCGAAGCGGCGTTGGAAGCGGCACATGACGCGCTGGCCGAAGTACCCTTGCCCGAAGGGGCCGGGCTGATCCTGAGATCGTCCTGCGGTCTTGGTAAACCCGAGGCGATCGCCGAAGACGTGGCGGCGATGGCGGGCCTGGCAAATGCGGTTTTGGCCGATCCGGACGGCGGGCCGGAATTGCTGGTCGAGGGTGATGGCCCTCATGATTTGGCCTGGCGCGATTGGTCTGAACCGGCTGATCTTGATGACCAGCCGGGCTGTTTTGAACATCATGACCTGCTGGAGCAAGTGGAGGAACTGACTGGCCCACGCGTGGCTTTGCCGGGCGGGTATTCCATGCTGATTGAACCGACTTCGGCGCTTGTGGCGGTAGACATCAATACCGGGGGCGATACCTCAGGGGCGGCGGGTCTCAAGGCGAACCTTGCGGGATTGCGCGATTTGCCACGGCAGCTGCGGTTGCGCGGTTTGGGCGGGCAGATCATCGTAGATCCGGCACCCTGTCCCAAAAAGGAACGGCGCCAGTTGGAGCAGGTGTTGCGGGCGGCGCTGAAACGCGAACAGACTGAGACTATTCTGGCCGGGTGGACGCAGCTTGGGCTTATGGAAATTCAGCGCAAACGCGACCGACTGCCGTTGCGGGAGATCCTGAAATGAGTTGCCCGATTTGCGAGCGCGACAGCGATGCCAAGTTTCGCCCGTTCTGTTCCAAACGGTGCGCTGACGTGGACTTGGCCAAATGGCTGAGTGGCAGTTATGCCATCCCCTCTGACGATCCCGAAGATATGCAGACAGCAGCAGAAGCCTTTGAAGAACATCTGCAAAATCCACAACGCAAGCCGCACTGACCCAAGAGGCCCCGATGTTTGACGACGCTCTATTGTCCGAAATTCGCAGCCGCTTTGCCCATGTCGATGCCTGTCCCTTTACGGGGCCTCGGGTGTTTTTCGAAAACGCTGGCGGGGCGTTGACGCTGAACTCAGTGGTGGAAACCTCTGCCCGTTTTGCGGCGATTCCGGATAATCAGGGGCGCAGCAACGCAGCGTCCAAGGCGCTGGACGAGATCATCACCAAGATGCGCGCCGATACCGCACTTTTCTTCAACGCCAGCGGCGGTGCGGTGATGGTCGGCGAAAGCGGCACGGAACTGTTGTTCCGGCTGGTGCAGGATGCCTGCCTTGGGGCGAAAGAGGGCGGTGTCGTGATCGGCTCGACCGTTGAGCACCCCGCATCCCGCAGCGCCTGTGCGCGCTGGGCGGATGTGTCGGGTCGCCCGCATGTTCTGGTGGCGCATGACGATGCAACCGGGCAGGTGACACCTGACGCCTATGCGGCGGCAGTGACTGATCAGACACGGGTCGCCACGATTTTGCATACGTCGCCCGTGACCGGCATGGGGATGGATGTCGCCGGAATCGCTGCCGCGATCCGGGCCAAGGCGCCTGATGCATTTATCATCGTAGATGGTATCCAGCATGCCTGTCACGGCGGGATCGACGTCGATGCCATGGGCGTCGATGGCTATGTGATCTCACCTTACAAGGTGTTTTCCCGCCATGGATATGGTGTGGCATGGGCGTCTGACAGGCTGACGGCCTTGGCGCATGACAGTCTGGTCGGCGGACCTTCGGGTAAATGGGAGCTGGGAACCCGTGACACCGGGGCCTATGCGACGTTTTCGGATGTTGTCGACTATTTCGACTGGTTGGGCAGGCAGGTCAGCGATCGAGAGGATCGTCGCGAAAGAATCGTGGCTGCAGGTCACGCGATCCATGCCCACGAAGCCGGTTTGACCGATGCGATGCTCTACGGCACGGACAACCTGCCCGGGCTTGTTGATCTGCCGGGGGTCCACATTCTGGGCGGTGCTGACAATGCATCGCGCGAAGGGCTGGTCTGCTTCTGGGCCGACGGGAAGCCGTCGGGCGATATCGTAGATGCACTGAACGAAGAGGGTGTCCGCACCCATATTCGTAAAAACGATCATTATTCCGGCAATATCCTTGGCCCGCTCCAGCAGGATGATTGCATCCGAGTGTCGGTGGCGCACTACAATTCTCTGGGCGATGTGCGTGCCTTTCTGGGGGCAATGCAGCGCATCCTGATGGGCTGATGCAGCGCGCCTCTGGACAGGGGCAGTCTGCCGTGATGGTTTGGAGCAATACGGCCATTGAACGGAAAAAGAATGCCTGACGGATTCCCCAGAATTGACAGCGTTGGTCTGGATGGCCTGCTGGTTCGATTTGGTGATCGACTTGACGAAGCGGCCAACCGGGCGGCTTTGGCCTTTCGCGCGGCGCTGGAAAAGCAAACGCCGCAGGGCGTCGAGGAGTGCTCAACATCGCTGGTCTCTGCTTTTGTCCGATTTGATCCGGTTGCCGTTGCACCCGAAGCACTGACAACGGCGCTTTCGCAGCTTTTGAACACACGCGATTGGTATGCCGAACCCTTGCCCGATGGGCGATCCTTTATCACCATTCCAACGGTTTACGAGGAATTCTACGCGCCTCAACTGGGCGAAGTGGCCCAGCTGGCCGGGGTTTCAATCGATGAGGCGGTGACCTCGATTTCGAATTCGCGCGTGCGCGTGACGGCCATTGGTTTTGCGCCGGGGCAGCCCTATCTGGGCGCGCTTGATCCGCTATGGGACATCCCCAGACAATCCGCGTTGACGCCGCAGGTCCCGGCAGGGGCGCTGGTGCTCGCGATCCGGCAATTGGTGTTGTTCACCAACGCGGCGCCAACAGGATGGCGGCACGTTGGGCAAACGGCGGCACCCTTGTTCAAGCTGGGCGCAGAGCGGCCATTTCTGCTGCGCCCCGGCGATGAGGTTCAGTTCGTCTCGGTCAGTGCTGAAACCTTTGAGACCATGAAAGCCGCAGGTGATGGCGGTGTCGTTCGGGAAGCCCTGACATGACGCAGACGCTGCAAATCTTGAGCGCCGGGCCCGGTGTCACGGTCCAGGACAGCGGACGTTCCGGCTATCTGGGGCAGGGGTTGTCGCGTGGGGGGGCGTCGGATGTGCAGGCCCTGCACGAAGGCGCAGCGCTGTGGCGCCAACCGGTGGGCGCAGCCCTGGAAATGGCAGGATTCGGTGGTCGATTTTCCTCGGACACGCCACTGCGGATCGCACTGACGGGTGCGCCGATGCGTGCCACTTTGGATGGCGCGCCTTTGATCTGGAATGCCAGCCATCTGATGCCCGCCGGTTCAGTGTTGGATATCGGGGGCGCGACGCAGGGCTGCTATGGCTATCTCACGATTGGGGGTGGGCTGGATCTTCCGGTGGTTCTGGGCGCGCAAAGCACGCATCTGGTAGCCGGAATCGGCGCGCCACTGTGTGCAGGGGATCAGCTGCCCATTGGTGCCGATCACGGCGATACAGTTGGGCGTTGTCTTGACGTGACGCCGCGATGGGGCGGGGGCGTTTTGCGCATTCTGCCCAGCCTGCAGACCGAAGTTTTCCCAAAAGAACAAAGAGACCGGTTTGTCAGTTCGCGGTTCATCCGTGATACGCGGGGCAATCGCATGGGCATTCGGTTGGTTCCCGAAGGCGACGGATTCGGGCTCAGCATAGGCGGGTCGATCCTGTCCGAAATCATCGTGCCGGGGGATATCCAGATTCCCGGAGATGGCGCGCCTTACATCCTGATGAGCGAATGTCAGACCACTGGGGGCTACCCTAGGATCGGAACGGTTATTCCGGCAGACATGCCGCGCGTGGCGCAAACCGCCGCTGGCGCCGAGCTGCGCTTTGCCTTTGTGACGCGCCAAGAGGCGCTGGCCGCCGAAGAAGGCTATCGCAAACAGATTGCCGAGTTGCCGCGCAAAACCCGGCCGTTGGTCCGCGACCCTGCAGACATCGCTGACTTGCTGTCCTACACTTTGATCAGCGGCGCCATAACAGGAGAGGAAGAACCATGAGCATAGCGGTCGATCTGAATGCTGACATGGGCGAAAGCTTTGGTGACTGGGTTATGGGGCAGGACGACGCTCTGCTCGAAGTGGTCACATCGGCCAATGTCGCCTGCGGGTTTCATGCGGGCGATCCGGACGTGATGGCCAGCACCATGGCACTTGCGGTTCAGAACGGTGTGGGCATCGGCGCGCATCCCGGATTTGGTGATCTCCAGGGGTTTGGCCGCCGCCGCATGGATCTGCCGCATCGCGTGTTGGCGCACATGGTCCAGTACCAGCTGGGCGCTGCACAGGCGATGGCACGGGCCTCTGGCGGTCAGGTACGGCACCTCAAGCTGCATGGCGCTTTGTCGAACATGTGCTCTGAAGACGAAACACTGGCCCGCGTGTGTTACGAGGCCGCGCTGGCGGTTGATCCCGATATCATCATCATGGTTCTTGCTGCCACGGCGCAGCAACGCGTGGTCGAGACACTGGGCTGTCGTTGGGCCGGTGAGATTTTTGCAGATCGGGCCTACAATCCGGATGCGACGCTGGTATCGCGCGGTCTGCCCGGTGCGGTTATCCACGATCCGGCCTATGCCGCCGAGCGTATCCTCGGAATGGTTCAGGCGGGTGCGATCCTGCCTGAAAAGGGTGATCCGATCCCAGCTGCAATCGATACGATCTGCCTGCACGGCGATGGCGAGACTGCCTTGGAAATTGCGCGAACCGTTCGCAGCGTTCTGCAGGATGCGGGGGTGACGCTGCGCACTTTTGAAGGGCGCAGCGGCGTTTTTGGCTAATCTGAGGCCGTTCGCTTAGGGCTTGGCGCAATCCACGAGGGCCTGTGCCATTCCTCCCATCAGGGCTGCATACTGCCCTGATCCTTCCGGCAGGTCTGTGCCGGCAGGGTCCACTGCGATCGTCGGGACCGAACTATCCGCAACCGCTGCTACGAGATCTGTATCTGTTGAGGGATCCAGAATGATGCAGGCTGGTTTTTGTTCTTCGACGAGTTCCTTCAACTCTGCCAGACGGGCAGGGCCCGAGGCTTTGGCATCGCTGTCCGAAACGCTGCCCAAGACCTCGAGATCGAAAGCGGCTTCAAAGTACTGATATGCATCGTGGGCGACCAGAAGAGGTGCGCCCTCCAGTTCATTCAATTGGGCCTCGATCGTGGTCTGAAGGGACACGATCTCAGATTTGGCCGATTCCGCGTTGGCCATGTAGGTGGTTGCGTTTTCAGGGTCGAGGTCGGACAGCGCCTTTGCAATTGCGTCTACCCAAACCGCCGCGTTTGCCGGGTCGAGCCAGAGATGAGGATCGACACCGTCATGGGCATGATCGTGTTCGTCATCATGACCATGTTCATCAGCATGCTCGTCTTTGTGCTCATCGGCATGGTCGTGTTCTTCGTCGTGTTCATGCTCGTCTTTGTGCTCGTCGGCATGATCATGTTCTTCGTCGTGATCCTCTTTGTGCCCATGCTCATCCGCATGTTCATCATCATGATGATCCAAGCCGAAATCGTCTGCGTCGCGGTAGTTCAACCGGATTGTTCCATCCGTTTCGGACAGTGTGAGGCGCACAACATCCGGCGCAAGGGCATCAAAACTGCGCTCAAGGCCGGGAGACAGATCAGGGCCGACCCAAATGATCAGGTCAGCCTTTGCAATTTCCCGCGCTTGGCTGGGTTTAAGCGCAAGATCGTGCGTAGAGCCCGCTTGCGTCATCAAACGCGACGGGACTCCGAGATCGCCGGAAACCATGGCGGCAAGGCTTTGAACTGGCGCAATGTCTGTAATGATGGCCGGCGCATCGGCATGCGCGATGCTGGTGGAGCAAGTGATTCCAAGGAAAAGGGCAGTTTTCTTCACGGTTTAGCCTCGCACTAGGGAGTGTTATGATATAACATTTCATACACTTGTACTGCGTTACATTATAACATATCAAGACCCAAACTGTACCGGAGTGGAAATTTGGATCCTGTCGGCTTTGAGTCTCATGACCACGATCACTGCATCAGCACGGCCCTGACCGTGGCCGAGGCCGAGTGCCGGGAAAAAGGGTTGCAGCTGACGCCGGTTCGCAAGCGCGTTCTTGAGCTTTTGTTGTCCAGACACAAAGCCATGGGGGCCTATGACGTACTCGAGACCCTGCGCGAAGAGGGGCTTGGATCGCAGCCACCGGTGGCATATCGGGCATTGGATTTTCTTGTCACGCATGGGTTTGCGCATCGGATTGAGCGGCTGAATGCTTTCATCGCCTGCGCGCACCCGGGCGAAAGACATGCACCTTCCTTTCTGATTTGCCGTGGTTGCTCGGCCGTGGCCGAAGCGCCGGGCCGGCCAGCGGCGCGGGCTTTACGCGGCGCGGCAGAAGACATGGGTTTTGTGCTGGAACGCGTTATGATTGAAGCCGAAGGCCTGTGCCCTGAATGCGCACACGAAGGGAGCGCAGCATGACTGCGCTGATCTCGGCCAGTGGTCTTTCGGTTGCGATGGGCGCGCGCCGTGTCCTGTCAGGCGTCAATTTTTCGATTGATCCGGGCGAAATTGTCACTGTCGTCGGCCCGAATGGTTCCGGCAAAAGCACCTTTCTGCGTGCCTTGATCGGGGCTTTGCCCGCAACGTCAGGACATGTGACCCGAAAGGCTGATCTGCGGTTGGGCTATGTTCCACAAAGCCTGTTTGTCGATCCCAGTTTACCGATCACCGTCGCACGGTTTTTGGACCTGCCGCGCCGACAGTCGGCGCATGCGAAGCAAAGAGTGCTGCTTGAAGCGGGCGTCGAGGGCCTTGAGAAACGGCAGCTCGCGGATTTGTCCGGTGGCCAGAAGCAACGTGTTTTGCTGGCCCGCGCCTTGCTGGGTGATCCGGAGCTTTTGTTGCTGGACGAGCCGACGCAGGGGCTGGATCAACCGGGGTCCGCGGCCTTTTATCGCCAGATCGAAACCCTGCGGGATCAAAAGGGCTGTGCAATTTTGATGGTCAGTCATGAACTGCATGTGGTCATGAGTGCATCTGACCGGGTCATCTGCATCAACGGGCACATCTGCTGTGAGGGCCATCCGGAGGTTGTTGCCCAAGCCGATGCATACCGGGCGCTGTTTGGCAGCGGAACGCGCGGGGCCTTGGCGCTTTACAGGCATGAACACAGCCATCATCACCACCATGACCATCATCACCACCATGACCATGACCATGACCATGACCATGACCATGACCATGAAAATGGACAGGAAAAAGAGGCTGTCTGATGCTGGATGATTTTCTTGTTCGGGCCGTTTTGGGCGCCGTTGGTGTTGCCTTGGCTGCTGCGCCTCTGGGCGGGTTCATCGTTTGGCGGCGCATGGCCTATTTCAGCGATGCAACAGCACATGCGGCGATCCTTGGCGTTGCGCTTGCCTTTGCCTTTTCCGCGTCGGTCTTTGCCGGAACGCTTGTTGTATCGCTGGCCATGGCGCTGCTTGTGGCGCGTTTGACGGGGCGTGGGCATGGATCTGACATGATCCTCGGTGTTGCCTCGCATTCCGCGCTGGCGATCGGTTTGGTTGCCGTCAGTTTCGTGCCGGGTGTCAGGCTGGATCTCGGATCCTTTTTGTTCGGTGACATCCTCGCCGTGACGCGAGGCGATCTGGCATTGATCTGGGGGGGCGGGGCCGCAGTGGCCGCACTTATAGCATGGCGTTGGCAGGCGCTGTTGACCTCGACGGTTTCACCCGATCTTGCCTATGCCAGCGGGATTGATCCCGAACGTGAAAAACAGGTGTTGATGCTGGCCATGGCCTTGGTCGTGGCTGTCGCGTTGAAAATCGTCGGGGCTTTGCTGATCGGATCCTTGTTGATCATACCAGCCGCCGCAGCGCGCCCGTTCTCCGGTACACCTGAACAGATGGTGGCTGGCACGGCTGTGCTCGGGGTGCTTTCTGCTTTGGGCGGTCTTTGGGGCGCTTGGGTGTTCGACACACCTGCTGGCCCCAGTATTGTTTGCGCTGCCGCCGCGCTCTTTGCGATCTCGCGCGTGTCAGAGGCGCTGCGCGGCGCGCGCGCCTAAACGATCCGGATGTCTTGCCCCGGCAGGGCCAGCCCGTCCAAACGGGTGCGCCAGCGTTGACCCGATGAAATCGGAACGGCATCGGTCAAGGTTCCGGTCGTGACCACCTCACCTTGGGTCAGGCTGCTCGCTCCAGGCATGCGCGGGATTTCCGCAATCAGATGGGCAAGCGCGTGCAAGGGCCCCCCGAGCACGTCGGACGCGGCCCCGTTCAGAGTCTGATCCGGTCCTTCAAGCGTCAGAGAGAACTGTTCCAAGGCCGCAGGGGTAAAGTCCTTTGCCGGCACACGCGGGCCCAGCCAAAGACTGCCATGCATGCCCTGCGCAGCTGCCGCGTCGGGTGCGGTGAATGTCCAGCCGGGATAGATTGACGTTACAATTTCAAAGCCATGCGCGATCCAGTCGATGCAGTCCAGAAGCGCATGAGCAGACATGCCCGGTTCGGGGCTGCGTGCAATTCCGAAAACAATCTCGGGCTCAAGCCGCAGGTTTGGCAGGGCAGGCAACGCGACGCGTCCATCCTGAGGGATGTCGTGCAATGTGCTGTCCCAGACGTAGTTCCAAACCGGCGCATCCACATTGTAGATTGGCCAGATAGAGCGGTTGGTGAAGCCGATTTTGCGCCCGACGATGCGATCGCCGCGTGCAAGGCGTGCATCGGCGATGCGGCTGGCAACGGCATAGCCATCGTCCAAACCCATCTGTTCGCCGCTGTTGAGAGGCTGGCTTTCCGCGTTTCTATCGAAGCTGTCCAGAATACGCCGCGCGGCATTATTCTGGTCTTCGGGTGTCATGCGGAATGCGCGCCATCAGCGAGTGTTTTCACAAAGCTCAGCACTTCGTCGCCGCTCTTGCCCGAGGCCAGTTCGGCAACGATTGCACTGCCGACCACGCAGCCATCGGCGACACCGGCGATTTCCTCGGCCACGTCCGGGGTACGGATGCCAAAGCCGACAATGACGGGCAGATCGGTCTGGGCTTTGATGCGGGCCACTTCTGGGGCCACGTCGGCCGCCTGGGCTGCAGCAGCACCGGTGATGCCTGTGATCGACACGTAGTAGACAAAGCCCGATGTGTTTTGCAGAACCTTGGGCAGACGCTGATCATCCGTTGTTGGAGTCGCGAGACGGATGAAATTCAGCCCGGCGTTCTGAGCCGGAATGCACAGCTCTTCGTCTTCCTCGGGCGGCAGATCGACCACGATCAGACCGTCGATGCCCGCTTCCTTGGCGTCGATCAGGAACTGGTCTACGCCCCGGTTGTAGATCGGGTTGTAATACCCCATCAGAACGATCGGGGTTGTGTCGTCATCGGACCGGAACGCACGGACCATATCCAGCGTCTTTTCCAAGGTCATACCGTTTTCCAGCGCGCGCTGACCGGCCAATTGGATGGTCGATCCATCAGCCATGGGATCGGTAAAGGGCAGGCCGAGTTCGATGATGTCGACGCCGGCAGCTGGAAGGCCGCGCATGACGCTCAGCGCCGTTGCTTCGTCAGGGTCGCCGGCCATCATGTAGCTGACAAAGGCCTTTTTGCCTTCGGACTTGAGCCGTTCAAACGTTGCGTCGATGCGTGTCATGGCCTGTCCCTCTTGCCGTGTTGCCGAGCCGTGTTGCCGCAAGCGAACGGGAAAATCAATGGCGGATGAACTGGCATTTGTGTTTCCGCTGCTTCGAATGCGGCCGGAACGGCAATGAAAGCAGGCGGGCTTGCGTCATTGGCACTGGTTTTCAAAGGGCCGACTACAAAATGCCGCGCCATTTGACCCGTATCAAAGCGCCTGTGACAGCTGGCGGTTATTCTTGGGACAACAAAGGAAAGGGAACCGCATGACAGCCGCCACAACCGCATCGAAACAATCCAGATCAAACAGCAATGTGCCCAAAGCGCCGCCGCCTATCGCCAGTGTTGAGGCCCCTGCCGCAGGGTCAGGCCCTGATGCGGCCCGGCGTGCGTTTGAGACAGGGGAATACCCCTATTCCGAAAAACTGTCGCGGGGTGCCTATGAGGCGGAAAAGGCGGATTTGCAGGCCGAATTGCTCAAAGTGCAGCATTGGGCTCAGGAAACCGGGCAAAAGTTCGTACTGTTGTTCGAGGGCCGGGATGCTGCCGGGAAGGGCGGCACGATCAAAAGGTTCACCGAGCACCTGAACCCGCGACTTGCGCGCGTGGTTGCCTTGAACAAACCCACCGATGAAGAGCGCGGGCAATGGTACTACCAACGTTATCTGACGCATCTGCCAACATCGGGGGAAATGGTTCTCTATGACCGGTCCTGGTACAATCGGGCTGGTGTCGAACGTGTCATGGGGTTTTGCGAGCCAACGGAATACCTCGAATTCATGCGGCAGACCCCGGAACTGGAACGCATGCTCGTGCGTTCGGGTATACAGCTTTATAAATATTGGTTTTCCGTGACACAGGACGAACAACGCCGACGCTTCAAAAGCCGCGAAACGGATCCGCTCAAACAGTGGAAGCTGTCACCGATCGACAAGGCCAGCCTTGATAAATGGGACGACTACACCGAAGCCAAGGAGGCGATGTTCTTTTATACAGATACTGCTGATGCGCCTTGGACCGTGATCAAGTCGAACGACAAGAAACGCGCGCGCCTGAATTGCATGAAGCACTTTTTGTCGGCGCTTGATTATCCTGGAAAAGATCTGAACGTCGCGACCGCACCGGACCCGCTGATCGTGGGCGGCGCACGGCATGTGATTCACAAGGCCGATCACATTCTGGGCACAGCGCTGCACCCGGAAGCGCGAAAAACCTGAATTTCGAATTGGCTCCGCCGCCGCGGCGTGACGCCAAGGGAGGGGGCAGGGCATTCGGTCGAGGAGGGCCGAGTGCCCTGTTTTTAATTGAAAATTCACCCGCAGCCACCAGGCAACTGGCCCGCGATGTCAGTGTCTTTGATTTGGAGAGTGGAGATGGTGGGCGACCCTGGAATCGAACCAGGCGTGCGTCTCCGCGAGGGAGTTACAGTCCCCTGCCACACCTTGCGGCCTGTCGCCCACCGGCGCCGGGCACACCCGGCGTGAGGGCGTGATTACAATCGGCCTAAAGGCGCGTCAACACCAAATTGACCACACTTGGCCTTGCGAGTGGGGCTTCGCCCGTGCAAGGGAAACAGACAGCAAAAAAGGCAAGCGCATGTCGAAGAAACCAAAGTGGGTTGTGGCCAAGGAACAGGCCAAAAAAGCAGCCAGTTCCGAAACGGTCTGGTTGTTTGGCTTGCATGCAGTGCGCGATGCTCTGGTCAATCCTGCACGCGAACGCCTGCAATTGATCGTGACGCCCAACGCTCAGGTCAAACTGGCCGACGCGATTGCCGAAGCCGGTATTGAACCTGACGTGCAGGATCCACGCCGGTTCCGGGCTCCGATTGATGCTGGATCTGTGCATCAGGGCGCGGCGATGGAAGTCAAACCGCTGAATTGGGGCCGTCTCGAAGATGTTGCTCTGCGCGATGGTCCGGGGGCTCCGCGGCTGGTTTTGCTGGATCGCGTGACAGACCCGCACAACGTGGGCGCCATTCTCAGGTCTGCCGAAGTGTTTGGCGCCCGGGCCGTGATTGGCACAAAACATCATTCAGCCCCTGAAACGGGCGCCTTGGCCAAGACCGCCTCGGGCGCGCTGGAGCGTCAGCCCTATCTCAGAGAGACCAATTTGGCTGACACGATCCGCAAGTTGC
Source organism: Paracoccaceae bacterium (assembly GCA_020630695.1). Lineage (GTDB taxonomy): Bacteria > Pseudomonadota > Alphaproteobacteria > Rhodobacterales > Rhodobacteraceae > Thalassococcus_A > Thalassococcus_A lentus. Next base: position 26,427 of record JAHDIS010000009.1, on the reverse strand, counting down.
AGGACATGGGCTATTTTGTCGTCGGGCTGGATGGAGAAGCGCCACAAACCATCGAAGAAGCGATGGCGGATCGGGTCGACCGACCCGTGGCTTTGGTTCTGGGGGCAGAGGGGCCGGGGCTACGGCCGAAAACCCGTGAAACCGTCGACGCCTTGGTCCGAATCGACTTTGCGGGCGGCTTTGGTTCGTTGAATGTCTCAAACGCGGCGGCTGTCGCCCTTTACGCCACACGATCACCGGGCTGACGCACCCGCGACGGCTTGTGATTGGCTGATGCGTGCATAAATATGGCGCATCGACAGGACCGGGCCAAAGACGGCACAAAGCGAGAGACAGGATGCCCCAGACTAAGATTGCCACATGTTGCTACTGTGGAACGCGCGCGGCGCTGGTTCTCAGAGGCAAGGACCGACATGAGCTGTCCTGTTCGTCCTGTGGGGCCCAGTTGCACGACATGAAAATGTTGCGCGCGGACGCAGTGGATGGACACGCGCATCCAACACCGATGTCCCGTCGCAGAACCCGCGCCGAAGTTCATGCAACGCCATTGCCGGCGTGGGAACGCGAGGCGCTGAGCAATGCGCGCCGCAGCAAACCCAAAAAGAAAAAGCGCAAAAGCCTGGCTAAACGGTTCTTTGAAGAAGCGTTTGACGTGATCGAAGATATTCTGGACTGATCTGGTGCTGTTTTGTCGGATCATTCCGTTCCGAGGTCGATGCGGCCAATGACGCGGGGGCACTTGATCCGACATCAGGCCGGGTGCGGCGGCTTTGCACTGGCCTTTGCAGCGCCGCTGTCCTATTTGCGAAGCAGCAGATGGAGGCACCATGGCGGATTATGAAACCCCTGGTCCGGTTGAAGAGAACTGGAAAGACGCGATTTCCTCGGTTGAGGAAATCATTGATGACGCCCGCAATGGCCGGATGTTCATTCTCGTGGATCATGAAGACCGCGAGAACGAAGGTGATCTGGTCATCCCGGCACAATGGGCAACGCCCGATGCCATCAACTTCATGGCACTCTATGGCCGCGGTCTGATCTGTCTTGCGATGACATCGACGCGGATCGAGGAATTGGGCCTGAGCCTGATGTCGACCAACAACAGTTCGCGTCATGAAACGGCCTTTACAACCTCTATCGAGGCCCGCGAAGGCGTGACAACCGGCATCTCCGCCGCAGACCGCGCGCGCACTGTCGCTGTCGCAATCGATGCGTCCAAAGGCGAGGCCGATATCGCAACGCCCGGCCATGTGTTCCCGCTGCGCGCCCGCGCCGGGGGCGTTCTGGTGCGTGCCGGGCATACAGAGGCTGCGGTGGATATTTCGCGTTTGGCGGGGCTGAACCCGGCTGGCGTGATCTGCGAGATCATGAACGAAGACGGCACCATGTCGCGCCTGCCTGAACTGGTAGCCTTCGCACAGCGTCACGGTTTGAAGATCGGTACGATCAGCGATCTGATTTCCTATCGTCGCCGCAACGACAATCTGGTGCGTGTGCAGAACGAAGAGCAGATCCAATCCGAGTTTGGCGGCGATTGGACAATGCGCATCTACACTGACGAAACACATGGTGATGAGCACATCGTTCTGACCATGGGGGATCTTTCAGGCCCTGAACCGGTGCTGGTTCGGATGCACGCCATGGATCCGCTGCTGGATGTGATCGGGACAGGCCCCAAAGGCCGCGCGCATGAATTCCAGCATGCGATGATGGCCGTCGCAGAAGAGGGGCGCGGCGTCGTCGTTCTGCTGCGGGACACTTCGATGAAAATGGACCTGCACGATGAAGTCAGCCCCAAGACGCTGCGCCAATACGGGCTGGGTGCGCAGATCCTGTCGTCGCTTGGTCTGTCAAAGCTGACCCTTCTGACCAATTCGCCAACGCCCAAGATTGTTGGCCTCGAAGCGTATGGCCTTGAGATTGTCGGAACGCAAAAGATATCGGAGCTGGGCTGATGGCATCTTCTGAAACGCACTACACACTGCCGCGGGCGGAGTTCGATAAACCCGTCAAGATCCTGATCGTCGTTGCGCCGTACTACAAGGACATTGCCGATGCGATGGTTTCCGGTGCGAAAGCCGAGATCGAGGCCGCAGGTGGTGACTGGGATCTCATCGATGTTCCCGGCGCGCTGGAAGTGCCGACAGCAATCGGTATCGCCGAGCGGATGAGCAATTTTGACGGCTACGTTGCGCTGGGTTGCGTCATTCGCGGGGAAACCACCCACTATGACACGGTTTGCAATGACTCGAGCCGTGGGATCACATTGCTGGGGCTTCAGGGGCTTTGCATCGGAAACGGGATCCTGACGGTCGAAAATTATGAACAGGCCCGCGTGCGGGCCGAAGTCGACGAACAAAACAAAGGTGGCGGCGCGGCCGCTGCGGCCTTGCACCTCGTGGCGCTGGCCCGTAAGTGGGGCGGCGCGCGCAAAGGGGTCGGATTCGCACCGGCGCGTGACGAATTCCAGATCGCGGGCGAAGGCAAGGGGCCAACCACTGCATGAGTGAAATCTCGGGCAACCAAAAGCGCAAAATGAAAAGCGCATCAAGGCTTTATGCCGTTCAGGCGCTGTTCCAGATGGAGGCGTCCAACCAGCCCGTTGATGACGTGCGCCGTGAATTTCTTGAACACCGCTTTGGTGCGGTCACGCCCGAAGGCGATGAGATGCTCGATGGCGATATCGCGCTGTTCAGCAAGGTGATCGAAGAGGCTGTGAACTGGCAGGCCCGGATTGACCAGATGACGGATCGGGCACTGGTGGCCAAATGGCCAATTGCGCGAATTGACCCAACGCTGCGGGCGCTGTTCCGTGCCGCCGGGGCAGAATTGGTAGCAACCGACACTCCACCAAAGGTGGCGATCGTCGAATATGTTGATGTAGCACGCGCCTTTTTCCCGGACGGACGAGAGCCGAAGTTCGTGAACGCTGTACTGGATCACATGGCACGCGAGGCCAGACCCGAAGCTTTCTGAGGTCGGGCCGGGTTTTCGATCCGAAGCCCTTTTGACCTGTTCCAGCAGCGCTCTATTTTATATTCTGTACATGGAATGTAATGCGGGGCGCTCAATGCCAAAGCTGATCAAATTATACATGCGTCATGTGGCGATCGGCTTTGGACTGGCTGCAGTGTTCGTTGCCATGCTCTTGGGGTTCAACGTTGCCAATCTCAAACATCTGGTCACGCATTCAAACGTTGGGCTGCTGGCCGTTGTGTTGCTGTAGATCTTGAACGGGATTGTCTTTGCCGGCGTTCAATTCGGGATTGCGATCATGCTGCTGCCCGGCGCCAATAGTGACGACAAGAACAATGCAGGATAGGCTGCACGACCTGCGTTTATGTTGTTTGGCGCGATAAGCGGCGGGAACCGCGCCGACCGTGTGGGTTTTGCATTCCCGAGGACCTGTATATACAGGTGGGCGCCAGGTAGCAGGGCCACGACCCAGCCAGAGCCAGCCCCCTCGGATTTGCTTAAGGCCACCGGAATGAACCCGTTTCACGCGAAGGGCAGAACCCGCCTGCTGCACACCTATGCCGCGCGGCAGCGATCGGCAAGGGGCCAGTGAAAATGCCTTTGCATTTGGGCGTCGTGGGCTGCGCGCAGGTTATTGCGGGGCTTCGACAAATCCGTAACGCTCAAGCTGCTCAGGCAAGAGAATATAGATCTCGTCTGCCGGTGTTCCGAGCGCGTGACTCATGACCATTGGGTCTATGCCCATTTCCGACAGATAGATCATGACTTCGCCCTGACCGCGCTGGATGTCCTCAACCGCCAAAAAGGCCGGAAGAAAGGTGTTTTCGCCAAAGGCATGTTGATGCACGCCGATAGATGCCCCGTTTTCAATGTCACGGGTTGGACCGCCTGCCAGCAGATAAGGGCAAGCAGAATAACAGATTTCTCCACTCAGAACGGCGGTCTCGATGCTGCGCGCGCGCAGGTAGCGGCCCAAACGCAGGGCTTCGTCTACCGCGCCTCCGGGGCTTTGCAACACCAGTTGCTGTGGAGCGTCGGCGCTGTCTTCGATTTGGGTGATGATGCGATCTGCGTCTCCGGCGGTTATTGCGCCTTCGAGCCGCCAGACACCCTCGGCGCGGGTCAGTGTCAGACGATCCGGCAAAGGGCCGGCGTTGCGCAGAGGCTGCACGGACGGCCGATCCCGGTCGGGCGCAAAGAGCCTGCGTTGATCGCCGGGCCGGACGGGTTCTGACAAGCGTGGTGCGTCCGGGCCCAGACCGGGCAGGCGCGGGGCCGCCAGTTGCATGTCGCCAAACACCAACAAGGCCCCGATCCCCAGCTGAAAAATCAAAACGCTGGCCAATACCCGAGAGACCGTGCGCGCATTCATGCAGTTTTGTCCTTGATATGCGCCACATCGGACGCGGTATCTGGCGCTTGTTTTTGCTCAGGCGGATCTTCGAGGTCTGGCAGTGCGGCTCGTGCGGATTCGACGTCGCGCAGCGCCGACAGTGCAGCGCGCAGTTCGGCCAGCGTCATGCGGTCTTCGACGCCTGCGCCGTCATGCCCTTCGCGGATCGCGCTTTGGGTGATGGCAAGGATAAAGACCAGAACAGCGGGCAGCAGGTCGATGGCAATGGCGCCGGCCCAACTAGGCACGAAGTTCCGGGCATAGAGGATGACCGCATCCGCTGCGGAAAGTGGTGTGTAGTTGACCTCGGGCGCGGGGGGCAAATTGATCACCGTTTGCGCGGCACCTGCCAGTGTATCCGCGCGCTGTGCCAGCACCTGAAGAACCGATGTTATGGTCGCCGACTGGTTGGTGCGGTTTTCTTCGGTGGAGGCGTCCAGCTCTGGCAAAACGACTGAAGCGGACAAATCCTGAGCGGCCCGTTCCACCAATTGCGCCACCGACAGCTGGCGCAGCTGTGTGATCAGGCCTTGCAGGCGGACGGCTGCTTCTGAGAATTCAACGGACCGTGCTTCGACCGAGCCGGGTTCGACCGTCAATGCGCGCATCCGCGACAGGATCGCATTGCCTTCGGCAAAGGCCTGTTCAATCGGTGCGGATTGCGCGGCGATTTGTGCTTCGAGCACACTCAGCTCTTCTGATTTCTGCCGCAGCACCCGAAAGACCGCCCCGCGGCCTGCCAGTCCGGACAATCCTCCCTGTGCTTCCTGCTCGGAAAGGTCTTCAAAGCTTTGGCGCACGCGGGCAACATCCCGTTCCAGCGCCTGAGCGGAGAGCGCCACTTCGTGCGCGCGTTCAAGGCTGGCCTGATAATCCTGCACGGTTTCGCTGAGATGCTGTTCAACGGCAGCCGACCCGGCAAGCGCTGCCGCGTTCAACCAAGAGGACATGGCTACAATGGCCAAAGACCCAAGACCCATGGCTGCCAACAGCCCGCTGCGGGCCCGGGTGGTGCGAACAGCAGGGAACAATCGCATCAGGTAGGACCAGAACACGAAAATGCCTACAGACACGGCCACCGAATAGGCAATCGCGGCAAACACCGACATCGCTCCGTTTTCGTCGAGCAGGGACGAAACGCCAAGGTAGGTATAGATTCCCGATGCGACGGCGAGCACACCCAGCGCTGTTCCCGAAAAGGTCTCCAGCCACGTGACGTGGTCTTCCAGTTCGCGCGCATGTCGCACGCCACGCGCTTCGGCGCGTGTCAGTTGCGTTTCCTGTGGCATTGGCCGCTCCTGCTGATCCGTTTGATCAATTTAAGGCCTGCGCAGCAGTATGGAAGCGGGTTGTTGCCCGGCTGATCACTCAATGAGCGGAGCGCCGCCACCCGCAGTCATCCGCTCTATCATGGTGGCGATGCGTTCGGCGCGATCCTGTGCGCCCTCTGGTGGTTGGAAGTCGGCCAGTTTTTGCATCCAAAGGGCGGTGGCGCGTTCCTCAGCGGTTTGTCCGCCTGAGGCCATCCATGTTCCGTGGTTGGATAGGTCTGCCAACAAAGGTTCGGCGAATGCGTCGCGGTAGCGTTCCATGGTTTGTTGCGTGTCGAAGAAATGCCCGCCGGGATCAACCGAGATCAAGGCATCCCAACCCATGGCATCGTCGTCCGCGGCTGGCGGTTGGCACAGATGGGCAATGGTTTGCAGCATTTCGATGTCTGCCACGAACTTTTCAAAGCCCAGCGTTAATCCACCTTCGAGCCAGCCGCAGGCATGAAAAACCATGGTCGCGCCCGCTTGCAGCGTGCCCCATAGCGCCATTGAGGTTTCCTGCGCCGCTTGCATGTCATTGGCGTTTGATGCCGTTCCTGCGGCCGACCGCCAAGGCAGACCAATGTGGCGGGCCAATTGGCCGGACCCGATCGCCATCTGGATTTGTTCCGGTGTGCCGAACGCAGGCGCGCCAGAGCGCATGTCCACGTTTGAGCCGAAACCGCCGTAAAGGACCGGCGCGCCGGGGCGTACCAACTGGTTCAGAGTGATGGCGGCCAGTGCCTCGGCGTGCTGCAATACCAGTGCCCCAGCAACCGTGATTGGGGCCATGGCGCCCGCCAGACAAAAGGGCGTTACAATGGCCAATTGCCCGGCGCGTGCGAAATCCATCAGCCCCTGAGCCATGGGACGGTCCAGCAGGCGGGGCGAATTGGTGTTGATGACAGTCGAGCACCATGCACTGCCGGAAAAATCATCATCAGCAACGCCAAGCGCTTCGCGGATCAGCTCAAAGCTTTGTTCAACTTGGGCGCGGCCGCGTGCGTAGACCGTCAGCGGTTTGTCTGACAGTGAAATCTGTGTGCGCAGCATGGCGTAGTGGCGCAGATGGACAGGTATGTCCTGCGGTTCCGGCGCGGGCGAAAGTTTGTGAATGACGTCAAAGCTCTGCATCAGGCGCACCGCGTCGGCGTATGACGCCAGATCGCCTGGCCTGCGGCCATTGATGCGGTCAGAGACATTCGGGCACCCGCCGCCGGGAGAAAAGAGCAGCCGACCGGGATAAACATCCTGATCTCTTCCCGGGTTGGCGGCACGCATCTGGAAACGCTGTGGCGCTGTGCGCAATGCTTCTGTGACCATCTCGGGGCCAATCCGGACCCTTTGATCCGAGACTATCGCCCCGTTTTGCGACAGCAGGTCTATGGCCTCGTCATCGAGAACATCGATGCCGTGTTCCTGCAAAAGCCGGAGCGCCAAATTATGCATGTGTTCGATGCGATCCGTGCTGAAAATGGATTGTGGATCAAAGGGATGCGATAAACGACGCAGATTTTTGCTAAAGTCCGATGATAATCGGCGTGTGCGGGATCTTCGGGCCATCTGCAGTCCTGTTTGCATAAGATGTGACCAGTCTAGATCGCCCCGGCGCGGCGTCTTGCTGGAAAACGACATCTGTCAGGGCATGATCGGAACTCGGTAAGCAGCTTGATTTTTGTTTACGGTTTGTTCATATCTGTGGGATGCGAGATCAGATGCAACCCGGCCAGCTATTGGCCCGCGGCGTTTGCCGCCTTTTGGCCAGTCATGGCTTTGCAGTGATCGAAGAATTCGTGCCGGATCGCGGGTTGCGCGTTGATGTCATGGGGCTCGGTCCCAAAGGTGAACTTTGGGTGGTCGAGTGCAAAAGCTCGCGGGCGGATTTCCAGAGCGACTGCAAATGGCAGGGGTATCTGGAATGGTGTGATCGGTATTTCTGGGCTGTCGATCAGGATTTCCCGACCGATCTTTTGCCGGATGGCAGCGGGCTGATCATTGCAGATGCCTATGATGGCGAAATCCTGAGGTTCCCGGATGAGACCAAACTGGCCGCGGCCCGCCGAAGCAAGCTGACACGCAAGTTTGCACAGCATGCGGCCCGGCGCCTGCACAGCCTGCGTGATCCGGACGTGGTCTACAACTGACGGTCTATGCGCCGGAAACGGCTGCCACATGTTCGGCAATCGCCTTTTTGTAGAGCGCCTGAATTCGGGCCGTCACGGGGCGCGTGCCATCACCGATCGGTTTGCCGTCAATGCTGGCCACTGGCGTTTGCGCACCAAAGGTGCCGGTCAGAAACGCTTCTTCGGCCCCGTAGGCTTCGACCAGCGAGAAGTTCCTCTCAAAGACCGGAATGCCGTTGGCTTGGCACAGTGAGATCACCTTGGCCCGTGTGACCCCATTCATGCAGTAGTCCCCGGTCGAGGTCCAAACAGCGCCTTTGCGCACGACAAAGAAATTGCAGGCATTTGTCGTGTTCACAAAACCATGCGGATCCAGCATCAGCCCTTCGTCTGCTCCGGCCTGTTCGGCTTGAAGGCAGGCGATCACACAGTTGAGTTTCGAGTGACTGTTGTATTTGGCATCCTGCGCCATGGGTAGCCCGCGAACCTGCGGGACCGTGGCCAGACGGATGCCGGCATCCTTCAATTTGTCCACGGGTTTGGAGTGTTCCATGATAATCACCATGGTGGGCCCGGATCGCGACAGGGACGGGTGCTGGAACGGGCGCACCTTTGGGCCGCGCGTGACCATCAGTCTGCAATGCACGTCGGTGTGCATGTTGTTTGCCGCGCGTGTTTTTTCGAGCGCATCCAATATACCGTTTCTGTCCATACCAACGTCGAGACTGACGGCCTTGCAGGCCTCGAAGAACCGGTCCATGTGCTCGTCGAAATAGGCCCAGACGCCGTCGTAGAGCCGCAGGCCTTCCCACATGCCGTCGCCCAGCATGAACCCACTGTCGTAAACCGAGACCTTGGCCTCATCACGCGGTACAAGGGCACCATTTACGTAGATCAGGATCTCTGCATTCCGCGGATCTTCGAGCGCGTCATGGGTGGTCAGGGCTTGGTCGATCATGCGCGGTCCGTTCGTTTGCTTTTGGAGTGGTCTGTCCCTCGCGGGCTCAGTCTGCGCCATCCGGCTGTGTCATTGGCCCCCCGTCGAGGCGGTGAATATGCGGAGCCATTTCCTGTGGGAAGTATTGGCGGATCAGCGGATCGTGGCCGGGAATGATCAGTCCGGGGTGCGATGCCAGACGGCGCAGCGTCGCAAAGCCATCCAGCATGTCCTGAAGGTCAACCACGATGGGGAAGGGCTTTTCACTGTAGACGTTTTCGTAGAAATGGGCGGCGTCCGAGGCCAGCACCAGCCACCCTGAGCGGGTACGGACCCGCACGCATTGCAGGCCGCGGCTGTGGCCACCAATACAATGTACGGTCAAGCCTTCGGAGACCTCGGCGCTGCCATCATGAAAGATCACCTTGCCGCTGTACAGTCGTTTGACAGCCTCGCAAACATGGGCGGCCGTAAAGGGCATGCGCAGCGTGTCGTGGCACATGCAAGGGCCGGTGGCATAGGCCATTTCTGCTGCTTGCATATGCAGTGTCGCGTTCGGAAAAAGATGCAATCCGCCTGCGTGGTCATAATGCAGGTGGGTCACGATGATCTGGGTGACGTCTTCGGGTTTCAGGCCGAAGGGTGCGAGCGCTTCGCCCGGGTCCAGCCGGATCGGCCTGTTGCGGGCCTTGGCTTCTTCGTGATCATAACCGGTATCAACCAGAATGATCTCGTCGCCGCGCCGCAAGAGCCATATGAAATAGTCCATGGCATGCGGTGCGTCATGGTTGTCGTCAAAGATGAAGCTGTCGGCCCGGGTGCGTGCATTGCGATCGGCATATTTGATGCTGAAGACATCCCAATCGCCGGGCACAAGGGTCATGTCGGTACCTGATCAAAAGTCTGAAGATGCTTTGAGGCAATCATATCTGACACGGCTTCGTCAAATGCCTTGAAGTGGTCGCTGGCAAGATGTGCCTCAAAGGCGGCGCGATTTGTGTAGAGTTCGTAGAGAAAGATTTCGTCTGACCTGTCGCTGTCAGTGCAGACGTCAAATCGATGGCAACCCGGCTCCTGACCCAACGAAAGAGCGGCGTTTGTCATCATTAACGGTAGAAATTCGGCCAGGCGTTCAGCCTTGATACGAATCCAAACAGTTACGGCATACATGGTGGGCTCGCTGAATGTGTTACGTCATTTCAGAGTGATAGCTACTCAATGCAACAAAATGTATCATAAAAGGACCGCAGGGCAAGCGCTGTGCATAAATTAATGTATGCATTAATTTAGAAATGTCGCTAAAGTAGGCAGAAGTCGGCTCATTAAAGGAACCAACATGTCGCAAAATTTCTCTGTCGCGGTTTTCGAGGGCGATGGCATCGGGCCGGAAATCACGGAGCCGACTGTCAGTATTCTCAAGGCGATCGCCGCTGAAAGCAATTCCTATGGGCTTACGTTTGCGCGCGCGCCAGCGGGCGCGGCCCACTACGCCAAAACCGGCGAGTCGCTTCCCGAGCAGTCCATGAAAGTGGCCCGCGAATCCGACGCAATCCTGTTGTCCGCAATGGGCCTGCCAGATGTGCGATACCCCGACGGCACTGAAATCTCGCCGCAAATCGATCTGCGCAAGGCTTTGACGCTGTTTGCAGGAGTACGCCCGGTGACGGTCAAACCGGGACAACCCAGCCCATTGACCTTGCCTCCGGGCAAGCAGATCGATTTCGTACTGATCCGTGAAAGCACCGAGGGGCTTTTCTACACGCAAGGCAGAGGCGAAGTCAGCGAAAACGAAGCGCGCGAAACCTTGTTGATCACACGCGATATCAGCGAAAAGCTGTTCCGTTTTGCTTTTGACCTTGCGGCCACCCGCAAGGCGGCGGGCCGTGGACGGGGGCACGTGACCTGCGTCGACAAAGCCAATGTCTTTCGCGCTTTTGCGTTCTTTCGGGATCTTTTTGACAAAGAGGCTGGTCGGCGTTCCGATTTGACCTCTGATCATGCCTATGTTGATGCGATGGCGCTTTGGATGGTCCAGCGTCCGTGGGATTTTGATGTGCTGGTGACGGAAAACATGTTTGGCGACATTCTTTCGGATCTGGGGGCCGGATTGATGGGCGGGCTCGGGCTCGCCCCGTCGGCAGACATCGGGCTGGATCATGCGGTGTTCCAGCCTTGTCACGGCTCGGCCCCTGATATCGCCGGGCAGGGTGTGGCCAATCCGTTTGCTATGATCTTGTCTGCGGCCATGATGCTCGACTGGCTTGGCGTGAAACACGACAATCTGGCCTTGCGCAGTGACGGCCAACGTCTGCGCGAAGCAACCGAAGCGGTGGTCGGTTCCGGTGCCGTGTTGACCCGCGATCTGGGCGGGCGCGCCACAACCCAAGAAGCGGCGGACGCCGTCAAAGCGCAATTGTGGTCGCAGTGATGCCAAGGCCGCCCATACGCATAGCCTGTGTAGGCGCGGGGTATTTCAGCCGATTTCACTACGAAAGCTGGGCTCGGATGCCCGAAGTTGCCTTGGTCGGGGCCTGCGATCATGATCTGGCAAAGGCACATGCGACCGGGCTGCCCGGTTTTGTCGAGCTGGCCGAGATGCTGGAGCAGACCGTTCCAGATGTTCTGGACATCATCTTGCCTCCCGCCGGGCATTCAGAGGCCATTCGCATGGCCATTTCGGCTGGGGTCGGCACGATCATCTGTCAAAAGCCCTTTTGCAGCAGTCTGGACGAAGCAGAAGCCATGGTCGCTCTGGCCCAGCATGCCGGTGTCACGCTGATCGTGCATGAGAATTTCCGGTTCCAACCGTGGTACCGCGCCATCAAAAGCGCGATCCGCGATGGTTTGATCGGGCAGGTGCAACAGGCAACGTTTCGATTGCGTCCCGGCGACGGGCAGGGCCCGGAGGCCTATCTGGATCGTCAGCCGTATTTTCAGAAGATGGAGCGGTTTTTGGTGCATGAAACCGCCGTGCATCTGATCGATACTTTCCGGTTTTTGCTGGGCGATCCGGTTTCGGTCTACGCAGACCTGCGCCGCCTGAACCCCGCAATCGCAGGGGAAGATGCCGGTTTGATCATCCTTGAGCATCCCGGCAACACGCGCGCTGTGATCGATGGCAATCGGCATCTGGATCACGACGCCAGAAATTTGCGATGCACCATGGGCGAGGGGCTGTTCGAAGGCACCGAGGGCACGCTTTCGCTGCGCGGCGACGGTTCGGTCTGGCATCGGGCATTCGCGACGCGCGACCAGATCCAGCGTCTTGCGCCCACTGATGATGATAGTTTTGGGGGCGGCTGCGTGCACGCGTTTCAGCGCCATGTGGTCAACGGATTGGGCGGCACCGGACAGATCGAGACGCTGGCCGAGGAGTATCTTGAGGTGCTCAGGATCGAGGCCGCGGTCTATGCATCGGCGCAAAGTGGCGCGCGACACGTGTTGCAGGCGCGTGGAGCCTGATCCCGCAGATAGGCTGAACATGCGGCGCATGGCAAAACGCCTTGCCGCGCTTGTCCTGACCGGCTCAGCCGTTACACCTTGCTTGGCAGAAACCCAAACAACGGCGTGACATGTCCCGGCCCAACACTTCGACCAAAGGCAAGCTTCTGAACGACATCCACGCGGTGATCGAAAGGAGCGGTTTATCCGACGGGGGATGCGTGTCGTTTCACCACCATCTGCGGAATGGCGATGGGGTCATGAATCTGATCCTGACTGCGTTGGGTGAGGCTGGGTTGAAGGGTCTGCACCTTGAGGCAACATCGCTGTTCCCCGTGCACGCCCCTTTGGTGGCGTTGGTTGAGAAGGGCGTGATCGCCAGTATTGCCACCAGCTATATGTCAGGCCCGCTCGCCCACGCGATCAGCCGCGGCGCATTGAAAACGCCTGTCCGTTTGCGAACGCACGGTGGTCGCGCGCGTGCGTTGGACTCCGGAGAGCAGAGGATCGACGTGGCATTTGTTGCGGCTTCGGCGGCGGATTGCCGTGGGAACCTGTCTGCGCGAACCGGGCGCGCGCCGTTTGGTGTTCTGGGTTACCCTATGGCGGATGTGGGGGCCGCTCAGCACGTGGTGGCTGTCACCGATACCATCGTTCCTTTTCCAGCCTGTCCGATAGATCTGTCGCAGGACCGGGTGGATATGGTTCTGCAGGTGGACCGCATCGGTGATCCGGCTGGCATCGGATCCGGTGCGACGCGTCCGGCGATGGATCCGCAAAGCGTTGCGATTGCAGGCCAGGCGGCCGATGTGATTGCGGCCAGTGGACAGCTGATACCGGGCTTTTCGTTTCAGACCGGGGCCGGGGGCATTTCCATTGCAACCGCACAGGCCGTTGGTCAGGCCATGACCACCCACGGAGTGCAGGGCAGCTTTGCCTGCGGGGGGATTTCCGGGTTTCACGTCAAAATGCTTGAGGCCGGGCTGTTTCGCAGTTTGATGGATGTTCAGTGCTTTGATCTCGAAGCGGTTGCGTCTCGCAGCCGTAATTCTGCGCATCAGTCGATGTCTGCATCGGCCTATGCTGGACCGCACGTTGGCGGCGCGGTTGTTGACGAATTGTCGGCGGTTGTGCTCGGTGCGGCGCAGGTGGACACGGATTTCAACGTGAATGTCACCACTCGCTCGGATGGGCTCATTATTGGCGGCTCTGGCGGCCATGCGGATGCGGCCCAAGGCGCAGCGCTGACGGTTGTGACCACGCGCCTGACAGCGGCGGGCTTTGCAAAAGTCGTGCCAAAGGTCACGACGTTGACCACACCGGGGTCTTGCGTCGACGTGGTCGTTACTGAGGCGGGCATAGCCGTGAACCCGGCAAATGCAGCTTTGCAGGACAGGCTCGGGGCAGGGGGGCTGCCTGTTGTGTCGATCCAAGATCTTGCGGCCAAGGCAGCGGTGCAGGCAAGCCAAACGACACCGCCGCGCGCATCGGGCCGCGTGGTGGCGCAGTCCGAACATCGCGAGGGATACGTTCTGGATGAAATTCGAATGATTGAATAAATCCAGTTAGCCCAGCGGGCTGGGCCGGAATGCCGGATCTAGCGGCGTTTGACGCGCCGGGCCGTGGCGGCAGCCGCGCGAATTTCCTCAGCGATTTCTTCGGCTTCTTCGGGCTCGAAATCCATGGGGATTTCGAGGTCACCCGAGAACATGAACAAGCGCACCATACCCTGATCGGTTGGCCCGATTTGCAGGTTGGCTTCGATGTCGCGTTCGTCGTTGATGCCCATGATGGCCTCCGCAAGCTGGCTGGGTGTGCCCTAGCGCTGCAGGGCTTGATTTGCAAGCGTGGGGACGTATCCATGGGGTCATGCCGTTTGAATTGCGCCATATGCAGCCGGGCGATGCTGAGTGGCTGGTCGAGCAACACCGCCAGCTTTACATGCGTGACGAAGGCTTTGATGAGAGCTTTGCGCCCTTGGTCGCCGACATACTGGCCGATTTTGAACAGTCCCATGATCCCGAATGCGAGCGGGCGTTTATCGCCTGTTCCGATGACCAGAGGCTGGGCAGTGTCTTTTGCGTTCGTCTGGATGAGAAGACCGCCAAACTGCGCTTGTTTCTTCTGGTGCCCGAAGCGCGCGGCCAAGGGGCCGGACGTATGATGCTGGACGCCTGGATGCGCTTTGCACGTCAGGCGGGCTATGACAGGGCGCAGCTTTGGACCCACGAAAGCCATAAAGCTGCCTGCGCGCTGTATCAGGCGATGGGGTGGCGGATCACCCGGTCTGAACCGGTTCACAGTTTTGGCGTGTCTCTGGTCGAGCAGACATGGGAAATCGATCTGTAGTCGGTACTGGTCGCGCCGCTGCCGGATTGGTATAGCGCGCCCATCAAGGCCTTTATGGCCGCAGGAGCCTGTATGTCCGACCCTTTGACCTTTGAAATCGCAGCGAACCCACCCGCACGGCTGGACAAGGCGCTGGCGCGCGATGTTCCGGAGACGGCGGCACTGTCACGAACACGTCTCGCAAGACTGATCGAAAGCGGTGCCGTGCAAATCGATGGCAAGGTCGCTGCTGACCCGAAAGCCAAGGTTGCAGAAGGCATGGTGGTTCAGATCGTGGTGCCAGCAGCGCAGAACTACGATGTCGTGGCACAGGACATCCCATTGGACATCGTGCATGAAGACGACGATGTGCTTGTGGTTAACAAACCGGCCGGAATGGTGGTGCATCCTGCCCCGGGTTCACCAGACGGGACGCTGGTGAATGCGCTGCTGCATCACTTTGACGGGGCCTTGTCTGGGGTTGGCGGCGAAAAGCGCCCCGGCATCGTGCACCGGATCGACAAGGATACCTCCGGGCTGCTGGTGGTCGCCAAATCGGATCGGGCGCATCACGGGTTGGCGGCTCAATTTGAAAAACATACCGCCCGGCGGTCATATCTGGCCGTGGTTCACGGTGTGCCCGACGTGGCAGATCCACGCCTGATGGGCACAAAAGGCGTGTCCAAAGCGCAGGGGGGCGGGATTACGATCACCAGCGGGCTGGCACGCCACAAGACTGATCGCCAAAGGCAGGCCGTGTTGTTCGGCGGGCAGGGCCGTCATGCCGTCACCCACGCAAGAGTGCTGGAGCGTTTCGGCTCCCCTGCGGCCTGTGCTTTGGTGCAATGCCGTCTGGAGACAGGGCGGACCCACCAGATCAGGGTGCATATGGCACATGCGGGCCACGGGCTTTTGGGTGATCCGGTCTATGGCGGGCGCCGAAAAATTGCCCCAAGCGCATTGAGCGCTGGCGCTTTGGCGGCAGTGCAGGGCTTTGATCGGCAGGCCCTGCATGCGGCAGAGCTGGGGTTTGTGCATCCGGTCAGCGATGAGCACATGCTCTTTGAGGCTGCTTTGCCACAAGATATGGCCGATCTGATAGAGGCCCTGCGTCAATAGCACGCCCTGTTGTCGATTGCTCGGCGCGCGCCCTTTACCCCGGGCGGGTCTTTTCCTATATCTTTTCTCAAGAATACATGAAGGACAGGTCATGAACGACGCGAGCCCCCCGCTTGAAGGTGCGCCCCTGATTGCGCCATCCAGCACGGATCATCCGCTTTACGATCAGGTTGTTGAGGCCTGTCGCACGGTCTATGACCCTGAAATTCCAGTGAATATCTATGATCTGGGCCTTGTCTACACCATCGAGATCGGTGCCGAAAACGAGGTACGGATCATCATGACGCTGACTGCGCCGGGCTGTCCTGTGGCCGGTGAGATGCCGGGCTGGCTGGCCGAAGCGGTTGAGCCGTTGCCGGGGATCAAGCAGGTGGATGTCGAAATTACCTGGGATCCGCCTTGGGGAATGGACATGATGTCCGACGAGGCGCGGCTCGAGCTGGGCTTTATGTAAGCAGCGCTTGTCCGGTTGGACAGCCATGCCTAGATTGAACGGGAAGGAGAAACGTCATGTTCGGTATTCCTGGCAAACAAGCGGTCAGCATGACCCCGGCTGCGATTAAGCAGATCAGCAAGTTGATGGACCGCGACGGCCGTCACGGCCTGCGCATCGGCATCAAGAAGGGCGGCTGCGCGGGCATGGAATATACCATGGACTACGTGGATGACGCCGATCCCAATGATGAAGTGGTTGAGCAGGATGGCGCGCGTGTATTGATCGCGCCCATGGCACAGATGTTTCTGTTCGGAACCGAGATCGACTACGAAACTTCTCTTCTGGAATCGGGCTTCAAATTCCGCAATCCCAACGTCGCGGATGCCTGCGGCTGCGGCGAGTCGATCAAGTTCAAGGACGTCGAGGAACTGACGGCCGAGCAGGGCAAAGCCTGACATGGCAGTATCGGACGAAGAGATCGCCTTTGCGGTGGATCTCTTTTCCGATCTTGGCGGCATTACCACGCGAAAGATGATGGGCGGGCTGTGCCTCTATCAGGATGGAACGATCTTTGCGATCATTCACAGTGACTTTGGCCTGATGATCAAAGGTGCGGGTGCATTTGCCGAACGCCTGGAGGCGATGGGCTGCACACGGTTCAGCTATACCCGCAAGAACGGCACGACCACGGCCATGCCTTACTGGACCTTGCCCGATAGTGCGCGAGATGATCCCGAAGAAGCGGTTGCGCTGGCGCGTGAAGCCCTTGCGCATTTGTAACGCCGCTTGCGCGGACTTAGTTGATCGATTGGGGGCCAGCCCCCAAACCCCCGGAGTATTTGGACAAAGAAGAAGGTCACGTTTGTGGCCCGCCCAAGTGCATTTGTCGTTGTAACGCACTGCACATGCGCGTGAGCGCACGTAACCAACCCTTACACCGACGGAAAACTTTCTTAACTACGTATCAACCTTTGAGAGCCAAAACGCTTGAAACTGCGCCACAGGCTTCCTAAATGAATGTTAAGCCGCGTAACATCGCGGGTCCCAAGGAGGGAGAGTGCCATGTCCAGTTATGCAAATCTGCCGGCCCCGTCGCCGGAAGCCGGTCTGAACCGTTACTTGCAGGAAATCCGCAAGTTTCCGCTGCTTGAGCCGGAAGAGGAATATATGCTCGCCAAGCGGTGGGTGGAAAACGAAGACACTGAAGCCGCGCACCAGATGGTGACGTCGCACCTGCGTCTCGCGGCCAAGATTGCCATGGGCTATCGCGGCTATGGCCTGCCGCAGGCTGAAGTGATCTCGGAAGCCAACGTAGGCTTGATGCAGGCGGTCAAGCGCTTTGATCCCGAAAAAGGGTTCCGTCTGGCGACCTATGCCATGTGGTGGATCCGTGCCTCGATCCAGGAGTACATCCTGCGGTCCTGGTCGCTGGTCAAGCTGGGTACAACTTCGGCGCAAAAGAAGCTGTTCTTTAACCTGCGCAAGGCCAAGAACCGCATCGGCGCGTTGGAAGAGGGTGACCTGCGACCGGAACATGTCGCGCGGATTGCTCATGACCTTGGCGTCAATGAGGCCGAAGTGATCTCTATGAACCGGCGGATGTCAGGCGGTGACGCGTCGCTCAATGCTCAGGTCGGAAGCGACGGCGAAGGCACGATGCAGTGGCAGGACTGGCTGGAAGACGAAGATGCCAACCAGGCTGAAGACTACGCCGAAAAGGACGAGCTGGAAGCGCGCCGCGCTATGCTGGCACAGTCCATGGATGTGCTGAACGACCGTGAAAAGGATATCCTCACCCAGCGCCGTTTGTCCGATCAGCCGGTTACATTGGAAGATCTGTCTTCGGTTTATGACGTCAGCCGCGAGCGGATTCGCCAGATCGAAGTGCGCGCCTTTGAAAAGTTGCAAAAGCGCATGCGTGAGCTTGCGAAAGAGCAGGGGATGCTGGCAACGGCGTAACCTCAAATCTGCGACGATCAGTATAGGCCTCTTCGCTTTGGCGGAGGGGCCTTTTCCGTATGGGGATGGATTGTCGTCCTTTCGGGTTGGAGCCCATAGCTACCAATGCCGCATCTTGCACGGATGGCTGCGAAGTGCGGATTGCTGACATTGGGATTTGTAAGGACGGCCCAAACCGGACGTTAACCAACGTGGTTCTCTGCCGCGGTGCAGCTACTGAAGCAGACTTTGGACGATATAGCAGCATTACACAGGGTTAAGTCGGCGAATTGCTGAAAGGATCAGTCAATCGGCCCTCAGTTTCGGCCTGATACGCTTTTTTGATAGTGCTCAAGCTCCTTCAAGAGCGCCTGACCGTCCGGAACATCTTCGCGTCTGGCAAACTCATTCCAGATTGCGCCAAAGGGCATATCTTTGAACTCTTCCGTCACTGTCAGTCGGGTTGTGTAATCGAGCGCGGTTTCAGCAGTTTTTAGGGCATCCAGCGGCATCAGTAGCGCACGAAGCAGGGCTTTTTGCATGTTTCGTGTGCCGATGACCCAAGCCGCGGTGCGGCTGATCGTGGCATCGAAGAAGTCGAGACCAATATGGGTGCGGTCAAGCAGATCGGCACTGACCAGCTCTTGCGCCATTTGCAGGATGTCGTCGTTCAACAGGATGACATGGTCGCTGTCCCACCGCATCGGACGTGAGACGTGAAGCAGGATTTCATCCAGCGAAAGAGCGACCGAACTCAACTTGTCGGCTACATTTTCGGTCGGGTGGAAATGCCCCATATCGAGGCACAGCAAGGTTCCTTTGCGGATCGCATAGCCCATGTAAAACTCGTGGCTGCCGACGGTGCAGGCCTCTACGCCGATCCCGAAGAGCTTGCTTTCGACCGCGTCCAGCATCTGCGCTTTGTCTTGCGGCGCGGCAAGCATGGCATCCAGCGAGCCCTCCAGCCGGGCGCGCGCAGACATCCTGTCAATCGGCGTGTCCTTATAGCCGTCAGGCACCCAGATGTTGTTAACGCAAGCGGTCCCCAGGGCCGCGCCCATCCGGGCAGAGATATCACGGGACCGTTTGCCGTGTTCGATCCAGAAGTCCCTGATGCCCTGGTCTGGATGGCTAAGGGTCAGATTGTCGTCGGCCTTGGCATGAGCAAAGAACGTTGGATTGAAGTCCAACCCGATGCCTTGGCCCTTGGCCCAATCGATCCAAGGCGCGAAATGCCGATACTCGATCTCATCACGGTCCGGGTTCTCATTTGTATCCAGATACATCGCATGCAGGTTCAAACGGTGTTTGCCCGGGATCATCGCATAGGCGAATTCCAGATCGGCACGCAGTTCATCGGGCGTTCGCGCACGTCCCGGATGGTTGCCAGTCGCCTGAATGCCACCACCGGATGACCCCGATTTCTGCTCAAAGCCAACGACGTCATCGCCTTGCCAGCAATGCATGGAAATCGGAATGGTTTTCAGGCGGTCGAGGGCAGCGTCGGTGTCGACGCCCCACTCGGCAAAGGCGGCTTTCGCGGTCTCATAGCTCATTGATCTGATCCTATCGCGTGAATGCTTGGACGTTGCCGGCATCCACATTGATGATGTTGCCGGTGGACTTGGCCGATGTGTCTGCCGCGAAGAAATAGCAAGCTTCGGCGATGTCTTCAGGCAGCACGGACCGTTTCAGCATGGACCGCTGACGATACATTTCTTCCAGCCCGTCCTTATCGGTTCCATAGGTGCCAGCGCGTTGCTGCAGCCAATCCCCTTCCCAGATCTTGGAACCGCGCAGGACGGCATCGGGATTGACGACGTTGACGCGAATGCCGGCTTCGGCACCCTCAAGTGCCAGACAGCGGGCCAGGTGGATTTCGGCGGCTTTCGCAGTGCAATAGGCTGCGGCATTCGGTGAGGCAGCAAGGCCGTTCTTCGAAGCAACGAAGACCACCGCGCCGCCCATATCCTGCACCCGCACCAGCTTGAACGCTTCACGACTGACCAGAAAATAGCCGGTGGACAGGATGTCCATGTTCTTGTTCCACAGCGCCAACGACGTCTCTTCGATCGGGGCGGACGACGCGATGCCTGCGTTTGAGACCAGAATATCCACCCCGCCGAATTCAACCGAGGCATCGGCGAAGGCCGCCGCAACAGCATCTTCGTTTGTCACGTCCATGATAACGCTGCTCACAACATCGGTGCCGAAGTTGCCTGATAGGTTTTCTTTGGTGGAAGTTAGGGCCTCTTCATTGATGTCCGCGAGGATCACACAGGCCCCTTCGTGCAGGTAACGCTCAGCTGTCGCCGCGCCGATGCCGCCCGCACCGCCGGTGACCAGCGCCACCCGACCGGCAAGCGACTTGGGTTTCGGCATCCGCTGAAGTTTTGCCTCTTCCAGCAGCCAGTATTCGATGTCGAAGGCTTCCTGCTCAGGCAAGCCCTGATACTCGCTGACCGCCGACGCCCCGCGCATGACGTTGATCGCGTTGACGTAGAATTCGCCAGAAATGCGTGCCGTCGCCTTGTCTTTCGCAAAGGTGATCATGCCGACGCCTGGCACCAGATAGACCACCGCATTGGGGTCACGCAGGGCTGGGCTGTCGTCTTTCTTGCAGCGCTCGTAGTAGGCGGCGTAGTCCTCGCGGTATGCCTCGATCTGACCGGCCAGACCTTCAAGCACTGCGTCGATGTTGCCTTTGGCTGGGTCGAATTCAATGACCAGCGGACAGATTTTGGTCCGCAGGAAATGGTCGGGGCAGGAGGTGCCCAAAGCCGCAAGCGGCTTCATCTCTTTGGAGTTCACGAATTCAAGCACGGCGTCGCTGTCGTTGAAGTGGCCGACCATATGCTGGTTGCCAGAGACATAGCCACGGATAGCCGGCATCAGGTGGGCGGCGATGGCGCGACGGTCGCCTGCAGGTAGGCTCTTGTGGATCGCGCCACCAAACGCCGCGACACCCTCGCTGCGTTCGGCCAACCACTTCGTTGCGACATTGATAACGTCAATGGTCTGGTCGTAGCACTCTTTCGCGGTGTCGCCCCATGTAAACAGACCATGGCTTTCAAGAACCACACCGTCCGCTTCTGGATTTTCCAGGCAGAACTTTTCAAGCCAAAGACCAAGCTCATATCCCGGCTTCTTCCAAGGCAGCCAACCGACCCGCTCACCGAAAATCTCCTTCGTCAGGTCTTTGGAGTTCTTCGATGCAGCGATCGCGATGATGGCGTCGGCGTGAACGTGATCGACGTGTTTGCGCGGGACATAGGCATGCAGGGGCGTGTCGATCGATGCCGCACGCGGGTTCAGCTTGAATGTGCAGTGGGGCAGATAGCCGACCATCTCGTCTTCGAACTCAACCCCGCGATAGAGCGACTTGAGTGCGTGCAGCTTGTCCATATAGAGCGTGGCAAACCCATCCATCTTGATCGAGCCAATATCGCCGCCCGATCCCTTGACCCAAAGAACCTCAACCTCATCGCCGGAAAGCGGGTCAATCTCCATTACCTTGGCCGATGTGTTGCCACCGCCATAATTCGTCACTCGTTTGTCCGAGCCGAGGATGTTTGAGCGATAAAGCAGCAGTTCCGATTCGCTCATCCCCTCGGCTTCTTTCGCATTCCAGCGGCTATCAAGAAGCTGAGTTTCCAACGATTTCAACATGTTTCCTCCCGGTGGACGCCCTGCGCCCGACAATGCATTCCCCCAAAGGCTGATTGCCGCGTGACGTTTTGTCAATCATTAATGATCAAAAGCAATCATGCTGCAATGCAGTATGATTGGTAATGATTGTTTTTGATTGACAGATGATCCGAATCCCTACAGCTTTCGACGCAGGGAGGACTCGGAATGCACGAAAAAGAACGCCATACGATCATCTTGTCAGCGATCGAAGAACGCCCCGTTGTGACTGTGATCGAGCTGTGCAGCCTGACCGGCGCGTCAGAAGCAACGATCCGGCGGGACATCGCGACACTAGACGAAAGCAAGCAGCTGCGCCGGGTGCGTGGAGGCGCCGAGGCGATCAATCCACCGCAATTTGTCGGCCTGGCTGGCCGGCCCTTCTCGGTCAACGAAACAATGCGGATCGCCGAGAAGCAGGCGATTGCCGCCGCTGCTGTTGAGATGTGCGAAGATGGTGATGCGATCATCATCAATGGCGGGACGACGACGTTCCAGATGGTGCACCCCCTGGCCAGTCGCCGCATGCAGGTGTTCACCAACTCGTTCCCAATTGCCGAACATCTGCTCAAGCATTCGAAGAACACAATCATGCTTTCTGGCGGCACGATTTACCGTGAACAAAACATCATATTGTCGCCCTTCGACAATGATGTGACCCGGAACTTCTGTGCCCGGCGCATGTTTATGGGCGCGCAAGGGCTTGGCCCCTTGGGTCTGATGGAGGCCGATCCGTTGCTGATCCAGGCCGAACAGAAGCTTATCGGGCAAGCCGATGAACTTGTCGTCCTGGCCGACAGCACGAAATTCGAACAGCGCTCCAGCCTTGTGCTGTGCCCGTTGAATCGGATCACAACGGTAATCACCGATGACCAGATTTCAGACAAAGCGGCTTCGATGCTTGAGGCCGCCGAAGTGACGCTGATCGTCACCCAAGCAGGGGGCGCTCAGAGAAACGTGGCCTCGTAAGAGGTCAGACACGCGAACGTACTTTAGGGAGGATACCAATGAAACGTCGCACTTTTACCAAACTCACCGCAGGGCTCAGCTTTGCTGCAACAATGCTCGGCTCCACCGCCATGGCGCAGGACGACATGCGTATTGCACTGGTCGTTAAGGCCCTCGGGATTGGCTTCTTTGAAGCTGCCGCAGAAGGCGCTGAAGAGGCAGCAGCAGAACTGGGTGGTGTCGAAATCATCTACACCGGCCCGACGGATACGACGGCTGAGGGCCAGATCGAGGTCATCAACTCGCTGATCGCTCAAGGTGTTGATGCGATTGCGGTCTCTGCCAACGACACCGACGCGCTTGTCCCGACCCTTCAGCGGGCGATGCAGCGTGGGATCACGGTCATTTCCTGGGACTCTGGTGTGGCTGAGGAAGGCCGCCAAGTGCACCTGAATCCGTCGTCCAATGCGTTGATCGGTAACATGATCATCAAGTTGGCGGCCGATCATTTGCCTGATGGTGGTGACGTTGCGGTTCTGTCCGCCACCACGACATCAACCAACCAGAACATCTGGATTGACGAGATGAACGCTGTGATGGACAACTATCCAGGCATCAACGTTGTGGCGACTGTCTATGGCGACGACCTGGCCGACAAATCCTATCGTGAGGCCACCGGCCTGATGCAGTCCTACCCAGACCTCGACGCGATCATTGCGCCGACATCGGTTGGCATCGTTGCTGCGGCACAGGCTGTGGTTGACGCTGGTAAAGTGGGTGAGGTCAACGTGACAGGCCTTGGCCTGCCGTCCGAGATGGCTGGTGCCATTGAAAGCGGCGCGTCGCAGTCCTTTGCGATCTGGAACCCCATCGACCTTGGCTACTCGGCAGCCATGATTGCCCACGCTTTGGCTTCGGGTGCGGCAACCGCTGAACCGGGCGCCAAGATCTCGATCGGTCGGGTCGGAAGCATCACGCTGGACGAAAACACGTCTGCCGCAATGGCCGATCCATTCGTCTATGATGCGTCCAACATCGACCAGTTCAAGTCGATCTTTTGATCTAGCTGAACGCTTCTCCGGCGCGGGTGTTTACCCCGCGCCGGACTTCCTTGTCCCTCCGAAATAGAGATTTGTGATGCTGAAACAATCAGACACGCTCCTTCCGTCCGACAGCGAGGCCGACGAGGCTTCGGTTCTGGCGCTTGATGGCATCACGAAGACCTTTCCGGGGGTCAAAGCTCTCTCAGAGGTTTCGCTACGTTTGATCCCGGGCAAGGTGACCGCGCTGGTTGGTGAGAACGGCGCAGGCAAGTCCACCGTCGTCAAGATTCTGACCGGCATCTACCAGCCTGACGGGGGCGCAATTCTTGTCGATGGAAAGCCAGCAAACTTTCGCGTGCCCCAGGCGGCCGCAGATCATGGCGTGACGGCCATTCATCAGGAAACCGTCCTATTTGACGAGCTTTCGGTCGCGGAAAACATCTTTCTTGGCCATGCGCCAAGGGGCAGCTTTGGCCTGATTGACCTCAAGACCATGAACGCCAAAGCGCGCGAGATCCTCGATGGGATTGGTGCGCCGATTGACCCGGAACACAAACTCAAAGACCTTGGCATCGCCAACAAGCATCTTGTCGCCATTGCGCGGGCGCTTTCGATTGATGCGCGTGTGGTCATCATGGACGAACCAACCGCCGCCCTATCGCACAAGGAAATCGAGGAGCTCTATGAGCTTGTCGAAAGCCTAAAGGCCCAAGGCAAGGCGATCTTGTTCATCAGCCACAAGTTTGATGAGATTTTCCGGATCGCGGACAACTTCACCGTCTTTCGTGACGGCCAGCTGATTGGCGACGGTGCGATTGCCGATGTCACCGAGGCGGATCTGGTCAAAATGATGGTAGGCCGGGATGTCAGCCAGATTTTCCCCGAACGCGCGTCAGACCCAGGCGAGACAGTCTTGACTGTCCAAGACTACGCTCACCCAACAGAGTTTGAAGACATCAGCTTTTCCCTGCGACAAGGCGAAATTCTTGGCTTTTATGGCCTTGTTGGTGCGGGCCGGTCCGAATTCATGCAGTCGCTGTTCGGGATCACCCGCCCGTCGGGCGGCACCATCGAGATTGATGGCGCGCCAGTGCAAATCAAATCCCCTGCAGATGCCGTTGCCAACGGCATTGTTTACGTCCCCGAAGACCGCGGGAAACAGGGCGCCATCCTTGATTTGCCGATCTTTCAGAACGTGACCCTGCCGTCGCTGGGGCGCATTTCCGGCAAGGGTTTCCTGAAGTTGGCCGAAGAATTCAAACTGGCCCGCGAATACACCGAGCGGCTAGATCTGCGAGCGGCCTCACTCGACACGCATGTCGGCAATCTTTCGGGAGGCAACCAGCAAAAGGTGGTCATTGCCAAGTGGTTGGCGACTCAGCCCAAAGTCATCATCCTCGATGAGCCGACCAAGGGCGTCGACATCGGATCCAAGGCAGCCGTGCACGAATTCATGGCAGAGCTTGCGGCGCAAGGTCTTGCCGTTGTCATGGTCAGTTCAGAAATCCCCGAGGTTCTTGGCATGTCTGACCGCGTAATCGTAATGCGCGAAGGCCGGATTGTCGCCGAGTTGGCCGAGGACGAACTGCAGCCCGAAACACTTGTCCGCCACGCCGCTGGCATCTGAAGGAAAACGTCATGCTGAACCGGTTCATCACTTCGCGCGAGGCCTTGCTGATTGGCGCTATCATCTTGTTGCTGGCCCTGATCTCTTCGCGGTTTCCGGCCTTCGTTGCACCCAGCAACCTTGCCAATGTGTTCAACGATACCTCGCCGCTGGTCCTGCTGGCGATTGGTCAGATGATTGTCATCCTGACGAAATGTATCGACCTGAGCGTAGCGGCAAACCTGGCGTTGACCGGGATGGTCGTCTCGATGGTTAATGTCGCAGCGCCCGGGTTGCCAATTGCCTTTATCCTTTTGATCGCTGTGGGCCTTGGCACGCTATTGGGGATGTTCAACGGCTTGCTTGTCTGGAAGCTAGCCATCCCGCCGATCGTTGTAACCCTTGGCACTATGACGATATTCCGGGGCATCATTTTCGTGATTTCCGACGGCAAATGGGTCAACAGCCACGAGATGAGCGATGCCTTCAAGGCCTTCCCTCGGACCGATATCCTAGGCCTGCCGGTTCTTGGCTGGATTGCCGTTGTGGCTGTCATTGGCTTTACGGTTCTGATGACGCGCACGACTTTGGGCCGTGCTTTTTATGCGGCGGGCGGCAACCCGCATGCGGCGACATACGCTGGCATTGATGTCGGCAAGACCCAGTTCTGGGCCTTTACGATCTCAGGCGCGCTGGCTGGCCTGACGGGGTATCTATGGGTGTCGCGGTTTGCGGTGTCCTATGTCGACATTGCCGGCGGGTTTGAGCTGGACGTGGTTGCGGCCTGTGTGATTGGCGGAGTGTCGATCATGGGGGGCATCGGAACCGTTGCAGGTGCACTCCTCGGCGCCCTTTTCCTGGGCATCATCAAGAACGCCTTGCCCGTCGTCGACATCTCCCCTTTCTGGCAACTGGCCATTTCAGGCGGCGCGATCATCATCGCCGTCGCCCTGAATGCACAGGCCAATCGTGAAAAGGGCCGCATCATCCTCAAGCGCGCGGAGCATGCATCATGAGCACCACTGACCGTATCATCCCCGACCGCCTTCGGTCACCGTTGGAACAAAAGCTGAAAAGCTGGGAAACCCTGCTGCTCTTGGTGGCGATCGGCATCTTCATCGCCAACAGCTTCGCCTCTCCCT